>JAFZWY010000010.1 GCA_017617125.1 Bacteroidales bacterium
ACTTTAAAAAAAGTTGTGGTTTTCTAAAAAAGAAAATGTAAATTTGTGGTCTTACAATAAAATTCATAATTGGAATATGAAGAAATATGTTTGGTTTTTGTTAAGTCTTTGTGTATTGCTGACTTTCGCAATGCCAGTTTGCGCTCAGGAGACAGAGGCGCAACCTCAGGACACAGCAAAACAGATTGAGGAATCGGACGAAATCGCGCAAAATATTGCTGAACCGACAGAAGAACCGCAGGCCGAAGCAGCCAAGGAGGAAAAATTTGATGTAACCAGCCTTATTATGGGTCACATTAAGGATTCTCACGTATGGCACATCCTCGACTATACAAAGGAAGAAAACGGAGAGGAAGTTGAAGTTCCGGTTGCTGTTCCACTGCCAGTGATTGTGTTTGCAAACGGACATCTCGACTTTTTCATGTCGGGCGCATTCCATCACGGACACGAAGCCGTAACCAAGGGCGACAATACCTACATCCTCGCCAACGACAAGATTTACCTTGCTAACGAAAAAGGCGGTCTTACCTTCCAGAACGGCGAAGAAACCACAGCAATGGAATTCCACGAAGGTCTTGAATACCTCGAGGCAAACGCAAATGCCGAAATCGCCAACGAAAAACCATTGGACTTCTCGATTACAAAGAACGTAGCATCAATGATACTCGTTTCCATTATATTATTAATAGTATTCATCAGCTTTGCAAAGGCTTACAAGAAGCACCCGGGTCGTCCGAAAGGATTGCAGGCAGTGCTGGAACCGGTTTTCCTCTATGTAAGGGACGATGTGATTTACCCGAACCTTGGCGAAAAGACCGACAAGTTCCTGCCTTACCTCATGACCGTGTTCTTCTTCATACTCTTTAATAATATATTAGGTCTCATCCCGTTCTTCCCCGGCAATGCCAATGTAACGGGTAACATCGCAGTGACAATGGTTCTCGCCATTTTCACTTTCCTTATGATAAACTTGAACGGAAACAAGGACTACTGGCACCACACATTCTGGATGCCCGGCGTTCCGGTTTTCGTAAAACCTATACTCGCAGTTGTGGAACTCATGGGTATCATCGTTAAGCCGGTTGCTCTTATGATTCGTCTTTTCGCCAACATTTCGGCAGGACATATCATCATATTGAGCTTGGTTTCGCTGATATTCATCTTCCAGACAATAGCAGTCGCTCCGGTATCGGTGATTTTCGTATTGTTCATGGACTGCCTCGAAATGCTGGTTGCATTCCTGCAGGCTTACATCTTCACCATGCTGTCGGCAGTATTCATTAGTCTGGCAGTGGCAGAGCACAAGCACGAGTAGAATTTTGATATGGAATTTTTAATGTTTAATTTTTAATATTTGTTACTATGGGAATTACAACAATCGCATCAATTGGCGCCGGTTTGGCAGTATTGGGTGCAGGTTTAGGCATCGGAAAGATTGGTAGCGCAGCAATGGACGCTATCGCAAGACAGCCTGAAGCAGCAGGTAAAGTTCAGACTGCAATGATCATCGCAGCAGCTCTTGTAGAAGGTGTTGCTTTGTTCGGTGTTGTAGTTGCTTTGATCGCTTAATTCAGTGCAACAAAAAAACGGAATCTCCAACGATTGGTTGGAGGCTCCGTTTAAAAACAGGAAAAGTTAAATTAAAAGTATATAAGTTATGGATTTAGTAACGCCCGGAATTGGATTAGTTTTTTGGACCACCATTATCTTCTTGACTTTGCTCATCGTATTGGGTAAGGTTGCATGGAAGCCAATCAACAATGCAATAAAGAAAAGAAGCCAGAGCATCGAGGATGCATTGAATCAGGCAGAAATTGCCCGCGAGGAGATGAAGAAACTGCAGGCCGACAATGAGAAAATCATGGACGAGGCTCGTGCAGAAAGAGACAAGATGCTGAAGGAAGCGCGTGAAATAAAGGATCAGATTGTTGCACAGGCAAAGTCCGAAGCTGAAAAGGCTGCCGCTAAGGTTATGGCAGAGGCAGAGCAGAAGCGCGATGCAATGATGGTGGCTGCAATGGCCGACATCAAGAATCAGGTTCTCGACTTGTCGATTGCAGTAGCCGAAAAGGTTGTACGCAAGCAGATTAGCACAACTCCTGAACAGGAAATGCTCGTGAACGATTTGGTAAAAGAAATTAAATTCAACTAGTTATGAATCAGAGCAAGATTTCTGTAAGATACGCGAGGGCAATATTCGAGCTTGCTGAGGAAAAAGGTCTGCTTGAAAAGGTATATGCCGATTTCCGTCTCGTGCGCGAAGCATTGGCCGAACTTCCCGAATTCAAGGAGGTGATGGCTAGCCCTATCGTAAAGAAGTCCGACAAGATAAACCTTTTCGATGGCACTTTCGCTGGAAAGATTGACGACTTGTCGCTCAACTTCCTCAAGTTCCTCGTTGATAAGAACCGCGAAATATATGTGGTTGACATCCTCAGGAACTTCGAGACTTCGTACCGCAGGAAGAACAACTGCAAGGAAGTTGTGATAACCACAGCCGAACCGCTCAACGACGCTCTTCGTGCCGACATCGAAAACCGCATCAAGGAGGTTTACAAGGCAAATGTCGATTTGAAGAACAAGGTTGACGAGCAGATGATTGGCGGTGTGATTGTACGCATCGAAAACCAGCAGCTCGACTTGAGCGTAAGGACGCAATTGCAGGAAATTAAACAGTCTCTTCAGAGAACAATATATTAATAGGTATAACATTTAATTAAACATACGACTTATGGCAGATATTAAACCATCCGAAGTGTCTCAGATACTGAAGCAGCAGTTGGACGGCATCGCAACCAAGAACAACTTGGAAGAGGTCGGCACTGTTATTGAGGTAGGAGATGGCATCGCTCGAATCTATGGATTGGATAATGTTCAGTCGAATGAACTTGTCGAATTCGAGAATGGCACCAAGGGGATAGTTTTGAATCTTGAGGAAGATAATGTAGGAGCCGTAGTATTAGGACCTTGCGACGAGATCAAGGAAGGCAATGTGGTAAAGAGAATGCGCCGTATTGCATCAATCATGGTCGGCGAGCAGATGTTGGGTCGTGTTGTCAACACAATCGGCGACCCGCTCGACGGCAAGGGACCTATTCAGGGCGAATTGTTTGAAATGCCTCTGGAAAGAGTTGCTCCCGGTGTTATTTTCCGTCAGCCAGTTGACCAGCCGTTGCAGACTGGTATCAAGGCTATCGACTCCATGATTCCAATCGGAAGAGGACAGCGTGAATTGATTATCGGTGACCGTCAGACAGGTAAGACGGCTATCGCAATCGATACTATAATTAACCAGAAGGAAAACTTCGAGAAGGGCGACCCGGTTTATTGTATCTACGTTGCAATCGGTCAGAAGGGTTCTACCGTTGCTAACGTTGCAAAGACCTTGGAACGCTACGGTGCTATGGACTACACCATCATCGTTACTTCAACGGCTTCCGACTCGGCAGCTATGCAGTACTACGCTCCGTTCGCAGGCGCTGCAATCGGCGAATACTTCAGAGATACTGGACGTCACGCCCTCATCATCTACGACGACTTGTCGAAGCAGGCAGTTTCGTACCGTGAAGTTTCGTTGTTGCTCCGTCGTCCACCAGGACGTGAAGCTTATCCGGGTGACGTTTTCTATCTGCACTCACGTCTGCTCGAAAGAGCTGCAAAGATTATCCAGTCCGACGAGATTGCAGCCAAGATGAACGATTTGCCCGAATGCCTCAAGGGTAAGGTAAAAGGTGGTGGTTCGTTGACCGCTCTTCCTATCATCGAAACCCAGGCAGGCGACGTTTCGGCATACATCCCGACCAACGTGATTTCTATCACCGACGGACAGATATTCCTCGAGTCGAACTTGTTCAACGCTGGTATCCGTCCCGCTATCAACGCAGGTATCTCGGTATCGCGTGTAGGTGGAAAGGCACAGATCAAGTGTATGAAGAAAATCGCGGGTACCCTTCGTACCGACCAGGCTCAGTTCCGCGAACTGGAAGCTTTCGCTAAGTTCGGTTCCGACCTCGATGCAGTTACCCTCTCGGTAATCGACAAGGGCCGTAAGAACGTCGAAATCTTGAAGCAGCCAGAACATGCACCTGTAAAGGTTCAGGAACAGGCAGCTATCATCTTCTGCGGAACCAAGGGTCTTATGAAGGACGTTCCAATCGACAAGGTACGCGAATTCGAAAAGGAATACATCGAGTTCATGAACACAAGCCGCAAGGACATCATGGACCGTCTTGCAAAGGGCGAATATTCCGACGAAATCACCAATGTGCTTACCGAAGTCGCAAAGGATTTAACTAAGAAATACAAAAAATAATTAAGCAAGTATGGCAGGACTTAAAGATATACGAAATAGAATCAGTTCTGTAAAGTCAACCAAGCAGATTACATCTGCAATGAAGATGGTTGCTGCGGCAAAGCTGAAGAAGGCTCAGGACAGAGTCTTGCAGATTAGGCCGTATGCCGACAAGATGCGCGACGTGCTGGCCGAGGTCAGTTCAAGCCTCGACAAGAACCACGCAAGCTGCTATGGCGAAGTGCGCAAGGTCGAAAAGGTGCTGGTGGTGCTTATGGCTTCAAACCGTGGATTGTGCGGAGGTTTCAACTCCAACATCTGCAAGAAGGCTATGGCTCACGTGAAGGAGAATTATCCTACCCAGCTCGAAAAGGGCAACGTAAAGTTCATTTGCCTTGGCAAGAAGGCTACCGACTTTATAACCAAGCAGAAGTTCGAGATTGTTGCTCACAGCGAGGAAATTTTCGACAAGCTCAACTTTGCAACTGCAGCCGAGATTGCAGAACCGATAATGAAGGATTTTGTTGACGGCAAGTACGACAAGGTCGACCTTGTATACAACAGCTTCAAGAATGCAGCATCGCAGGAACTGAAGATTGAGCCGTTCCTTCCGTTTACCATCGAGGCAGGCGAAGGAGCCAAGAAATCCGACTATATCTTTGAGCCTACTGTCGACAAGATTGTTGACGACATGATACCGAAGTCGATGAAGATTCAGTTCTTCAAGTCGGTGCTCGACAGCTTTGCAGCCGAGCAGGGTGCCCGTATGACAGCAATGCATCAGGCAACCGACAATGCAACCGAGCTCATCAAGACTCTCACGCTCATGTACAACAAGGCACGTCAGGCTGCCATTACAAACGAGCTTTCCGAAATCACCAGCGGTGCCGAAGCACTCAAGGGATAAGGAACTTGTATTCGAAAATAAAGAAGTCCGCTCGCAAGGCGGACTTTTTTTGTTTTAACCTTCGCTGAAAAATAAAAATGCAAAAAAAATAATGCGATGTGAAAAATAAATCTTATTTTTGCACCGCTTTTTGCGACGGGGTGTGGCGCAGTTGGTAGCGCGCTACGTTCGGGACGTAGAGGCCGGAAGTTCGAGTCTTCTCACCCCGACAAGCGAATCTGCATTGCAGGTTCGCTTTTTTTTGTGTCGTGTCCAATAAAATTTTAAATTTGCACTGAATATTATTTCGGTCATGAAAAGGAGTCTTAGCAAAGTCGAACGGCAAATCGAAGAACAGAACAAGATTATAATTGCAAGTTTAATCGAGCGCAATAGGATTATTAGCGAGTCGAATGTAGAGACCGATATGATGGTTCCCGGGTATAAGCTCGATTCGAACGGAAAATTCATCAGCGTAAATATCAAGTTTGCCGAAATGCTCGGCTATTCTTCCGAAGCAGAACTAATGGATGCCATTGCCGAGGGCAAATACGTTGTCCTAAGATCCGATCTTACATCCATGTTCGCCAATACCGACTGCGTTGTCGAAAAGCCCTTGTACCTTCGTACACGTACTGGCGCGTTTGTGAGCCTTCTCGAATCGATTCTCAAATGTACCGAAGACGGCAATGTGCGATACTATGCCCTTGTTCGCTTCAAGGAGCCAAGCGTCCGCGTCAAGCAGGAGGATGCTATGGCGTGGAGTCTGATAAGCCAGCTTTTCAACGAACTGAAAGCAGGCGTGGTGATCTGCGACCAGAACCGCATTATTGTGTACGAAAATCCTATGATGCGCCAGATAATGGGGTATGGAACACAGGACGACCTGCCTTACGACAGTCTCGACAATTACTTTACCGAAGAAAGCCTGCCAAAATGTAAGAGCTCGCTCGAAGTAATATTCTCTACCAACCAGAAAAACCCAGTTATAACATATTCGCTTGTAAAGAATGGCGGCGAAATTATAAATGTAAGCGTATATTCCTATGTCTTTATATTCGGCGAGCAGAAATTCTGCGTGTCGCTGGTGTCACCGCATACCGACAGCAAGCGCGACGACAATACGTCGGGAGCAGGCTCGTTCCTCACTTATCGCGATACTTTCGACATAATGTCGGAGATCTATATCCTGATTTCCGAAAACGGTGATATATGCGACCTTAATGCGGCCGCAGCCAAAATGTGGGGCTGGGATTACAAGCTATACCTTACAAAGTCGATATTCGACCTCGGCGATTTTGGTTCAACGGGCATTAAGCGCAATCTGGCATTGCTCTACGACAGCCAGACTCCAACCGAACGCAAATTTATGGCAAAAAATACCATCTGGGGAGACCTCGAGATGACTTGCCGTCTGATGCCTGTCGGAAAGATGGGTCAGAGGTATATCGCCGTGGTAATGGAAAACCGCCGCGAACTGCAGCAGGTAAAAGATAATCTCACGGCTCAGTACACTTACAATCTGGCAATGTTCGACAATTCAATCTGCGGATTGATATGGGTCAGGGGAAATAAGATTGAAAGGGTAAATGCAAAGGCTTATTTGCTGCTCAAGATAAAATACGACATACGCGGCGAATCGCTTTCGGAGGTGCTTAAGGATAACAAGCGTAAAAGCCGTCGAATAGAGGTCACCGCGTCGAACCGAAAGGAAGAAGTTTTTGTGTACGAGATACCGTCGGAAGGCAAGCCAACGCAGCTCGAGGTGCATTTGCACTACATCGACAACGACAACACCCTTTGCTATTTTATCGACCGCGCGTTGCGCAAGAAAGGTCCGTCCAAGTCGCTCAATGCCGCTTCGCGTTACAAACTTATAGTGGAGCAGTCGCCCTGCGGTGTGCTTATCGGCGATACTCACGGCGATATTATCGATGTGAGCGACCATTTCTGCGAAATGATAAAGATGCCTCCGAGCGAGATACTGGGCAAGAATATTTCGGACCTGTTTACCCAGGGAAGCCTCTCGTCGAAACCTTTGGACTATACCCATGTCGATGCTGGCGATGTGATAAGTGCCGAACGTGAACTGAAGTGCGGCGATGGAACAGTGAAGATTGTCGAGATGTACTCGGGAGCCATTTCTACCGATATGTACCAGGCTGTGATACTTGATATTACTGATAGGAAAATCTACGAAAACCAATTGATGAGTTTCCGCGCCCAGGTGCAGAAGATGGAAATGGAGAAGCAGCATTTCCTGCGGACATCGAAGGATGTAAGCGTTATCTTCACTGAAAATGCGGAGATAAAGGATGTCTTTGTCGGCGAGAATTCTCCGTTCTATTCATATTACAGCGACGATGAGGGTTTTGTCGCCTACTTTGTAAAATATATTTCGCGCAAGGAAAACGATATGATAATAAGGCAGGGCATTGCACGGGCCTTGTCGGAAAATGCCCCCTATGTGGTAAGAAAGAATGTCACAGTCGGCGGTATCAGTTATATGGTCGAGGCACGTTTCCTGCCTATGGAATCGGAAGTTGTCTTGGTCGCTTCAGATGTTACTGATAGGGAGCGTGTTGTCGAACAGCTTAATATGTTAAAGAGGCAGTCGGAGGAGAATGAAAAGTTGCAGACCGCCTTCCTCGGCAACCTTTCGCACGAATTGCGCACACCTATGAATGCTATCATAGGGTTTGCCGACCTGCTGCTCGAAGGCGAGGAAAATTCCGAAAAGCAGGATTACCTGCGTACCATACTCGATTCGTCGTACCAGCTGCTCAATGTGCTTTCCGACCTTATCGACATGTCGAAGCTGGAGGCTGGCGTCATGAAGGTAAAGTCGGAAATTGTAAACGTAAAGAAGATTATTTGCGACATCTGTGCTTCGATGCGTGGCGAAAGGCTAATAAAGGAAAACAATGTCCAGATTGTAAATATTGCCAATGACGCGGACGATGTGCTTATTGTTACCGACAATGTGAAATTGCGCCAGATAATTACCAACCTGCTCAACAATGCCTTGAAGTTCACAAGAAACGGAAAGGTTGAGGTAGGGTACAATACTGGCGACGGAAACGTGTGCATATTTGTGCGCGACAATGGCATCGGAATCTCGAAGGAGGACATGCCTTTCATTTTCGACAGGTTCTTCCAGACAAAAAATGTTGAGCTAGCAACCAAAGGCACTGGTCTCGGTCTTGCCATTGTAAAGTCGTATGTCGACATGCTGCAGGGAACTGTCAGGGTGGAGTCGGAGGTAGGCAAGGGAACTTGCTTCTATGTTGAACTGCCAAGTCGTTATTGATATGAAACGGAAATTATTATTGCTTTCTATTTTTTTGCTGGCCGTTGTTTCGGCTTTTGCTCAGTATAACGAATGTGGAATTCCACAGTTGAGAAATTTCGGTCCGGCCGACTACAGGCAGGAAAGCCAGAATTTTTGCGTTGTACAGGACAAGAATTCGCTCATGTATTTCGGAAATACAAACGGAGTAATGGAGTTCGACAACGAAAAGTGGGATATAGTAAAGATTCCAGGTCGTCCGGCAATGGCAGTGAGCGACGACAACGAAATTTATTTCGGTGGATACAATACTTTTGGACGTCTGCTGTACCAGAACGGTCACATGGGGCTTGTGCTGTTTGTCAGAGACTCGGAAGAAAATTTCGGACAGGTAAAAAAAGTTGTAACTTCTGGACACGACGTTTATTTCTGCACCGAAACAAACCTTTACATGTTTGCCGACTCATCGATTACTAAGCTGATTGATGAGGAGCCTTTCCGTCTTATGAGCCTTGGCGATTCGGTCTATGTACAGAAAAGAAATGCTTCGTTGAGAAGGCTTGTGCATGGCGTTTTCGAAGCCGATGACTTATGTGCTGCAATTGCCGATTCCATCAGCATTAGCGACATGATCAGGACAAAGGAAAACAAGATATTGTTGCGCGATAACAGAAATTCATGCTTCTGGCTGTATTCGAATGATGGTACTGTAAGTTATTTTCCAACTGATTTCGACAGGTATATAACGAATAATTATTATTCGTGCATCGGTATGCTGCATGATGGCAATTTTGTGGTCGGAACACATGGCGGCGGTCTTGTGTCGTTTGATAGCGAAGGTAAGTACCGTTATCTGTTGAATTCGTCGAATGGATTAAAAACCAACGAAATAAACGACTTGTGCGTAGACAATCAGGGTAAGGTTTGGCTAGCTACCGAAAATGGAATTTCTCTGCTCGAAACCAATTCGGAACTGTCGTTCTTCAATGCTTCGAGCAGCGGACTGCGAGGTGCGGTCCTTACCATAAAACGTTATCATGGTCAGCTGTATGTCGGTACAACTGTCGGTCTGTTTGGATATGTAAACCATGTAGGTCCTGGCGGAGCCATAAACACATTCAGGTATATCAGGGGTATGCACGACAACTGCTGGAATCTGAATATATACGACGGAAAGCTTTATGCTGTGGCAAACGAAGGCTTGTTCCTTGTCGATGACATGTCGCTTACAAAATTACTAGATGGTTCGTTTTTTTCAATGCGAAGCGTAACTATTGCCGGCAACGACTATATAATGCTCGGTGGAAGGCAGGGCTTGACTTTTGTAAAAATATCGGGCAATAAGGTCGAGAAGATAGGTGCATTGGACAATATGCGGTTTATAGCGCGTACTGTCGTTTCCGATTCGTACGGTATCTGGATTGGTACAAACCGCGACGGTCTGTTCCATGTCGCTATGGGCGATTCGCTCGATTTGTCGGTAAAAGTCGTGCAATATGGCGAAGACGACAGCCTTCCTCACGGCTTCGACTGGATAGATGTGTTCCCAACGCGTCGGCTCGGAACGGTGTTCTCTACTTCCGAGGGCCTTTATCGCTACGACAACAGCACTAAGAAGTTCTACAAGGATTCGTCATGTTTCTGCAGTGGCTCGCGTTGTTCTACAGTATACGGCTATATAAGCGAGGATATGAATGACAATATCTGGTACAGCTGTTCGTTTTCCGATGCCTACGAGCGCGAGGTCGGTGTGATAAGGTTCGACGGCAAGGGCGGATATAGCCGCGAAACGTCGTCGTTTGCACAGATGGAGGAGTCGGTGGTGGAGACAATCTATCCCGAAGGCGACAGCGTGGTGTGGTTCGGAACTTCCGATGCGCTTATCAAGTATAGCAAGGGCAATCATGCCAGTATCACAGGCGACAGCGCATTTGTCTGCATGATACGAAAGGTGACTGTCGCTGGCGACTCGATAATATATGCATTCGACCTCAATTATTCCGAAAGCAACGATATTGTCCACAAAATACGTTATCAGGACCGAAACATCAGGTTCGAGGTTGCTGGTCTTTCGTACAATACTTTCGGCGATACTTACTACCAGTATAGGCTCGAGGGTTTCGACGACGACTGGTCCGACTGGACAACCGATTCGTACAAGGAGTACATAAGCTTGTCGGAGGGTTCGTACAAGTTTATGGTACGCTCGCGCAATGGTTACGGATATATGAGCAATATTGCCGAATTTAGCTTCGAGGTCTCACCGCCATACTATCGCACGGCGTTGGCATATATCCTGTATGTGCTGAGCTTTGTAGTGATATTCATTCTGGTGCTGGCATGGAGAAACATTGTGCATTCGAAGGAGAAATATCGTCTCGAAAAGCTTGTTGAGATGCGTACCAACGAACTTGTAATGCAGAAGGAACAAACCGAGAATCTTGTGAAGAAGCTTCTGCCACAGAATGCTGTGGACGAGTTGCAGCGTACCGGAAATGCAAAGTCGCAGAAATACGAGATGGTTACAGTGCTCTTTTCCGACATTCAGGGCTTTACCAAGATTGCGGCTACTACCAATCCTGAGGAACTTATAAAGTACCTCAACGAACTGTTCGTGTCGTTCGACAACATCATATCGAAGTACAACATCGAGAAGATTAAGACTATAGGCGATGCCTACATGTGCGCTGGTGGTATGCCAAATCGTGATGCTACAAATCCGGTCGAGGTTGTGCTTGCCGGAATGGAAATGCAGAAGGCTCTGGACGACCTTAACAGGAATCACGACCTCAAGATGAAAATGCGTGTCGGAATACATACAGGTCCGGTTGTGGCTGGTATTGTAGGCGCGCAAAAAATCGAGTACGACATCTGGGGCGATACCGTAAACATTGCAAGCCGCATGGAGTCGCATGGCGAGGTCGGACGAGTAAATATCTCTGAAGAGACTTATCGTCATGTGAAGGAATTCTTCAACTGCGAAAACCGCGGACTTATGAATGTAAAGAACAAGGGAGAAATGGAGATGTACTACGCGAACGGAATCCTTGAGGAACTTTCCGAAAACGGAGATGGCATTACTCCAAACCATTTGTTCAATGTACGCAAGCAGAGCCTAAACTTCTCTCTAATCCAGGAAGAAATACTTGCGCAAATGCAGCGCGACCTTCCCAAGAACCTATACTATCACAATCTCAAGCATACAACCGACGCCATATATCGTGTCACCGACATCGGCACCAAGGAGAATGTATCGGAAGAGGATTTGTTGCTTCTGCGTTGTGCTGCGCTTTTCCACGACAGCGGATTTATGGCAAGCTACGACAATAACGAGGAAATTGGCGCCCGTTTGGCTCATCAGACGCTTGCGAAGTACAAGTTCTCTCGCGAACAGATTGATATAATCAAGGGCATAATAAATGCGACTAAGGTGCCACAGAATCCTCATAACTTGCTCGAGGAGATCATGTGCGATGCCGACCTCGATTATCTCGGTCGTCCCGACTTCATACCTATTTCACAGAACTTGTTCCGCGAGCTTTTCGAACGTGGCAAGATCGACTCTATCGAGCAATGGAACAAGATGCAGTACAAGTTCATTACCCAGCACCATTATTTTACCGAAACGGCAAAGCGCAGCGGTGAACCAGGCAAACAGCAGGTGCTTAAGGAGCTGAAGGAGTTGATTTAAGAAATAATTTTGTAATCGTAATAATCATACTGAATCCCGAACTGTCATGCTGAATTTATTTCAGCATCCGTATGATTCTTCTGGCTGTATCCCTGTTCTATAGTAACAATAAACCCTCCTTTTTGTCATCCATCGTTTCAGGATTCGAAAAAGGAGGGCTTATATAAGAAATAACTACGCTTATTTTACGATCAGTTTCTTGAGGTAAACATTTGTATTGCCGAATACTCTTATTATATAAGTACCTGCAGTAATGTTTTCTATATTACATTCGATTCTGTCGCTGTTGACTTCTTCGGTGTGCAATATTTGTCCTGTAATCGAAACAATTTCGATGCGTGTTATGTTTTCGTCGGCACTAATCAATACCATATCCGATGCAGGGTTAGGATATACGCTTATGTTCGTTTCTGCATCAGTTATTGCTGTGATGGTTGCAACTGCAGTATCGGATGCATCCGAAGTGCCACCGTTTGCACAGTTGGTTATGATGTAGTATGTGTCGCCTTCGTGTCCCTGCATATCGATGTACGATGTTCCCGATGTTGTGGAAATCCAGTTTCCGTTGCAGAAGATATCGTACGAAGTTGCATTTTCGGCAGCATTCCACGACAATACTATTCCGTAAGCTTCAACTCGTGCTACGAGATCGGTTATGGCGTTGCAGCTTGGTTCTGCAGCTGCCGTTGCTGTTTCCGAAACTTCCGAAGTGCCACCATTTGCACAGTTGGTTATGATGTAGTATGTGTCGCCTTCGTGTCCCTGCATATCGATGGTCGAAGTATTTGTTTCGGTGGCGATTCTTACGCCATTGCGGTAGATTTCGTACGAAATTGCGTTTTCGGCAGCATTCCACGATAATACGATTCCATATGCCTCAACTCGAGCGGTAAGGTCGGTAACGGCAAAGCATTCGGGTATAACAATTATTTCGCTGAATGTTGCATTGATGCTGTGACCTTCAGTTACATTGCTGAAAGTATAGCTTGTTACTGCGCCAACGCTCTGTCCGTCGACAAGTACATCCTCAATCGTATATCCATCGGCAGCAGCGATTGTGTAGGTCTGGTTTTC
>JAFZWY010000011.1 GCA_017617125.1 Bacteroidales bacterium
GAATTTATGCACAATCAGCGCGAAGTGAAAATGAAAACTTATAAAAAGGAAAATAAAAATACACTGTCGGATATCCGACAGTGTATTTAATTGTATCTTTGTCCCGTAAAAACCTGTAACGGTTATTTAGGACTAGTCAAGTTTAAAGTTAGAAGTTAACAGTCTAACGACAAGATGCAAAAGGGTTGAAAGTTGTAAGGGCGTTTCGAGCAACGAAACAATAATGGCAATATGATCGTCACAACGTTAACCCGTAAATCTGCTATACCGTTCCATCGCTACGCTCGGAACGAAAAAACAACAACCACGAATTACACGAACCTTTAGCTCGGCGTAGCCAATAATGTTTTTCGCAAGCTCAAAACAAAATGAGTCGCTGCGCGAAACGAAAGAGAGTCGCTGCGCGAGAACGGCGTACTTCGACTGCGCTCAGCACAAGTACCCCTCAACGAAGTTAAATAGAACAAATTGAAACAAATTATACAAATCTATTTGTTTGATTTGAAACAAATTTGTTCAATTTTTGCCACTTGTGGCACTATTTCCCTTATGCACTTTAAGGCACTAAAAATGGACATCCCCGTGGCTGGGAACCACAGGGACGTCGTTCTATTTGTGAGTGTGTTAAACAGGTTTAGGGGTTCAACGTTTAAGGTACAATGTTTAATCGTTGAACGTTCATTTTATTGTTTTACCACCTTGCGGTTGATGACAAAATCTGCCGTGCCAACGCGTACCGTGTAGGTTGCCTCCGGCAGAGCGCCAAGATGCAGTACCGTCTGGTAGTTGTTCTGCGGAGCATCGACATCCTCGGTATAGACGAGGCGACCAAGCACGTCGTATACATCGATACGTGCCGGCTGGTTGCCGAAGTTCTCCAACTCAACCGTAAGATCGCCGCTGAACGGGTTCGGGTAAGCCAGAACCTCGGGTGCTTCGCCTGCCTCTACGCAAGTAGCGACAACCATCTCCGAAACCGTACGTGTGCCGTCGTAGTCGACCTGAACAAGGCGGTAGTAGTTGTCGCCGCCATGTACGCCGTAGTCGGTGTAGCTGTAGTCGAGCGGAGCGATGCTATTGCCTGCACCTGCCACGCGTGCCACCTCGTAGAACTCGATGGCATTGTCGGAACGTTCGACGATGAAGTAGTCGTTGTTGCGCTCGCTGGCGGTTGTCCACTCTACGAGCGAGGAGCGTCCGTCGCAAGTTGCGGTAAGGGAGGTAAGCTCGATTGGGAGAATGGTATTGTGGTCGGTGGAGCCGAGGGTTACTATACCGTCGAAATTACCTGCACGGGTGCGTGGAATCGACGAGACACCAGCAACCGTAATTGTCTTGTGGTCGTCGGAAACCGTAACTGTCGCTTCACCGAGGTTCTTCCAGCAGTCGTAGTGTGCGGCTGCATAAATCTTGCTTCTGTCGTATGCGCTCGAATTGTGGAAATGCTCTGTTGCGGCATCAGCATCGACCTTGAGTGTAAGACCACTCAATGCAGTGTTTTCGCCAAGACCTTCTACCTTCCAGTACTCGAAGTTACTTACATGGTCGAGCTGCGGGGAGTTGCCGCTGCACATATCGTTGATATTCCACCAGCGCGGGAACTCAGCGAGTGTGAATCCGTGGGTTCCGTCGCCGTTATCGGCTGTGCTGTGGTTGAACTTGACATTTACATCGCCAGTGTTGCTGCCGAGCGTTACGGAAAATGCACCCAGCACACCGTCGCCACCAGTCGGGAAAGTAAACGTCTCGCTGCCCTTCTTGGTGACAAGACCATCGACGTAGCTTGCGCGGGTCATTTCAGCTATGGTATTTGTAACTCTCGAATTCTCTTCAAATGTTGCATCTCCAACTACAACACCATTAGTAAATGTTGCTGCACCGCTGACTGTTATACCATTATCGGCTGTAATTGTATGTCCTGCAGCCCCCTGATTGAAAACAACATTTTTGAAATCGATTTCGTCGCTCTTTGTTATTGTCTGGTCGCCAGAGCCGACAAAGCTGACCGTACCGCTACCTGGAGCAAAGTCGGCAGTACCATTGAAGGTCATATCACCAGCTACGCTAAGCGCATTGCTGCCGCCATTGATAGTAATGCCATCACCTATGGTAAGGTCCTTAACTCCAGCATCAACATTCACATTAAGCGTAGGATCGCTTACACAATCGTAGTAAGAAGCTACAAACACATTGCTTGATGTAGATGGATATTCGCGACCTGCACCAGATTGCAATGTATATATTCCCTCCGCAGCATCGGTAAGTTTAAACCAGTTGTTGTCGTGATTCCAGTCTGTTGATACACCAGACCAAACAAAATCGCCATCGAGAGAACCTAAAGGCGGATACTTAATATTTACATCCGCATACGAGAAGGACTTACAACCATCAACATTTGAATCCTCAACAACAAGCACATACGACGAATTTCCATAAATTTCGGGGCGATAGGTCGCCGAAGTGTTAAGCACTGCACCATCTAACGTCGGCTTCCATTCATACGAATAAGTAGGCAGCGCCGGATTTGCGCTAAGCGTAGCTTCACTACCTACGCATACCATACCCGGTTGTAGAATATTGACATGGAAAGCCTCATTAACACTATAAGAGATAGGTACAGGAGCAAGGTCGCAACCTAAATTATCTGTGATAACAAGATAACTAGTGTGTGCACCTTCCTGATCTGGATGTGTTGGTCTTATATTAAGCGTCGGATTGTTAAAGTTTTCTACACCTTCCTGCATGTTCTCAACACGCGAACCTCCAACATCTACAGTATAATTCCATGAATCAGGAAACAAATCTTCGCTGAGCGAAATTTCCCAGTTGAAAATATAGCCATTATCTATGCCAAAATTATCACATACCGACAATGTCCATGTACCATTCAGAGGGCATCCTTCGAGTTGTGCAAACAAATTTTGACGAGGATGGTAGAACTGCGTAAGATTTTCAACATCGGACGGACGTACTAACATATATGCAGATTCATATTCTTCTCCGAGATAATGATTTTGAAATTCTCCTCCACCGAGAGCACTTCCTTGCTCATGTACATATCCATGTTCACCTCCTGCATAAGTAATAGTTCTTCCTCCGATACTAGTCCTATTTGACCAGCAATAATCAAGACCTACACCATAGGGATTGTCATCAACGCTACAATAATCACTTCCATCATGATTATTTCCACTAGGAATACCCATTCCCAAAGCTCTTCTATTCCCATTATCAGCTCTGTAATGCCAGGTATAATCGGATGTTCCCGACCCAAAGTCATCGTATCCTCCACCACTTGACCTATCCCAGTCTTCAAGCAATATTGCCGATTTTGAAGCAGGTGGCGGACAAGTAATCTTTATCTGCAAATCGCCTATAAACGAATGCTCCATGTTCACTCTGACATAATTAATATTATTGGCACTAGTTATAGTGCTTCCTGTAGGAAAATCATAGAATGTCACACTCGATGTATAGCATTCATCAAGGCAGTTAGGTCCATCAGGGATGAAAGTAGTGTCCGCTTGTCCAAGTTTTGCTGTAATATTTATTGGCAAAGGATCCACATGCACATCGGCACCATCGGCAGAACCGACGACAAGATCCAGATGTCGACCAAGACAGATTTCGCCAGCTGTATAGTTATTAGGATTTGGTGTCATACCACCACCTATTTTGATTCTACCAGAAGATTTTGCCACACAACCATCACTTCGTCTTACCACAAACAAGTCAAAATCGTTGCCGTTTATCTCTTCGGGAGTATATGTAGGAGTCTTGCCATGAAGCACCACGGGATCTTCGCCATTGTGAGTATTAATACTCCAACGCCACTCCCTTATTTCTGCATCATCAAGACCTTCCACTTCTGCATCAAGTTGCAACGACTGTCCATAACAAACAGTATAATATGGTATAGTTCCACCTGTTACCACATCAGTTCCTGCTGTACCTAGCGGCGTAGGCGGCACTATAGTACCACAAGTATCAATGAACACCGCATACAAGGTTTCATTCTGCGTAAGATTGAAATTGTCGCCTGCCATATAGTAATTATCAGCGCCATCGGCCCCGTTTTCAAGCTTGCTCCATCCGACAAATGTTGAATGCGGAGCAGTACATATTGGCTCTACATTCGACAACCTTACCAATCCATACCCGGTCTGTTGTGCAGGCAAACTAGTCGGCTCTACTGTTCCAGGAGTTGCACATGCCGCACAGGTAGAACCACCTGCATAGGTAAGAGTATACTGCTTTGTAGCACAAAGTACCATAATTGGACGGTAATAACTTCCTGAATATTCATTAATATTTCCGTTATTTCCGCTAGGCACCTTATTAATCATTGTAAAAGACGAACCACTATTAGCATAGCGACAATATTGTCCGCCCACTATAACACTTATAAAATAATCCGTATAATATACAGGATCGGCATACACTGCGACCACAAGATTCTTTGTTGCATCATAAAGGAATGGACGCTCCAATTCAATTTCATTCCAACCGTTATAAAATTCCACCGTCTTGTTTGCAACAACCTTGGTAATTTCAGTTATCCACCCCCCACTCAAATCGGATTCTGTAGTATTTCCCATATACATAGACAAAGGTGCTTCCACAGGATCGCTGCTGCTCGTACTGTAATAAAACCATATCTTAGTTATTAGATTCTGACCCGTCAGTCCTAGTTCACTACTTGTGAACAACTGTTGTGTATAAGAAAACTGATTGTGATATATAGGAGCATATTCCTCTACATACATACTCCCATCCAATCCCTCTGTTAAGAAAATTTCATTCTCTGAAGTACATGGATATTTCACAGATACAGAAAACTCTATTATAGCAGCACAATATCTTCCGTATGCAGGGATACGCAACCTTACGTTTGCAGCTCCAGTTGCACCTACATTTACCATTACCTTTCCATCATCAAAATATGAGATAAGCGTATTGGTTGAAACGAATCTCGTTCCTTCTGGCAGACGATTACCCGACAAACCAGGATAAACAATAGGTACCGCCTCGGCAGCAGCACCGCTTTCAAACGTGTAATCATATATATGCTCGTATGTTATCACAGGATCGGTGCAGACTATGTCTATTACAAAATGTATTTCATCGCAAGCGCAATCGCTACCATGGGCAGGCACACGCAAGGTCGCAGATACAGGATTTGCTGTTGATGCAGACAAATCGACGCGGAAAACCTTGTTAGCATCATCGCCATTTATGAGGTTGGCAACGTATGGATTGCTAGTCTCGCAAGTCGATACCGACGGAAGTTGGTTTGAACCATTGTAACTTACAATGCTAGTAAGCGGATCGGCTCCAGCATTCTGTTCATATACCAACGTATATGTATTTGTTCCTGCATCATAACTATGCGATGTACAACCTGCATACGATACACTAAGCGTAACAGGACTACATACCACTTCGACGTCGAAATCAACAGTAGTGGAACAATATCCTCCTGTAGCTGGAACATACAAGCTGATATGCGCAGAACCTGCGCGCGCAGTATTTATCCTAACTACACCGCCAGTTGCAACGGCAATGTCGGCACCTCCAGTATTGGTTACATCACCGTATGCCGACGAAGGCAACACTGCACCATTTACTCTTATGTCGGGATATTTTATGCCAGAACCCTGAGTATATGTTATTGTACCAGCACTATATTCAGCAGGGAAATCAATTGTCGGCGTTCCTCCTGTACAATTTACCGTAAGAGTATAGAATATTGTCTTCTCACAATAGTTATGCACAGCATCCTCAGGAATATATGCGAATATTTTAACCGTACCGTCAGAAAGAGCATGCACTTCTCCTGTTGACGGGTCAACTGTTGCTATTGCTGGTATTTCCGACGAATAGGTAACTGCAAGTCCAGTATTGTTTGTCGCAGTATAAGTAGTTGCTACATCGCCAATATTCATAGTCTGCGACGAAAAGTCGAACTGGAATGTATTAGGATTTTCTCGACAACCGCATTCAATAGTAATTGGGGCAGACGAAAATACCTTGGGAACAAATGCTGTGATACGTGCATAACCGTCACCTTCGCGCTGTCCTGCCGTAGTTGTACCACCTGTTACTCCACCTATGTAGCCAGATCCACCACCTCCTGCATAATTTTCAGCAGTTGCGCTATAACCGCCATACCAGCCGCCACCGCCACCACCGCATTCTCCATTGGCATATGAGCAATCAGTGGCATATCCCCAAGCACTACCAGTAGTCTGCGTTCCTGGGTTACATCCTCCTGTTCCGGAACCAGCAATACCAGATGTACCACCACCATCACCACCATTTCCGTTATCTGAAGCGCCGCCACCACCGCCAGCAACTATCAAGACACTACTTCTATTAGAATATCCAATACTAGACAATGTGCCTGTCATTGTGGCAATATGTGTAGCGCCGCCACCACCAGCACCACCATGTGTCGTATTCTTCCACGCACGTCCAGCACCACCACCATTGTAACCTCCTGACAATAAAGTTCTGCTACTATAAGAGCCATCATCAGTAGTACCGACACCTCCAACACAAACATACAACGTTCCGCTTGGAGACGATAATGTTCCAACAGAATAACCTCCTAGTCCACCAGTATATCTTATATCAGCATTACCTCCCTGAGCACCCCATACTTCCAACTTTAAGGAAGTTGCACCTTCGGGAACTGTATATTGCCGAACTTCTCCAGAGTAGTCAAAATTAGTTACTCGATTCTCCACACCTTCGAGACGGCAATAGTACTGCGCCCCGTTTACGGAAGTTACACTAAGTACAGAATTGTTTGCTCCAGAAAGTCCTGTTGTAATCTCTGCCGTACAAGCAGCATTCGAATACCAATGATAAGTAAAACCGGAAGGCACCCCACCAGTAACACTTGCAGTAAGAGTTATCTCATCACCGCAAACATATTCGGCAGGAGAAACAGCAACACTAAGTTGCCTACTTGTAATTTCAATATCATCTATAAGCAAATAAAACATATTGGAACAATTGAAGTGACGGAACGCAATATATACTTGCTGCCCAGCGTATGCAGACAAATCAACATGCTTTTCGCCCCATGTTCCTGTTGCCCTTAAGCCGGCACCGCCACCATAACTCATTGTCTCTTCTCCAAGACAATGATATGCAGTCAAATCCCTAGGATTAACGTTTGTTGAAATATATACACCATAATGTTCCTCGTCATCATTTGCATCTTGCACTGCGGCAAAATATTTCAAATCTATAATACCGGATGCTGGCAAAGTAATACGTGGAGTTATTGCCCAGTTGTCAGGATACAATACACCAAAACCATTAGCATAAGACTGTGACAATATGGCATCTGCAGAACCATTACGACCAAATCCTGTACCCAACAAGCTTGAAGCAAGCCGCCAATCATAACCATCTCCATCCGAATCGACAAATGTCCAACCAGCAGTACTACTTGCATCAAAATTATATGATGTTTGCGCCCACGCGCCCGCGTATAGGCATAAAAATGCCGCCACCACAAGTAGCGAACGTAGCAGAAGTTTTAACTGAGAATGATTTTCTAATTGGACGCAACTATTTATACAAACTGCAGAATAGTTATTACGCCCCCCCCCCCATTATTATACAAACCGCCGAAATACGAAGTTTCTTTCTTCATATCAATATCTTTTTTATACATACTGCGGTTTTTCATCGAGTTATACTACGCAATAAATAGAATAAAACAACTTACCTAAATAAATTACACTATAATGGGACGAAGATAATGCTAAATAACATACAAAATACCACTAGATAGGAATAATTATATAAACAAAATAAAATAAAAGATTAAAAGGGAATATGATTATACTAAATGAAGAAATAGAGAGTAAAATGGAAGGATTCAATTGTAGCGATGCAATGGGAGCAAAGTTCAAACGACAAGGTTCCATCGCTACGCTCGGAACGAAAAAACAACAACCACGGATTACACGAACATTTAGATCGGCGTAGCCAATTACACGAATCGACACGAATCTTTAGATCGGCAAAGCCAATGGTTTTTCGCAGGCTCAAAACGAAAGGAGTCGCTGCGCGAGAAGAAAAGGAGTCGCTACGCGAGAACGGCGGAGCCCTCAACGAAGTTAAATTTTACAAATTGATACAACCCTTTAGCTCACGCAGCGAAGCAAGTAATCTAACAAATTATATTAGAGGTCTGGGGAATTTGAATCAGATTTGTTCAATTGCTCACTGCGTGTCGCGAGCTAAAGGTTTGACTTCGTCGAGCTAAAGGTTTAACTACGTTGATTGCAAAGCAATTCTGCCCGTTAGGGCACTCTTTTCCTTCTGCCCGAAGGGCACTTGATTGTAGCAGATGCTGAAACATGAAGGGGGTATCCAGATGCTGTCCTTCGACTTCGCTCAGGAAGCAGTTCAGCATGACGGTTAGGGATCAGCATGACTGGACCATTCTGCCCGTTAGGGCACAAAAAAAGGCATCCCAAATGCGGGGAACACTGGGATGCCGAACCTATTTGTTAGTGTGTTTATTTAGGCTACTTTAGTTCTTCACAACCTTGCGGTTTATTACAAAGTCGGAAGTTGAAACTCGAACATTGTAGGTCGAAGGTGGCAATTCACCGAACTGCAGAAGCGTACTGTAGCTATTCTGCGGATCATCGACCGCTTCGGTGTAAACCAGCTTGCCGAGCATATCGAAGACATCGATACGTGTAGGACGGTTACCGAAGTTTTCAAGTTCTATAGTAAGTTCATTGTTGAACGGGTTCGGGTAAGCCATAACCTCAGGTTCTTCGCCATTGTCGTCGAAACAGAAGGCTACTACTATTTCCGAAGCCGAACGTGTACCGTCGTAGTCGACCTGAACAAGACGGTAATAGTTGTCACCGTTGCGTCTGCCGTAGTCGCTGTAGCTGTAGTCGATAGGCTCGATGCTATTGCCGGCACCAGCCACGCGTGCTATCTCAACAAAGTTAATTGCATCGTCGGAACGTTCGATTATGAAGTAATCGTTGTTGCGCTCGGTTGCAGTTGTCCATTCTACCAATACCGACTTGCCATTGCAATTAGCCGACAAAGCTGTAAGTTCGATAGGCAACAAGGTAGCTCGGTCGATAGAACCAAGGGTTACAATACCGTCGAAGTTGCCGCCACGCGTACGTGGAATCGAGTTAATATTTGTTATCGTTATTGTGCTATGCGAACCAGCAACGGTAGTTGAAACTCTGCCTAGGTTTTTCCAGCAGTCGTAGTGAGCTGCAGCAACTATATGCTGTGCCGAATAATCGCTTACACCGTCGTGGAAATGCTGTGTCGGATGATCGGCATCCACCTTGAGTGTCAGGTTAGTCAGGTTAGTGTTTGCGCCTAGGTTATCGACCTTCCAGTACTCGAAGTTACTTACATGGTCGAGCTGCGGATCGTTGTCGCTACACATATCGTTTTCACTCCACCATTCAGGATAGTAATCGGGAGCATCGCTAGAGAAGCCTGACTCGTCTGTACCATCGCCATGCTTGTGGTTGAATTTGACAGACATACCCGACGAAGTATTATTTTCGATCTTGGTTGTGAATGCACCAAGTACGCCATCATTACCAGTCGGGAATGTGAACGAATTCGGATTACCCTTCTTTACTACGGTTCCATCAACATAACTGCTGTAGTTGCGTACCGATGCTGTTGCATTTTCGTTGAAAGTTGCATTACCAGTCAAAATACCCTTTGTAAAAGTTGCAGAACCATCAACTGTAATACCATTGTCCGCGGTAATATTATAAATACCCGATTGTGAGAATTCTACATTCCTGAATGTCTGTGCATTAGTTATCGACTGGTCTTCGGAACCGACAAAGAATACATAGCTTTGAGCTCCGCCAGCAACCTCATTGGCATTCAAGGTGCCGATATTCTCGAGGTTTCCTGCGATACTCAATCCTGTACCAGCAGTAACAGTAAGCGATGCTCCGGAACCAATAGTAAGATTCTTAGCGTAAGCATTGTTGCTTAATGACAAGTCGTTGGTCTTTGTACACTGCGATTCGCCGATGTATACATTATCTCCTGTTGTCGGAAGCGAAGTGCTGCCAACAGAATAAGAACCACCGCCATTGTTTACGTACCAGTTGGTAGCTGAATTCCAGTCGTTGCTGGTTGTATTTAGATATTTACCATGCCATATATAATCGTAGGCGGCTGCATTTGCAATATCAGGCAGATTTGTAATTATGATATCGTCAATAATACCGCCGCAACCGTGGGCATCGTATATTTCGGCTCTAAACCTATCACCCGAACGGGTTGGGATATAGTAGAATTCAGCTGCAGTCTCTCCATTTACAGGATTAGTAACGCCCTGGTCAGTGAGAGGAACCCAATCAGTTTCTCCTTCTGGCAGAGTCCACCACTTGAACATAGACTGGCTACCTGGTACCATACCGCTTCCACCAAGATCAGCCTGTACATGAGCCTGTTCACCCAAGCAAATTTCAGGACTAGCAATATGAGGTATAGCAGGCTGTGAAATATCATATGTAAATGCATTTCCTGTAGTCTCGCAACCGATGTTATCGACAAGTACGAGTTCGCAACTGCGAGTCAACGATGCAGGATATGATGGCAAAGTAATGCCAAGGCTTTCCATATTGGCAATTGTCGGGTGAATATAGAAGTCTGGGTTGTCGTTTATTTCACTTATCAAGTTTTCTGTATTACCTGAGTCACCAGAGTCGAAACCACCACAGTTGCCCATGTGAGAATCAACCAGTTCGATATCGTAAGACCATGCGTTGTCATCAATATCCTTCAAACCGATTTCCCAACTGAAGATATAACCGTTATCCAATCCCCACGAGTCACAAATCTGTATTGTCCATACACCGTTTAACTTACAGCCTACAAGACTCTGGAAACTCTGGTACGGATGATAGAACTGTGTACCATTGCTTACATTCGAAGGCTTTGCTATCAAAGCATTAGTATAGCCACGCTCATGGTTTGCATTGTCGATAATATTTCCGTCTGCAGCAGCATACTGGTAGCTGTCGCTATTAGACCAGCAGTAGTCTAAACCTTCGCCACTTGGATTGTAGCTTGGCGTCAATATATAGTTGCTAAGACCATCGTGCATATCCGGCTTACCGAAGCCCAATGAAGCAGCTTCAGTGTACCATTGAGTAGCATAATTACTGCCATAACCACCGTAACGGCTTGAACCTGAACTATAATAGTTCGCAGGATTATTATTAACCCAACCTCTAAACTTATAATAATAGCCGCCAGCACAGAAATCAGAAGGTGTATTAGTTGAAGTACTCCTTAACATAGCTTGAAGTTCAGCAAGCAATTCAGCTATAGTCATATTCCTATCGAAAGCTCTACCTTCCTGACGTATACCTGTGGAAGTGCCGTTGTAACCGACATATACTGGCATACTAACATTCTGCCTGTCAAGACGGCCTTGCTGGCAACCACCACTTGAATATTGATTATTGATATATCTGTCGAAGCTAGCATAACATCTTACAACCAAGTACGGCCATGCATAAGTTGCATTATCGAGACCGCCGCCAGCTGAATTTTTCTGGTCCTGCAGCAATATTGCAGTTCTAGGTTCATAGTTCGGAGTGTAGCACTTAAGTGAAATCTGTACGTCACCTATATGCGAGTGCTCCAGATTAATTTTTACGTAGTCGATATTTGATGCATCGGTAATAACTGCATTTTCCTTGAAGTCGGCAAATTCGACATCTGAAGTATAGCATTCACCAACACCATCGGGGATAAACTTAGTAGTAGATACACCCTGAGTCGACTTGATTTCCAATGCTTCATTATCAACTTCAATCATAGCATCAGGCACTACGTCAGGATCACCCACAATAATCTCAGTAGCCTTACCTACGCAAATATTACCAGCAAACGGGTTGTCATAAGTAGTTCTAAGACCATGTGAAACCCATACACGTAGAGGAATCTCCTGCTTACATCCATCATGACCATCAATCTTGAGCAAGATATCGTGACCCATAGTAGTGGTGGCCTCATAAGTTACAGAAGATTCATTGCTCTTTACGTGCGCACGTCCATCGTGACGGTTTACGTCCCAGCTATAAGTAATGTTAACATTGTCATGAACGTTAGGTTTCTTCTGTGCTTCAAGCGTCAATACTTCGCCCTCGCATACATTAAACTTCTGAATACCGTCACTATCAACACCACCATCTGCTATACCCTGGTAAGCCCTGCCTTCTTTTACGATTTTAACATAATCGCAAATTCTATATATTGCATACAAGGTCATATCGTGTGCGCTTGCAATGTATGCTCCAGGTGCATATGGAGGCTCATATGACGGGTCGGTTTGATCTGGAGTTGGATTGGTGTCCCATCCCAAGAATAAACCTATACTACATGACGGTAAATCGCTCGTTACAAAAGTAGGATAGCCAGTTACTGCATGTGTGCTCGCAATTGCATTAGATACACCATGCTCTTGATTGTCATTCATACAATTTGTACTAGCATCGTATACTATTGTACATGCACTGCCATCATAAATACAGAACTTTGTATTAGGACGTGTTCTTTCGCAAAGTCTTGAGTGACCGCTTATATTATTGTTTCCATAATTATTATTATCGTTATAATAAGATATTACAGAATTGAAATTAGTCTCAGTATAATCGAATACATAACTTTCACCGTTATTGTTTGCCGAATTATCGTCGATTACAAGCAACAGGTTTCTGCCACTATATGGGAATGGTACATCAAGGAAGTACGAATTCCATCCTTGCGAGCAGTTCAGTGCTCCAGAATATACAAGATCGGCTTCTGTTACATCGAGAACCCAGTCATTTGTACCGGAGAACGCTTCCTTATCGGTTTCCTTCAAGTACATCTTTACCGAGTTCTTTGCTGTCATCGGCCTATTGTAAGCATACTGGAAGCTGATAGAAGTTATAAGACCTGTAGCATTGATTTCGTTTTGCTTAAACAATAACTGTGTATATGTATAATTATATTTATTGTTGACAGGTGCTCTATAGGTAGTAGTTGTTGCATTACCAATTTCTCTACATTGCTCACTACCGACAATTACAACAAAGTCAGCAGTACGCTGGCACTTACCAGCTTCTTCTGGTGTGAATGTTACCGTTATGGTTGCCTCACCTACAGATGTTCCTGTTATTATACCGTTCTCATCAACTATAGCTATAGTCGGATTAGAGGTCGAATATGTTATTCTGCCAGGAACATTTGTTTGATTATTTATAAATGAGCTCAAATCATCGAATGTTTGAGTTACAAGAACAGTACCACTGGTTTGTGTGAGTCCGAATGCTCCAGCAACAGCAGAACAGATACATACATTATCGATTGCCACACTGTAGCAGAAGTAATCGGTTTCGCATACCCATCTGAATGCAATGTAAGCACCAGCAGGCATTGAAGGCAAAGATATCTGGTTCAAACCAGCAGTTGCCGAACCGAAGTTGTAGAGGAATGGTGCAGCATTGGCTACTTCAACAAAGGTAGCAGCATCGTCGGGATCGGTCATATAACCAACGGTAAGAGTACCATAGTCCACATATTGCCACCAAGCATTGAATGTAATCATACCGCCATTCTCCATACCCGAAATGTAAGGCATTACAACGTAGTTGGTATAACCGTAATTCTGACCATACAACTGATAGTTACCTGATGTAATTTCAATAGCGTTACCATCCATTGCAAAGTAGCCGTTATATGCATGAGGTGCACCTTCGGCATAAGTACCAGAATATATTCTACGCCAGCAGCTAGGAATTCCTGCATCCTGATAATACAAATCGTTAGCAGATGTATAGTCTTCGAAGTCGAAGCAGTCTGGATTTGTCAAAGTGTTGCAATCTACAATCACATTATATTCGGCCTGCATAGCACAATATAAAGTCAAACCGTCGAATACTGATGGCAAGGTTGCTGTTATGGTAGCCTTACCTGCAGACAAACCAGTAACAACACCATCGCTATCAACCGTAGCAATTCTAGTATCGCTGCTGCTCCACTGAATTGTACCAGAAGGCGATGCTGTATTAGTAAGATATGTATTGCTTGATAAGTTTACTGTACCTCCTACATTAATTCTTGCCGGAGTTGCGATAAATGCCAAGTTTCCAGAACGGTCTTCACAACCTGTGATACAGAATCTAACCTGGTTCTTTGTCGAAGACAATGTTCCGGCAAATGATGCATTTTCCGGATCATAATTGGTATTATCGTTACGTATATGCAATGCCTGGTTGCCTGCAGCATTAAATGCAAGGCACGACATAGCACTTTGATACGAACCTGTATTGTCATCAACTATTACGACAACATTCTTTGTTCCGTCATATTCTACGGCATTAGTGAAATCAATTTGTGTCCACTGTCCATTAGCAAATGTTACAGATCCCGAATATACCAGATTTTCTGCAGTAACAGGTATCCAGTCGGTCGTACCAGTAAAGGTTGACTTAGTAGTACATACCACATACATGTTTATAGTTCTAGTCTGTGCTGTTCCATTGTTAAAGAACGAGACTCCATTCAAAAGACCAGCAGAACCAATCTCTGCAGGTGTGTATATCTGCTGTGAATATGAGTAGTTGTAGTAAGATTGAGCAGGCAAATCGGCATTAACTGCAGTACCGCTACCAATACGACGGCAAACCGATGGAGTTACTTCGCAAACGTTGCTCCAATCGCTTTCCTCGCCAGCGCCACAAACAGCCTTTACGCGGAAATAATATGTTGTTTCGGCAGTGAGACCTGTGAATTCCTTTTGCGGAACATTAACATCTACGCTACCAAGAACTGTAGAGAAACTACTGTTGGTACTATATTGAATAGTCCAGTTGGTTGCAGAACCAGCCTCCCACGAAATCGTAGCAGAAGTAGTGGTAACATCCGATGCAACAAGATTTCTTGGTCTTGCACAATCTGGACAATCAACAGTGTGAACAATACCTGAAGCTATAGCTCCCGTGCCAGAGATTATTGCATTGCCATTTACATCTTTTATCACGTACGAACATTCACTATCATAATTACCACTAACCCATTGGAAAGTAATTGTACTACCATCGATTATAGGTAAAGTTCCTGTAGCAGATCTACCACTAGCAATAGTCCATGTGTCAATAATTGTACCCGTCATTCCATTTACAACATTGATGGCAGCACCATTCCAGCCGTCACCGTAGCTGTCGGTAAGTTCGTAGCTTATTTCACACATATCACCTGTTACAAACGAAACTGATCTTGCTTCACTCGGTCCGCTTTCGCAAACTGTACGTACCATCACAGTGTAAGTTTCACCTGCGGTCAAATTAGTGAGGTTTATATGAGTGGTCGTAACTTGTGTCCAATCTCCATCATTCTTTTTATATTCCCATAATGCAGAGTTACCATTGGGAACCCATGAAATCTGAGCAGATGTTGCAGTTATGTTCGAAACTGTAAGATTTCTTGGTTTGCGGCATAATACCTCTTGACAACTTACAGTATGGCTAATCGCATTATCAAAAGCATCTTCTCCTGAGAAGATTTCCTCATCATTTCTGTCATATACTATGTATGAACAATCTTCAGCTGAATTTCCATTTTCCCATACGAATGATAATTCTCTTCCATCGCAAACCGAAAGAGTACCTTCAGCCGATGCTTCTCCACTAGCTACAGTCCAAGTATCGAGAATTATACCTGTTAATGCATCCACAACATTGATTGCATTACCTTCCCAGCCGTCTCCTTCGCTATCAGTCAGTTCGTATCTTATTTCACACATATCGCCACCATCACACAATGAAGTATAGAACGACACTGCTGTACTTGGTCTACTTTGATCGTTGAAGCTGTCGCTGCAATATGCTCTTACTTCGACTGTATAAACAGTTGCTTGGGTCAAACCAGTGATTGTTGCAGTTCTGTTTGCTGTACCAGTAACACCATTAAGATCTTCCCATGTTCCTCCATCACCATTAAGTCTGTACTGCCATTTTGCTGGTTCTGCTCCAGTTGGAGTCCATTCAATAGTAGCAGTGTTCAAGGTCGTAGCAACAACTGCAAGACCTGTAGGCTTAAAGCAAGTAGGAATATAGTCGAGCATTACATTGTCGATGTGCAAGTTGTTATCAGCATTGCTTTCTGTAGATTCGCCATAGAATGCTATGATTACTTCGTCGTTGCCATAGCTTGTAAGGTCGATGGCAACCTCCTCGCCTTCGAGAGTAATATTGTTATATACATAGGTAGAACCTACATTGTCATATTGGCGAAGTATTGTCCAGGTTGCACCACCATCGGTACTAATCAAGACAACAAACTTGTCGTCGAGTCCTGAAGTTGCTGCAGGCTGAAGGGTTCCGCTATATGCAGTCAGAGCAAGGTCGAAAGTCAATTGTACATTTGGTTCCATTACAATAGTAGGAGTTGTCAACCATTTGTAGCATGATCCACCATATATATTAACTCTGGCATGATCGTTGAAAACTCCATTACCCGAATTGAAAATCCAGCCGCTACCAGATGCAAGTGGTGTACCATTCATCACGTTAGATAAATGTCCTGTATATTGATTCCAGTCAGCTGGCGCTGTAGATGCGAATTGTTCGAGGAATACAATGCCATACTTTGTTGTTGTTGAAACAGCATCCGTCCATTCCGAATAATCGCCACCGCAATCGGCCTGAACCTGGAATTCGTAGCTGGTAGAAGCCAAAAGTCCAGTAACTGTATAAGTTGTAGATGTTATACCGTTATTTGTAGTCCAAGCCTGCTCAGAAACCTTCTTATACTGGATATTCCACATAGTTTCGGCACCGCCAGCAATCCATTCAAGAGTGACATCGTTCAAACCCCTGTCAGTAATAACTAAATTGGTAGGTTTAGCACAAGTAGGAGCAACCTTTACTACAACATCGTCCATGTACGTCTGTCCTCCATATTGGCTTCTACCTTCAAATATTACATAGTATACACCATCAGACTCAATAGTAAATGGAATTTCGTATTTGTACCATCCCGATGCTGCTTCTGCACATATTATATTTGAATTTATACTTGATTGAACAGCATAGTTACGGGAGATAAATCCAAGATCGGCAGCATCGTTGCCAACTGACACAAGATCGTCGGTCTTGCTTACGTATACATTTATACCCTCTTCCTGACTACTGCTACCAGTAGCATTTCTATAAACTCTCAAGGATACTACATAGTCACCAGCAGCCATAGACAATGCCTTTGTAACAAGATTATGCTTAGAACCAGCCTTAGTGTTTCTCAATTGAACCATAGGAGGATTTGAACCTGTTCCCTGAGTATATGTATAAGAAGCCCATGCTCCATCTGGGTAATCGGTGCCAGATCCAGCTCCTTCTTCTGTTCTTTCCTGCGACCAGCACAATGGCGGGAATGTCTCTGCTACACCAGCAAAGTTTTCGGCAAACTGATGATCTGCATCAACAGTAAATACACCACATGCGGTTAAAAATGAACCAATTGCACTCCAATAGCTATAATCGCCACCACAATTAGCTTTTACTCTTACATAATATGTAGTTGCATCAGTAAGACTAGTAATATCAGCAGTAGGATTTGTACTAACATTTACAGTTTCGTACGAAGCGAAATCACGGCTAGTGCTGTATTGTAACTCCCATTCGGTTTCATTACTATTTTCAGTCCACGAAATTGTAGCTCCGCTAATTGTAATATTTGTAGCTACAATATTTGTCGGAGGCAAACATGACGGAACATCAAGCACATTTATTGTATAGTCATGTACTATAGTATATGTACCTGTAGGACAAGGATCTGCAGCTGCTGCAGCAGAAATGGAGGTTACAAAATTATCATATCCGCTATCGGAACCAATTATACGCATACGATGTTGTCCCAATGGAGTAGAAGCAGGCAAAGTAAATGTTGCTTCAAGAACTGTAGGATTAGTATTTTCCGACATTCCTACATATACGACTTCGTTGCCATCGAATACAAGGTTGTCGTTGAAATCGATCCATATTATTGTTCCGTATGTATATCCTGTTGCATAGGTAATACTAACTGTTGTCTCCAGTCCTATATTTACGGCACCGACAAGATTCGAAAAATTGCCATAGAATGGAGCTGTTACAAGCAAACCATTTGCATCTGTATTATTTACAACTTCGTTACCAGCACCAAACGAAACGCCAATAATACCCTTGCCGTCTTTTGATGAAGGAGTAGGAGCGCAATAACCAGTATAGAAATTATAAGAATTAGTCCATGCGCTGGATACCGCTGGAGTACATTTTGACTGAACCTGTACTTCGTATGAAGTTTCAGGATTAAGATTTTCGATGGTATATGGGTTTGTAACACCATTTACTACTGTCCAGGCAACAACATTCGGAACTTTGTATCTTAAGTTCCATACACTCTCACCAAAACCAGCTGTCCACGATATAGTAGCCGATGTTGCTGTAACCGAAGCAGACAAATTGGTTGGAGCCGGGCAATTGGGAAGAGTTGTAAACGAAGCGGACCTTGACCAATTACTAACGCCAATATTGCCACGGCAGTTTGCCTGGACTCTTACTTCATAATGGGTATCCGGAATAAGGTCTTCGATGGTAAATGGAGTTGTTACATTACTAATTTCGGTCCAGTCTGGATCAATATCAGTTTTGTATCCTATGTTCCATGTATCTTCATTTCCACCGGCAGTCCATGATATAGTAGCAGTGGTTATAGCTACGTCACTGACAGTAATACCAGTTGGTCTATCGCAGGCTGGAGCTACACCAGGAGTAATAGCAAGCCTGATCTGGTTCTTTGCATTCAAAACTGTACCAGAATAACTACCTGGATTCTCAGGATCAAAATTGGTATTATCTTGATACTTATATATTGCTTGTCCATCCGCGTTGAATACATCGCAATTCAAACCGCTTTCCCAGGAACCAGTGTTGTCATCAACAATAACAGCAAGGTTACTTGTCCCATTATAGTAAAAATCGCTAGAAAAAGGAATAGACGACCATACGCCAGCAGCAAACGTAACCGTTCCGCTATATACCATATCATCGTCATTTACTGAAATCCAATCGCTACCATTAGCAAATGTGGTCTTATCGGTACTTACAATGTATATGTCCAATGTACGTGCACGAGAAGTTCCCACATTGTAGAAGTCGATGCTACTGATGTAGCCAGCAGTTCCGATTTCTGCAGCTGTGTATATCTGCTGTGTCAATGAATAATCGTACATTGAATGTGTAGGCAAATAGTTACTTGTTGCTGTTGCCGAGCCAATAATATATTTGTCCGTAGGCTCGAAGCTGAAAGTTGCACTCCATTCGCTTTCGCCATCAATTCCTCCACAAACAGCCTTTACGCGTGCATAATAAGTAGTTTCAGCTGTAAGGCCAGTGAGATTTGCCGAAGGTGTTCCTGTCACGGGTTCCGAAACTGCGCCAGCAAAGTCTGAAGCTGTACCGTATTCAAGTACCCAATCGGTAGCTGTACCATTTTCTGTCCAGCTAAGGGTAGCAATTGTGCCATTGCCTTGAGTTAAGACAGCAGCTAAATCAGTCGGTATATGACAAGCAACATCTGTAGTAAACGATGCAATGTCTGACCATGCACTTACATCATCTACAGCACAAATTGCTCGAACTTTAACAGTGTAATCTGTTTCTGGGGTAAGACCAGTAAGTGTAAATGGATTAGTATTAGCTTCAATAAGATTATTTTCGTCATTATTTAGGCAAATCTGCCATGTAGGTTCACTTCCACCTGAAGTCCATGTCAAATCGGCTGTTCTTGCTGTAATACTAGATACAGACAAATTACTTGGTTCTACACAACTTGGTATCTCCTCCACAATTATATCGTCGATATAAGCAGCATTTGTTGCCCTACTTGAGCTAGCAGCATCAATCATAATAGCAATATAATTGCCAGTACCAGTCAAATTTATAGTAAATTTCTGATAAGATGTAGTTAATGCCAATTCTTCACCAATCAGCTCAAACGTACTGACATCCATTGGATCTGTCATAATACCAATCTTGAAAGTACAGTTCGCATTATCACCTCTTGCCCATAATTTAATTCTTTTACCATTTAGGTTTTCCATCGGAGGCAAGATTGCATATTGTGGCTGCGGATCATAATCGGTATATTGTGTATAATAGGATTTAAATCTTAAATTATTAGGATTTGAATTTGAGAACGAGCTATATAAGGTAGGATAATACTTGTAAGTATTATGGGTACATGTGTTAATATATGTCCAGCAACTTGGCAAAGTGCGTGCTGTTGGATTAACAGCCATTGGTACTGTATAGCCATCAAAATTTTCGTTCCATGGATAAGATGTTATGGCTTCGCAAGCTGTTTTGAATTCAATTGCCGAACTCCATGCACTATAATCACCGCCTCCACAATTAGCACGAATCTTTACAGTATATTCTGTTTCTGGAGTAAGACCGGTAAGTGTATATGGATTAGCGGTTACATCGACAAGATTGTCTTCGTCACCATTTATGCAAATCTGCCATGCAGTTTCGCTACCTATTCTTGTCCACGACAAATCGGCAGTTGTTGTATTTATATTAGAAACCGCCAAAGCGGAAGGTCTTACACAAGACGGAAGATCCTCCATATGGAAACGAATCTGATTCTTCTTATTCACTATAGTACCGGTAGCTGTTGGAGACAATGGATCTTGATTATCGCTATCGCTATAGAAACGTATTGCCTGTGCAACTGCATCAAACACTCGGAATTGCTTGTTATTTTCATAAGAACCTGTATTGTCGTCAACTATTATAGCCACGTTGTAGATTCCATCATATATAAATGGATTATTAAGCGTAATTGTAGTCCAATCATCAGCAGCAAAAGTAACCTCTCCATTGAATACAAGGTCACCCGACGATACTGGAATCCAGTCGCTACCACTAGTAAATGTTCCCTTATTGGTGGCTACCATATAAATATCCAAGGTTCGGGTCACAGCAGCACTAGCATAGAAATCAATACTCGTAATATTACCTGCGGTGCTTCCTATCTCAGCTACGGTATAAATCTGCTGCGTCATTGAATAATTATAGTATGTGTATGTAGGTAATACGTTTTCTGTTGCTGTTCCTGTACCTATAGTTACAATTGCTGTAGGTGTGAATGAATAAACATCACTCCATTCGCTTTCATTACCTACGCCACATATAGCCTTAACTCTGGCAAAATATTCAGTTTCTGGAGTAAGACCAGTTATTGAATAAGCAGGATTAGTACTTACATTAACTTCTATCCTATCAGCGAAAGTATTATCCGTACCATACTGCAATACCCAATTTGTTTCCGATGCGCCAGTCCAAGACAAATCGGCGGCTCTTGCCGTAACATTTGAAGCCGCCAAAGCTGTAGGAGCAGCACAGGCAGCAATAGTTGTAAACGTTACTGAAGATGTCCAATTAGACAGGCCCTCAGAACCGCAATCTGCTTGAACTTGTACTTCGTAGGTAGAAGATTCGTCAAGGCCTACAAGCGTATAGTTATTAGTAGGAACAACTATGACTTCGGTCCATGAGGATGCCGAAGTTTTCTTGTACTGCAACTTCCAACTAGTTTCACTTACATTATCCCATGATACTAATGCAGAAGATGCTGTAATATTTGCACTTGTCAATCCTGTAGGAACCGGACAAGCAACTTCCGTTGTAAATGATGTAGACGTTGGTACGCTAAAGCCGTTAGATCCACAATCTGATCGAATTTGTAACGAATACGTTGTCGCTTCATCTAACCCTGTAATTGTACCAGAATATGTTCTACCAGCATTATAGTCTAAATCAATCCAGCTGCCGCCATTAAGACAATACTGCCAAGCGTTTTCTCCATTGCCTGCTGTCCATTCGATGGCGATAGTGTTTACAGTAGATGATGTAGTAATAATGGTAGGTGGTACACAATTAATTATGCTTATATCATCTAAATAAATATAGGCATCATTATAACCACAATTGCTAGTGCCCTTGAATACAATAACAACATTATTGCTAGTACAATATGACGAAATATCAATTGTTTTTTCTGTCCAGGTTGATACACCTGTCAACCCAGTAGCAAGCTCTGTGTCGTACGTAGTACCGCCATCCGTTGATATATATACAGAGAAATCACCTCCTGCCGGATTCTTATACCAGAATTTCAACAATGCTTTAGAGCGAACCGTCAAATCAAAAGCTGGAGTCTTCAGCATGTTAGTATTATTACTGCTATTGCTATATGAATTGAATCTCAAACAAGCTCCTTCATGACCTGTTGCATAATAATTCCATTTGTACGATTCATTATTTGTTGTTCCTTCGCTATTGTCCCAGCATGCAGGAATTCCAGATGACAATGAAGAGAAATCTTCGCTCCAAGGGAAAGTAGTTATTACATCGCATGCTGTTTGGAACTGAAGCACCGAACTCCATGCTCCATAATCACTGCCACCGCAATATGCACGTACCTTAACATAATATTTAGAAGCGCTTGCCAGCGAAGTCATATGGTAAGTAGCTGCGTTAACAATCTCTTCGGTTGCTCCTGTAAAATCGCTTGAAGTACTATATGCCACCTGCAACTGCGAAGCTTCTCCAGCTGTCCATTCAAGTGTTGCTCCTGAAGTAGTGATATCGCTGACTGCAAGATTGATAACATCATATCCGCAAGTCATAAGTGTTATGCTAACGTTGTCGACTGCAGCGGGGGGCTGAGTGCCACCACTATTATCGTTGCGCCATGCAAAAACCAAATAATAGTTGCCTGCAGCTACATTAATTGCCAATTCTTGTGTTTGCCATTCATTAACTAAATTAAGTTTGCTACCGCCATCCAAGGCAATCCAACCACTTGGAAGAGAAGTAGTAGAAAGTCCAGAAGGCAAAGTCGTTCCTGCAGTAAGAGTTACCGATGCTGGAACCAAAGCTACTCTCATGAAGTCCCAAGTACTTTCTCCATTGGCTTTCCAATTGTATGAAAATTGATATTTGCCAGTAGCAAAGTTAAGTAACTTAGTGGCATACACCATAACAGAACCAGTAGTATACTCATAGGTAGTACCGTTGTCATCGGAAATATACAATGCATGTGTTCCTCCATTATTAACAGCGGTTCCCCAAGTCCATGCGTTGGTGTTATTGCCGTTTATAAATTCCCAACCGCAAGTTGCACCTTCAAAATCATCATTCCAGCTGTCTCCGACTAAAGTAGCTTCTGCTGTTGTCGAGAAACTTATCGAAGTACTCCAGTCACTTTTATCTCCACCGCCACAGTCAGCTTTTACGCGGACATAGTATGTAGTTAGAGTATTCAAGCCTGAGAGAGAAATCGACGGAGTAGTATTCACATTATTTGATATCGCATCAGAGAAATCAGCATTTGGACTGTATTCGAGAACCCAGTTTGTAGCTTCGCCACCCTGAGACCAGCTTACCATAGCTGTATTATGGGTAATATTATTTGCAGTTAATGCTGTTGGCTTAATACAAGTAGGCACATCTTCATAAGTAAAAGTAGTCTTTGGAAGAAAGTTACGCTGGCTATTGTAAGTGTAACTTGCACCTGTTGCATTTTCACCTAAAAAATACCATGTGTTCCAGCTTGCTGCCGCATGGTTAAGGTCAACCAACAGATTGCCCCCATTATATAGATATCCTTCATCAAATTCCAATGTAAGAGTTCCTGTAGAACAATCAAAATAGCCTTCATATACTTGCGTAAGCGTAGTAGTATTGTCAAGTCCGCTTAAAGTAGTTTCGGCAGTTTCGCCTAAAGAAACTGTCCATGTACCAAGACGGCCGGCGGCAGTATTGCTACCATTACTTGCACTTTGATCAATGTAGAACACCATCTGAGTGATTATCTTGCCACTCATAGCCGTTAAGCCAGTTGCAGGATAAATCATCTGGTTATGCTGAGCACCATCTGCATTGTAACCATCAAATGGAACAACATCACTACTTTCCGTTCCATCATTCACAGTAAGGGTCTGTCCCCAAGCCTTACCGCCGAATACCATCGCCAGGCAGAATGCCAGCATGGTAAACAGGATTCTTAATTTGTATGCAGTAAGATTGTTTTTGTCGGCAAAGCCACTTGTGCAAGAACTACTTACAGCATTATTTTTTATATCAGACATAGCCGATACACAAACACTTGCTTTATTCTTTCCTAAAGCACCTAACATAATAGTAGAGTTCCCTCTCATACCGTAAAAATCCTTCATATTTTAAACTACATAACCCCTTTCGGAGCAAAAATAAAACTAACAAAAAAATGAGTTTTCCCCTCTCTCATTTATTTGGGCGCAAAAGTACAACTAATAAATTAACTATAGTTACACTATGTAAAATATTATATATTGTGATTAATCACAAAGGCAATCAGCGTGTATTTTTATACAAACAAACACATGCTCAGCTCCAGCGGGAGAACCAACTTGCAATTGGTCTATAAAATATTATGTAATGTATTAACACTTAGCACAGTAGCATAGCGCCAAGTGTAACACATAGGGAAAATGTCACATTATATATGCAATATCCGTACCAATATTCCTTTGCAGCGCTCGAAACAGCAAAAAAAGAGCGGACAACACACGTCATCCGCTCCTTCTTTGTCGTTATAAAACCAGCCTAAGCCTTTGCGGTGTTGCCTCCGAAATTCATCGGCAACTTCGACGACTGAACCTCTATCGGACCAAAGTTCGATTCGTACTTCTGGATATTGTCCTGCAAGGCACGCAGAAGCCTCTTTGCATGTTCGGGGGTAAGAATTATCCTCGACTGCACCTTAGACTTCGGCAGTCCGGGCATTACCCTTACGAAATCGAGTATAAATTCCGACGACGAATGAGTGATTACAGCAAGGTTCGCGTATGTTCCCTGTGCTACCGCTTCGTCCAATTCAATATTCAGCTGGTTGTTATTCTCTGCCATAGCTATTCAAATTAAATTTCATTCTGCTGTTCGAGAGTATCGATGTAAGGAGCAACCTCAGCCTTGTTGCACACGCGCAGGCTCTGGAAGTCGCGAAGACCTGTTCCTGCAGGAATCAAGTGACCGCAGATAACATTTTCCTTCATACCTTCGAGTGTATCTTCCTTAGCGCGGATTGCAGCCTCGTTCAATACCTTTGTTGTTTCCTGGAATGATGCAGCCGACATGAAGCTCGAAGTCTGCAATGCAGCCTTTGTGATACCCTGCAATACCTGGCTCGATGTTGCCGGAATTGCCGGACGTGCTTCTACCAACCTCTTGTCCTTACGCTTCAGCATCGAGTTCTCGTCGCGAAGTCTGCGGTACGAAACTATCTGACCAGCGGTGAAGTTCTCGGAATCGCCAGCGTCAACGACTACCTTCTTGTCGAAGATAGTGTCGTTTTCCTGCCTGAATTCCCACTTGTCGACAATCTGATTTTCGAGGAACTGGGTGTCGCCCGGGTCTTCTACGAGAACCTTTCTCATCATCTGGCGTACAATAACTTCGAAGTGCTTGTTGTTGATCTTAACACCCTGCAGACGGTAAACATCCTGGATTTCGTTTACAAGATATTCCTGAACTGCGGTCGGACCCTTGATAGCAAGGATGTCGGACGGAGTGATAGCACCATCAATAAGCGGAGTACCTGCCTTGATGTAGTCGTTTGGCTGAACAAGTATCTGCTTTGACAGCGGAACCAAATATTTCTTTGAGTTGCCTTCCTTCGGTGTGATTTCGATTTCGCGGTTACCACGCTTAATCTTACCGAACTGAACAACACCGTCGATTTCGGATACAACAGCAGGGTTGGATGGGTTACGAGCTTCGAACAACTCGGTTACACGTGGCAAACCACCCGTGATATCACCACCCTTACCTACTACCTTCGGCATCTTGATGAGGATGTCACCAGCCTTAATCTGGTCTTTCTCGTTCTTCATCAAACGTGCGCCTACTGGCAAGTTGTATACTGCAAGAACTTCCTTGTTCTTGTCGATAATCTTTGCTACTGGAATCTTGGACTTATCCTTGGTTTCGGTAATTATCCTCTCGATGAAACCTGTCTGCGGAGCAATTTCCTGCTTGAAGTTGACACCTTCGACAACATCTTCGAAGATAAGCTTACCTGTGTATTCTGAAATGATTACAATGTTGTACTGGTCCCATTCACAAATCTTGTCGCCCTTCTTAACCATGTCGCCGTTCTTGAAGTACAAACGCGAACCGTAAGGCAACGACTTGTTAACCAATGCGATCTTTGTTCCCGGGTCGAGAATCTTGAGTTCGGCCATACGGGTAACAACGATATCTACATTGCCTTCTTCCTCTTCGTGAACAACTGTACGGAGTTCATCGATTTCGAGGATACCGTCGTACTTAGCGGTAATTGTAGATTCGCTTGCGATGTTACCTGCGATACCACCGGAGTGGAATGTACGAAGAGTAAGCTGAGTACCTGGTTCACCGATTGACTGAGCTGCGATAACACCTACAGCCTCGCCCTTCTGAACCATCCTGTGGGTTGCAAGGTTACGTCCGTAGCACTTAGCGCAAACACCTCTGTGCGATTCGCAAGTGAGAACCGAACGGATTTCAACCTTTTCGATTGGTGAATCGGCGATAGTCTTAGCAATGTCCTCAGTAATTTCTTCACCCGAAGCAACGATAAGTTCGTTGGTCTGTGGATGGAATACATCGTGAACACTGATTCTACCAAGGATACGATCGTACAAGGATTCGATAAGTTCACCGTCGTCCTTTCTGAGTTCGGAAACTTCAAGTCCGCGCAATGTACCGCAGTCTTCCTCGGTGATGATTACATCGTGAGCCACATCGACAAGACGACGGGTCAAGTAACCAGCATCAGCCGTCTTAAGAGCGGTATCGGCAAGACCCTTACGAGCACCGTGGCTGGAGATGAAGTATTCGAGAATCGAAAGACCTTCCTTGAAGTTAGCAAGAATTGGGTTTTCGATGATTTCGCTTGCGCCTGTACCAGACTTCTGCGGCTTAGCCATAAGACCTCTCATACCGCACAACTGGCTGATCTGTTCCTTAGAACCACGAGCACCGGAGTCAAGCATCATGTAAACTGAGTTGAAACCTTGGTCGTCGGTCGAAAGTTTCTTCATAACGGCGATACTCAACTTAGCGTTTACATTGGTCCATACATCGATAACCTGATTGTAACGTTCGGTATCGGTAATGAAACCGTTGCTGAAGTTGAACATGATTTCGTCAACCTGATCGTAACCGTCCTGGATGAGCTGAGCCTTTTCTTCAGGAACGATAACGTTGTCGAGGTTGAACGACAAACCGCCGATGAAAGCGTTGTAGTAACCCATGTTCTTGATATCGTCGAGGAACTTAGCAGTAGTTGCAGTTCCGCACTTATTAATAAGGTTACCAATGATATCTCTCAACGATTTCTTGGTAAGGAGTTGGTTAATATAACCGTATTCCTTCGGAACAACCTGGTTGAATATTACACGACCGGTAGTTGTTTCGATAATATGTTCGATGAAGTTGCCGTTTTCGTCAACATCGTGGTGTCTAACCTTAATCTTAGCGTGAAGACCGAGTTTGCCTTCGTTGTAAGCGATGATAACTTCCTGCGGACCGTAGAAAGTCTGACCTTCGCCCTGTTCGCCACTTCTTTCCTTGGTGATGTAGTACAGACCAAGAACCATATCCTGCGATGGAACCGTGATAGGCGCACCGTTTGCAGGGTTAAGAATGTTGTGCGAAGCAAGCATAAGGATCTGAGCTTCCATAACGGCAGCATTACCCAACGGCAAGTGAACAGCCATCTGGTCACCATCGAAGTCGGCGTTGAATGCCGTACATACGAGTGGGTGAAGTTGGATTGCCTTACCTTCGATAAGTTTTGGCTGGAATGCCTGAATACCAAGACGGTGCAACGTAGGAGCACGGTTGAGCAGAATTGGGTGACCCTTCATTACGTTTTCGAGGATGTCCCATACAACCGGATCCTTGCGTTCAACGATTTTCTTAGCCGACTTAACAGTCTTTACAATACCGCGTTCCATCAACTTACGGATAACGAACGGCTTGTAAAGTTCAGCAGCCATATCCTTTGGAAGACCGCACTCGTGCATGTGAAGTTCAGGACCTACAACGATAACCGAACGAGCCGAGAAATCGACACGCTTACCGAGCAAGTTCTGACGGAAACGTCCCTGCTTACCCTTCAAACTGTCGCTCAACGACTTGAGAGGTCTGTTAGCATCGGTCTTCACTGCGCTCGACTTTCTTGAGTTGTCGAACAATGAATCTACAGCTTCCTGAAGCATACGCTTTTCGTTGCGGAGGATAACTTCTGGAGCCTTTATTTCGAGGAGTCTTCTCAGACGGTTGTTTCTAATGATAACCCTACGGTAGAGGTCGTTGAGGTCGGAAGTTGCAAAACGTCCACCATCCAGTGGAACCAAAGGACGGAGCTCGGGAGGAATAACAGGAACAACCTGTACAATCATCCATTCGGGCTTGTTAATGTCCTTCGACATTCTGAAAGCTTCGACAACGTTAAGTCTCTTGAGGGCTTCTGCCTTTCTCTGCTGCGAAGTTTCCTTGCCAGCCTTGTCGCGAAGTTCGTACGACAACTTGTCGAGGTCGATCTTCTTGAGGAGTTCGAGGATAGCCTCGGCACCCATCTTAGCGACGAACTTGTTAGGATCGGTATCTTCGAGCATCTGGTTTTCGCGAGGAAGAGAATCTATAATCTGTACATATTCTTCTTCGGTCAAAAGATCAAGTTCGGCAACACCTTCCGAAGCCATAGGACCTGGCTGCAAAACGATGTACCTTTCGTAGTATATTACAGAATCGAGTTTCTTTGACGGCAGACCGAGCAAGTAACCAATCTTGTTCGGAAGGGTCTTGAAATACCAGATATGAGCTACCGGCACTTCGAGCTTAATGTGACCCATTCTTTCCCTACGTACCTTCTTCTCTGTTACTTCGACACCACATCTGTCGCAAACGATACCTTTATATCTAATTCTCTTATATTTACCGCAATGGCACTCGTAATCCTTGCAAGGACCGAAAATCCTTTCGCAGAACAGACCATCTCTTTCGGGCTTATATGTTCTATAATTTATGGTTTCAGGTTTAGTAACTTCGCCGCTCGACAAGTCCTGAATCTCTTCGGGAGAAGCAAGGCTTACGGTTATCTTAGTGAAGTTAGTCTTAACTTTTGTATCTTTTCTAAAAGCCATTTTACCAGAATTTTATCAATTATTCAAGATTAATTTTCAAGCACAAACCTCTCAATTCATGCAACAACACATTCAATGATTCGGGGATTCCCGGTACAGGCATCTGTTCGCCCTTAACGATGCTCTCGTAGGTCTTAGCTCTACCGACAACATCATCGGACTTAACAGTAAGTATTTCCTGAAGTACGTTTGCTGCACCGAATGCCTCGAGAGCCCAGACTTCCATTTCACCGAAACGCTGACCACCGAACTGAGCCTTACCGCCCAATGGCTGCTGAGTGATGAGTGAGTATGGACCGATTGAACGGGCATGCATCTTGTCCTCGACCATGTGACCGAGTTTCAGCATGTAGATGACACCAACTGTTGCCGGCTGGTCGAACTTACGGCCAGTACCGCCGTCGTACAACCAAGTCTTTCCGTAACGTGGAACGCCTGCCTTGTCGGTGTATTCGCTGATCTGTTCGAGGCTTGCACCGTCGAAGATAGGAGTTGCGAACTTGCATCCGAGAACCTTACCTGCCCAACCGAGAACGGTTTCGTAGATCTGTCCGAGGTTCATACGTGAAGGCACGCCCAACGGGTTAAGAACAATGTCGACTGGAGTACCATCGTCGAGGAAAGGCATATCTTCCTGACGAACGATACGAGCAAGGATACCCTTGTTACCGTGACGACCTGCGAGCTTATCGCCCACTCTGATGACACGCTTGCTTGCAAGGTAAACCTTTGCCAGCTGCATGATACCAGATGGAAGTTCATCACCTATTGTAATGTCGAGTTTTTCGCGTCTGTACTTACCAGTTATCTTCTTGTATTCAACCATGTAGTTGAACAAAATCTTTGCTATCTGGTCGTTGCGGTTCTTGTCGGTCGTCCACTTGTTGGGGTTGACATTGATGAAATCGACACCCTGCAACAACTTCTGGGTATACTTAACACCCTTCTGTATTACAACCTGGTCGAGATTGTCCTTTACACCCTGCGAAGTCTTGCCGTTAACAAGAACAAAGAGCTTGTCGATAAGAACACCCTTAAGCTTGTCGAGTTCCTTTCTTTCGACTTCTTCGATAGCTTCAACCAACATCTTATCGTTGGTCTTGGTCTTTCTGTCCTTAACGCTTCTCGAGAACAACTTCTTGTCGATAACGACACCGCTGGTAGAAGGAGAAGCCTTGAGGGATGCATCCTTTACATCGCCTGCCTTTTCTCCGAAGATAGCCCTGAGGAGCTTCTCTTCTGGTGAAGGATCGCTTTCGCCCTTAGGAGTAATCTTACCTATCATTATATCGCCCGGCTTTACCCTAGCACCTACACGGATGATACCGTTTTCGTCGAGGTCCTTGGTAGCGGTTTCGCTAACGTTCGGGATATCGGAAGTGAGTTCCTCCATACCGCGCTTGGTTTCGCGAACTTCGAGCTGGTAGTCGGTAATATGGATAGATGTGAAGTAATCCTCGCGGACAACTCTTTCGTTGAGAACGATAGCGTCCTCGTAGTTGTAACCCTTCCAAGGCATGAAAGCAACCTTGAGGTTACGTCCGAGAGCAAGGTCACCGCCCTGGGTGCCATAACCTTCGGTAAGAATCATACCCTTGGTAACCTTCTGTCCCTTTGTAACAACTGGACGAAGATTTACACAGGTATTCTGGTTTGTCTTCCTGAACTTAGGAATCTTATATTCGACAGAATCGCCGACAAAGCTTACAAATCTTTCTTCGTCGGTTCTATCGTACTTGATAATTATCTTTTCTGCATCAACGTATTCAACTACGCCCTTGCCTTCGGCTACGAGGAGAATTCTCGAATCCTTAGCAACCATGTGCTCGATACCGGTACCAACTATAGGAGCTTCGGGACGAAGCAGAGGAACTGCCTGACGCATCATGTTCGAACCCATCAAGGCACGGTTAGCATCGTCGTGCTCCAAGAAAGGAATCAACGAAGCTGCAATAGATGAAATCTGGTTAGGAGCAACGTCCATGAGCTGAACTTCTTCGGGAGTTACAACAACATAGTCGCCTTCCTTTCTTGCCTTAACCCTATTGCTCTGGAAGTTACCGCTATCGTCGACTTCGGCGTTAGCCTGAGCAACAACAAGACCAGTTTCCTGTTCAGCGCTCAAGTAAACAATATCGTCGAAACTTACTGCGTTGTTAGCAACCTTTCTGTATGGGGTTTCGATGAAACCGAGGTTGTTGATCTTTGCATATACGCAGAGCGACGAGATAAGACCGATGTTTGGACCTTCAGGAGTTTCGATCGGGCACAAACGGCCGTAGTGGGTGTAGTGAACGTCACGAACCTCGAAACCTGCTCTTTCGCGCGACAGACCGCCAGGACCCAAAGCTGACAGACGACGCTTGTGAGTCATTTCTGCCAACGGGTTGATCTGGTCCATGAACTGCGACAACTGGTTAGTTCCGAAGAATGAATTTATCACTGAAGACAAGATCTTCGAGTTGATAAGGTCCATTGGGTGGAAAACTTCGTTGTCTCTTACGTTCATTCTTTCTCTGATGGTACGAGCCATACGAGCGAGACCAACGTTGAACTGGTTAGCGAGCTGTTCGCCAACGGTTCTAACTCTACGGTTGCTCAAGTGGTCGATATCGTCCACATCAGCTTTTGAATTGATAAGCTCGATCAAATACTTAATAATAGCGATGATGTCTTCCTTTGTAAGAACACGTGTAGTGTCGGGAACATCAAGAGCGAGCTTCTGGTTGATTCTGTATCTACCAACATCGCCGAGGTCGTATCTCTTGTCGGAGAAGAACAGCTTGTCGATGACGTCGCGTGCTGTTGCCTCGTCGGGCGGTTCAGCATTTCTAAGCTGGCGGTAGATATAGAACACAGCTTCCTTTTCGGAGTTGCAGGTATCTTTCTGCAAAGTGTTGTAAATGATTGCATAGTCGGAAATCTTCTGGTTTTCCTTGTGGAGAAGGATGGTCTTAACTCCCGATTCTACAATCATGTCGATATGTTCATTTTCGATTACGGTTTCGCGGTCGAGGATGATTTCGTTTCTTTCGAGTGATACTACTTCAGCGGTATCTTCGTCAACGAAATCTTCGATCCAAGTCTTAAGCACTCTTGCTGCAAGACGGCGACCGACAACCTTCTTCAAAGCTGTCTTCGAAACCTTAATTTCGTCTGCCAAATCAAAGATTTCAAGTATGTCCTTATCGTTTTCGAAACCGATAGCTCTAAGCAAAGTGGTTACGGGCAACTTTTTCTTACGGTCGATATAAGCATACATTACAGTATTTATATCGGTAGCAAATTCTATCCATGCGCCCTTGAACGGGATAACACGTGCTGAATACAATTTAGTACCGTTAGTATGCATTGACTGGCTGAAGAAAACGCCAGGAGACCTATGCAACTGTGAAACAACAACTCTTTCGGCGCCATTTATCACAAATGTGCCACTAGGTGTCATGTATGGGATAGTACCCAACCATACATCCTGAATTGAATCTTCGAAGTCCTCATGTTCCTCGTCGCTGCAAGTCAGCCTAAGCTTAGCCTTCAGGGGAACGCAATAAGTAAGGCCCCTGTCGATGCATTGTTCGATGCTATATCTCGGAGGATCGAGAGTATAGTCGAGGAATTGCAATTCGAAATTATTTCTAGTATCGGTTATAGGGAAGTTCTCAGCGAATACCTGATATAAACCTTCCGACTTTCTTTGTTCAGCCGTTGAATCGAGCTGAACGAATTCTTTAAACGATTTTATTTGAATTTCCAAGAAATCCGGATATTCCAGCTGATTTCTTGTTGTTGAAAAATTGATTCTTTGATTTGTATTAACAGCCATTGTCGCAATTTTTTAAAAATGAACTTAAACCAACAAAGGTTTAGACCCCCCGAGGGGGCTCTAAACCTATAAATTATGCAACAAAAGTCGTTTATTTAAGTTCAACTTCTGCTCCAACTTCTTCCAACTGCTTCTTCAAAGATTCTGCTTCGTCCTTAGCAACACCTTCTTTTACAGGCTTTGGAGCTGCGTCAACTAAATCCTTAGCTTCCTTCAATCCGAGGCCAGTCAAAGTCTTAACAACCTTAACAACGTCCAACTTCTTAGGACCAGCTGCCTTGAGGATTACGTCAAATTCGGTCTTTTCTGCTGCTGCTTCTGCTGCGCCACCTGCTGCTGGAGCTGCTACTACTGCTGCTGCTGCTGCGGGTTCAATACCGTATTCTTCCTTCAAAATATTTGCTAATTCATTTACGTCTTTAACAGTAAGATTAACTAATTCTTCTGCCAATTTCTTAAGATCTGCCATTTTTATTAAATTTTAACTTTTTAACTTTAATTCTTTTTTATTCTCTCTCTGATAAGGTTTTTACTAAACCTCCTAATAAATTCTTGCCTGACTCTAGTTGTCCCAATACGGTCTTCATCGGCGACTGCAACAATAATATAACATCACCAAGAAGTTCTTCCTTAGACTTGAGACTTGCTAATGCCTCAAGGTTGGACTGTCCGACATAAATCGATTCCTCTGCGTATGCACCCTTGAAAAGAGGCTTGTCGCTCTTCTGGTTCAATTCCTTTATAAGCTTTGCAGGCACATTAGCTGTGTTGCAGAACATTACTGCGGAATTTTCAACCAATACGGGATACAATTCTTCGTAACCGTTGCCGATACGTTCCAATGCTTTTCTAAAAAAGGTATTCTTAACAACAATCAGTTCAATGTCTTTCTCGAAGCATTTCTTTCTAAGCAAATAAGTCTGCTTAGCGTTCAATCCTGAAATGTCGGCTACGTAGAAGTGATTGTACTGTTCTACTGCTGACTTCAGGCTCTCGATAAGAGCATTCTTGTCTTCTCGTTTCATACTCGTGTGTTACTAATTAATTGTTTTTGTATCGATTTCTATTCCAGGACTCATAGTGCTAGAAAGGTAAACGCTCTTTACGTAAGTTCCCTTAGCTGCAGCTGGCTTCAACTTGATGATAGTCTGGAGCAATTCGTTTGCATTTTCGGCAATCTTGTTGGCTTCGAACGAAACCTTACCGATACCAGCGTGAATAATACCAAACTTGTCAACCTTGAAGTCGATTTTACCCTTCTTAACATCTTCTACTGCCTTGCCAACTTCCATAGTAACGGTTCCGGTCTTTGGGTTTGGCATCAAGCCTCTAGGACCTAATATTCTACCCAACTTACCTATCTTAGCCATTACCATTGGCATAGTGATGATGATGTCAACATCGGTCCAACCGCCCTGGATCTTCTCGATATAGTCATCCAAACCTACATAGTCGGCACCAGCATTCTTAGCTTCCTGTTCCTTGTCGGGAGTACACAATACCAACACGCGAACCTGCTTACCGGTTCCGTGAGGCAAAGTGGTGATACCCCTTACCATCTGGTTGGCCTTACGAGGGTCAACGCCAAGGCGAACATCCAAGTCAACAGATGCATCGAACTTTGTGTAAGTTATTTCCTTTACCAATTTAGCAGCTTCCTGAAGATCGTACTTCTTGCCATTTTCTATTTTAGACAAAGCAACTTTTCTTTTCTTACTAATTTTTGTCATTTCAAAAAGTACTTAAATTATTTCTTAATTGGAGAGTCGCCCTTAACTGCGATTCCCATACTTCTAGCTGTTCCTGCAACCATGCTCATTGCCGAGTCGATTGTGAAAGCGTTCATATCAACCATCTTACCTTCGGCTATGGTCTTTACCTGATCCCAGGTAACCGAGCCGACCTTAGAACGGTTAGGTTCAGACGAACCCTTCTTTACCTTCGCAACTTCCATCAGCTGTACTGCAACCGGCGGGGTCTTTACTACGAAGTCGAAAGACTTGTCACTATAATAAGTGATGACAACAGGCAATACCTTACCTGCGGTCTGAGGAGTCTGGGTTCTGCCGTTGAACTGCTTGCAGAACTCCATGATGTTCAAACCTTTCGAACCTAAAGCTGGACCTACCGGAGGAGCGGGATTTGCAGCTCCACCTTTAATTTGCAGTTTAATAAAACCGCCAATTTGTTTTGCCATAACTTTTTACCGTTATTAACTAAGATTACTCTTTTTCGACTTGCATGAATCGAAGTTCGATTGGGGTCTTTCTACCGAAGATGGTAACCATAACCTTCAATTTCTTCCTCTCATCATACACTTCTTCAATTACACCACTGAAACCATTGAACGGTCCGTCGGTAACCTTGACGGCTTCGCCAACGAAGAACGGCACGGTGACCTCGTCGGCATTTTCCGACAATTCGTCAACCTTGCCAAGAATTCTTGCAGCTTCGTCGTTTCTCAAGGGCACTGCCTTTCCATCCTTGGTTCCAAGAAAACCTATCACGCCCGATACATTCTTTATCACATGTTCGACCTCACCATCGAGGGCAGCATAGATAAGGATATAGCCAGGGAAGAAATTTCTTTCCTTGTGAACAGGCTTTCCATTTCTAACTTGATAAACTTTTTCAGTTGGAATTAGTACCTGCGGAACTTGCTCGGTGAGGTTACGGTGCTGGATTTCACTTTCGAGATATTCCTTCACCTTTTTTTCCTTACCGCTCAATGCGCGTACCACATACCATTTCTTAGAAACTTCTGTCATAACTCCAAACTAAAAAAACTGGTTTAATAAAATAACCCGTAAACCCATTCCAACAGACCTTTGAATGCAAAGTCCATTACGAAGATTACGAGGGCAAATATTAAGGAAGCAACCATTACCACTATTGCACTACTTTGAAGTTCTGACCACTTCGGCCAGGTAACTTTCCTTACCAGCTCATCGTAAACGCTGGCAAAATATGCTTTTATCTTCTTCATTATAGCGAAAATTCTTTATCTTGCACGGGTAGAGAGGCTCGAACTCCCGACACCTAGTTTTGGAGACTAGTGCTCTACCAACTGAGCTACACCCGTAAAAAAGTGACGGGAATACTCCCATCACTTTATAATAATTACTTTAATTATTCAACGATTTCGGTAATCTGACCAGCACCAACTGTTCTACCACCTTCGCGGATTGCGAAACGGAGACCAACGTTCAATGCTACCGGGTAGATCAAAGTTACGTCGATAGTAACGTTATCACCTGGCATTACCATTTCGGTTCCTTCTGGAAGAGCGATTTCACCAGTGATATCCAAAGTTCTCAAGAAGAACTGAGGACGGTAGTGGTTCTGGAATGGAGTGTGACGTCCACCTTCTTCCTTAGTCAGAACGTAAACTTCTGCCTTGAAGTGAGTGTGAGGATGGATTGAACCAGGAGCTGCGATAACCTGACCTCTCTTAACTTCGTCCTTGTCGATACCGCGGAGCAACAAACCTACGTTGTCACCAGCTTCACCTTCGTCCAAAATCTTACGGAACATTTCAACACCAGTAACTGTAGTGTCCTTGAATTCGTCGCTCAAACCAACGATCTGAACCTTATCGCCAGTGTGGATAACACCAGTTTCGATACGGCCGGTAGCAACAGTACCACGACCAGTGATTGAGAATACGTCTTCAACAGGCATCAAGAACGGCTTTTCGTTTTCACGCTTTGGCAATGGAATCCAAGTGTCAACAGCAGCCATAAGTTCTTCAACCTTAGCTTCCCACTGAGGTTCGCCATTCAATGCACCAAGTGCAGAACCGCGGATAACCGGAGTGTTGTCACCGTCGAAATCATATTTAGTGAGGAGGTCACGAACTTCCATTTCTACGAGGTCGAGCAATTCTGGATCGTCAACCATATCGCACTTATTGAGGAAAACAACCATCTTAGGTACGTTAACCTGCTTAGCGAGAAGTACGTGTTCGTTTGTCTGTGGCATAGGACCGTCAGTTGCAGCAACTACCAAGATAGCACCATCCATCTGAGCAGCACCAGTAACCATGTTCTTTACATAGTCGGCGTGACCTGGGCAGTCAACGTGTGCATAGTGGCGGGTTTCAGTCTGGTATTCAACGTGAGCAGTGTTGATGGTTATACCTCTTTCCTTTTCTTCTGGAGCGTTGTCGATAGCGTCAAAATCCTTTACTTCCGACAAGCCTTTCTTTGCCAACACCATAGTGATAGCAGATGTTAATGTGGTCTTACCGTGGTCAACGTGTCCGATTGTACCGATGTTGACGTGCGGTTTCGTTCTTTCAAATTTCTCTTTAGCCATGACTTCAAATTTATTTAATGATCAATACTTAAATTATTTCCTTTACCTATTAATATATATACAAAAAAAAGAGCCAATGATGGGAATTGAACCCATGACCTCTTCCTTACCAAGGAAGTGCTCTACCCCTGAGCTACATTGGCTTATTGAGCGGGAAACGAGACTCGAACTCGCGACCCTCAGCTTGGAAGGCTGATGCTCTACCAACTGAGCTATTCCCGCGCATCGTCCTTGTAGTGGGGAGAGAAGGATTCGAACCTCCGAAGTCTTACGACAACAGATTTACAGTCTGCTCCAGTTGGCCACTTTGGTATCTCCCCTAACCATTTTTTGAGCCGATGAACGGATTCGAACCGCCGACCGGCTGATTACAAATCAGCTGCTCTACCAGCTGAGCTACATCGGCTAAAAAATAATCATCAACACTTTTAAAGATCGTTTTTACTCCCTCGAAAGGGACTGCAAATATAGATGATTATTTTTTATCAACAAAATTTTTTTTATATTTTTTAATCACGCTGTTTTTCCTTAGCCTTTACAAGCTGTTTTTTTAACGCATCTACCGATAAATCAACGGCTTCCTCAAAAGTTTTGCACTGACGTTTTGCGAACAAACCAGTCAATTTTGGCACGTCAAGGCTAACTTCTGCTATCTTATTTTCGTTAGTTTCCGACTTATCGAGGCGTAAAATTACTTCAGCGCTCAAAATATTGTCAGCCATCTGCGACAATTTACCAACTTTCTTATCAACATAATCCAATAATTTTTGGTCAGCGTCGAACTGAACCGACTGTACTTTTACGTTCATATCTTTTCCCTTTCATTTTTATGCTCTTGGATGAGCTTGTTTATAAACTGTTTTTAATTTCTCGAATGTATTGTGCGTATATACCTGCGTCGCCGACAGGCTTGCATGTCCGAGCAACTCCTTTATGGAATTGAGATCGGCGCCGTTGTTGAGCATCTGTGTTGCAAATGTGTGGCGCAGAACGTGCGGACTCTTCTTGTCGATGCTTGTGACCTCGCCCAGGTAATGGGTAATCTTGCGGTAGACGAATTTGCTATACAATTTTTCGCCTTTGTCAGTTACAAGGAGCCATGCTTGAGAACTAATATCAAAGCCTTCCTGCTTTTTCGACTCGACATATTCGTTATACCTATTAATAATATAGTCGTTCAACGGACAGATTCTTTCCTTGCTTCTTTTTCCGAAAACCTTTACCTGGCGTTCGGAAGGAACAAAGTCGAGATGCTTAAGGTTGATAAGTTCCGACAAACGCATGCCTGTTGCATAGAAAAGCTCCACCATAAACTCGTCGCGCTTGCCGGCAAAACCTTCGGGATAGAACTCGTCGGTAGTCATTTTGTCCATGTCGGACTCGGCGACAAACTCTGGCAGTCGCTTACTAATTTTCTGACTTGTGATTTTTGCCAATGGATTATGGTCGATTTTGCCGACCTTCTTGAGATATGTGACAAAAGCTTTCAAACTCGAAAGTTTGCGGTTGATACTCCGCGACGACAATCCGCCTTTTTTCAAGTCCATCATCCAAGACCTGACGTTCTTGTCGGTAAAATACTCACTGACTGGAATATTGTTTGAGTTACCACAAATAAAATCACGAAACTGAAGTAAATCAGTTTCGTAAGATTTTACAGTGTGCTCCGAACTTCTACGTTCGAGCCTCAAATATTCCGTGAACATTTTTATTTCCATTTGACATCTCCTATGGAGAAGCAAATTTAAGAAATAAAAATGAAAACAAAAATATTTTTAATTATTTTCCTGCATGCTCTGCAATTTCTGTACGTAAATTGCATGGAGCTTCTGCTGGCGCTTAATAACAGACTGCTTGTCAAACTGCTGACGTGCTCTTAATTCCTTTACAACACCAGTCTTTTCGAATTTTCTTTTGAATTTCTTCAAGGCTCTATCGATGTTTTCGCCTTCTTTTACAGGTACAATAATCATTTTGTTATCTTTTTAATTTTTAATTTATGTTTCTTAAATTTTTGGACTGCAAAAGTACACATAAAATCAATACCGACAAATTTTTTTGAACGATTTTGCAGATTTTTTATTTATTGTATTACAGCAAGTTACAAAAACTATGTTAATTTCTTCCGATTTGCAAATCGTAAATTGATGTCGTTTTTGCCGTTTCGACGTTTCTAATTTCATATTGAGACGCAAGGTTTTGCGTCTGTACAATTGGCTGTTAGCCTTTTTGCCCAATAAAACATTCGTAAATCGAAAAGGATGCAGATACCCGAAGTGGTCATCCCGAATAGTCATCCTGAACCGCCCCCTGAGCTTCGCTTGCTGAGCTTGTCGAGGTATCGAAGGGCAGGATCTGAAAAAAAAGAATAATATTCGTAACGGATGCTGAAATAAATTCAGCATGACCATTTATAGTAATTATCCATTGTCAATTAATTCGTAAACCTTTAGCTCGCGCCAGCAATCAATTTTCGTTTCCATCCAGCATAATAAACGCAGCCCAATACCTCGGATTTTCGAAGCCGGGAGTAGTCTTTACCTTGTTTTGTGCAGCAAGGAAGGCCTCTCGCTTCGACATTTTTTTCGTGAGATTTGCATAGAACTCTGTCATCATCAGCAAGGTGGCGTTATCATCCACCGGCCAGAGGCTCATGATAATAGTACGTACACCTGCCTTCTTGAAACCGCGTTGCAAACCGAACACGCCTTCACCGGTGATTTCGCCAAGTGCGGTCTGGCAAGCGGAAAGTACCACCAGATCTGTCTTGCGCAAGTCCATGAAACTGATTTCCTTGGCGGTGAGGATACCATCCTCAACGCCATCGGGAACTGGAAGGTTCTGCCATGCATAGTTTGCACCTGCCAGCAAAAGACCCGACTGTATAAGCGACTGGTCGCCCGAAATATTTTCGTCTGTAGGCAGGAAAAATCCGTGGGTGGCAATATGTAGAACCGAAATATCGCTGCCCGACAATGCCTTGAACGACTCTTCGTTTGCCTGCGAACCTTCGTAAAGTGTTGTTGTAACTTTCTTTTTCTTCATCTTGCCGACAATATTCTCAACCTCAGTCTTTGTACCAGGCAGGTAGTTGAGACTTCCGCGCTCTCCGCTACGGCTTATGCTTGCAGTTGTTGTGCTTGCACTGCGTGTTGAATATCTATCGCTTTCCTTTTTCATGGTCGTGGTGTCGCTGTCGTAATAAACACCGCCATAAAGCACCGAATTTTTCATTGGTTGCGGCATATATTCCATTGCTAGGAAACGAGTTGAAGACACACGATAGATTTCGTACTTGTCCGAAACAAGTTTGCCACCGTCTATTGGAGCGTACTCAACTGCAATCTGGTGCAACATTCCCGACGGAGCAAAATAAATACGCGGATTTTCGGGGAAATATTTCTCCAAAGGCTTCCAAAGCAGGTTGTAAAGCCCTGTAGATTCGTAGATGCCCTGTCGTTTTGCTGCTACAGTTGCTGCTCCGCGGTTCTCTTCATCAGTTGATGTTTCTGTTTTTACAGGAACTATACCGCGCTGTAACTTTTGCATTTCAAACTGATTGAAAAGCGGAACGCAGACAGGTGCTTTCATATCTTTCGTAAGCACAAGTGCGACAAATTTTGTCGTATCATTTTCTGTAAAGTTGGAAAATTCTATCGCTACATCGTTGGGTTTAAGTGAATTCTGAACTTCCTTCCAGTCGATTTTTATAAAATTGGTAATGTCGCCGAACTCCTTGCTCTTTTCTACAACACGCCTCTCCACCTTCTGTATCTCTTCATTAAGCGAATCGCAGTCGAAAACACGTTCGGAAATCGGTTTTTCAAGTTCCATATCCAACTGCAAGTGCATAGTTTTCAGATTCTCGTAGTCGGAAATCAAGATAGAGTCACCGCTTTCCATTATAATATTGGTCATATTTATTTCAGAAGCGAGAAGCAGACCTTTGGTAATAAGTTCTGCATCGTATGAAGTTGCTGTTGCCAGCGTATCGCCTGGCAAATGATACATATAATTTATGTTCTTATAAAAATATGTGTTCGTTGCGTTCCAATAGGCTTCACGTTCGTGAGCGGTCATGAATGAAAAGTTTCTAATCAAGTTACGTTTACTTATGTCTGATGCTTCTTTATTAGTCATAACAGCATTAAGATAGTCGGTTTCTCCGAAATATGCCCTTGCAATATTATACAGAGTCAATGCATAAAGCGGATGTTCTTCGCCAAGAACTTTTTTTCGGATTTCCAATGCCATTAAGTAATATTTCAGTGCGTTTTTATAGTCGCCCATATTGTCATATACAGCTCCTATGTTGTTTTGAGAAGATGCATAATCAGGATGTTCTTCACCTTGAATTTTCCTAATCGTCTCCATCGATTGCCTGTAGTAATTCAAAGCATTCTGATTGTCACCCATATTTTTAAATAAAATGCCTATATTATTCAGAGATTTAGCATAACTTAGATTATCTTCGCCGAAGAGCTTTTTCTTTATTTCCATTGATTGCATCTGATATTTCAACGCATTCTGATAATCGCCCATATTATCGTACACAAGGCCGATATTACCCAAAGTCGATGCACATTCGTGATGATCCTCACCATAAACTTTCTTTTGGATTTCAAGTGCTTGCGTTAAATATTTCAAAGCGTTTTGATGATCGCCCATGTCATTGTACACAATGCCTATATCATTCAACAAAGATGCGTATTCCGGATGTTCTTCGCCAATTGTTTTCTTTCGTATCTCTAATGCCTGTAAAAAATATTTCAAAGCATTCTGGTAATCACCCATATCGAAATATACGCCTCCAATATCGTTAAGCGTTACTGCATACCTAGGGTGTTCCGTTCCAAGAGTCATCCCTCTTATTTCCAATGCTTCCATATAATATTTCAAAGCTGTCTGGTAATCGCCAATATTTTCATACACCGTACCGATATTGTTCAATGAATATGCATAGTCGGGATGTTTTACACCGAGAACCTTTTCTCTTATTTTCAATGCCTGCTTATTATATAACAAGGCTTTCTGGTAGTTTTTCAAATTTTGATAAGAAATGGCAATATTATTCAGTATGGAAGCATATCTTGAGGTTTCCTCGCCATAGGATTTGGCTGTTATTTCCATAGCTTGCAGGTAATATTTCAAAGCACTTTGGTAATCACCCATGCTTTTGTATGCAATGCCAACATTATTTAGCGACATAGCATAGTCGGGATGTTCCTCGCCAAAAATTTTTTTCTTGAGCTCCATCGCTTGCAAATAATATTTCAAGGAATTTTGTTCGTCACCAAGATAATAATAGGTAACACCTATGTTATTTAGCGATGACGCATAATCGGGATGTTCCTCTCCAAGAACTTTTTTCCTGATTTCCATTGCCCGTATCATATATTCCAAAGCAGTCTGATAGTCGCCCATTGTTGCATACTCAATCCCGACATCGTCCAGCACCGAAGCATAGTCTGGATTATCTTCTCCCAGGACTTTTTTTCGGATTTCCATTGCCTGCATGTAGTATTTCAAAGCATTTTGGTAATCGGCTTTGCGGTCATAAATCATAGCAATGTGCCTCAATGTGGTGGCATAATGCGAGTTGAGTCCTCCAGCGACATCTTTTGTCATTTTGGCCGCCTGATTGAACAAATCGAGAGCTTCGTTATATTTTCGTTCATTCCTCAAAGTGGCGCCTAACTCATTAAGCGAATCTGCCTTATGGAATATTGCGGTTGTGTCGGTCTGGGAGAATGCTCCTACTACAATTGAAACAAAGGAGATTAGAATAAATAATTTCCTCATATAACTATCACTTATGTGTGTCGTGCGCAACCATATATGCCCGCCAGCGCCAAACGGACAATTTACAAACAAAGCGTGACGCCAATATACGAAATGTATAACGCTTCGTAATCAGTCTGCAAATATAACTATACTACATTACGCTACAAAATTTTACCGGTTCTCTTTTCACATATCTTGTTGATAAAAATATCCTAGCCTCTATTTTTTACAATATCCAACGAACATTTCTTCATTACCTTTGTGCATAAATATCAAATTATAGCACAACATGACACTGATTAAATCAATATCGGGTATCCGCGGAACCATTGGCGGACAGATTTCGGAAAACCTCACTCCCATCGACATAGTAAAGTTCACAACCGCATACGGCATCTGGAACCGCAAGCAGGGACTCAATAACAACAAAATCGTTGTCGGTCGCGACGCTCGCCTTTCGGGACAGATGGTCGAAAATATTGTGGTTTCGACACTGGTTTCGCTCGGATTCGAGGTAATAAACATCGGAATGGCTACTACTCCGACCACCGAGATGGCTGTTATATTGGAAAAGGCTGCCGGCGGAATCATCATCACCGCAAGCCACAACCCCAAGCAGTGGAACGCGCTGAAGCTCCTCAACTGCCACGGCGAATTCCTCACCGACAAGGAAGGCAAGGACGTGCTTGCAATTGCCGAATCGGAAGACTTCACATACAACGACATCGACCACCTTGGCAAGGAAAACAAAATAGCCAACTACGAGGACAAGCACATCGATATGGTATTGAAGATGAAAGTCCTCAACCTCGATGCTATCAAGGCAGCAAACTTCAAGGTCGTAATCGACTGCGTGAACTCGGTAGGCGGAATCGTACTGCCAAAACTCTTGAAGAAACTCGGCGTGAACAACATAGTTGAACTCAACTGCGAGGCAAACGGACATTTTGCCCACACTCCAGAACCTATTCCCGAAAACCTTACGCAGATTGCATCGGAAATGCCGAAGCAGAACGCCCACGTAGGCTTTGTGGTTGACCCCGACGTTGACAGGCTTGCAATAATCTGCGAAGACGGAAAGATGTTCGGAGAGGAATACACACTGGTTTCGGTTGCCGACTACATCCTATCGAAGACTCCGGGCAATACGGTTTCAAATATGTCATCGACACGTGCTTTGCGCGACGTTACCGAAAAATATGGTTGTGAGTACAATGCAGCCGCTGTCGGCGAAGTGAACGTAGTTACCAAGATGAAGGAAACCAACGCTGTAATCGGTGGCGAAGGCAACGGCGGTGTAATTTACCCCGAAGTCCACTACGGACGCGATGCTCTTGTCGGAATTGCATTGTTCCTTTCGCTTATGGCAGAAAAGAAGATGAAAGTCAGTGAGTTGCGCCGCACTTTCCCAGAATATTCAATTTCGAAGAACAAGATTCAGCTCAACGAAAAAATCAACGTCGACAACATACTGAAAACAATGGCGCAGAAATACGCTTCGCAACCTGTTTCGACCATCGACGGCGTAAAGATTGAGTTCCCCGACACTAAAGAATGGGTGCATCTGCGCAAGTCGAACACCGAACCTATCATCCGCATCTACTCCGAAAGCAGCACCCTTGAAAAGGCAGATGTGCTTGCAAAGAGGATAATGGATGAAATAAATGAGATAATCAATAATTGATTGTAAATGGTCATGCTGAATTTATTTCAGCATCCGTTGCTATAGATTACTTGCTACGCGGCGTGCTCTAAAGGGTCTGAAACAAGTTCAGGATGACCGGTGCTGAAACAAGTTCAGGATGACAGTTCGTGTTTCAGCATCCGTTACGACAAGCAATTGAAAATTGACAATAAAAAAAGGCGCGTTAGCGTCTTTTTTTATATTATTAGGTGTAATCCATCGTAGGCGAGTTCCATGTTTGGTGGCAGCTTCGACATTGCATCGGCGTATGAAATACGATGACCGATGTGTGTGAAATATGTCCGTTTCGCATCCACCGTCTTTGCAAAAGCAACAGCCTCATCGAGGGTAAAGTGCATAGGATGAACATCGTACTGCAGGGCATTTACGACAAGAGTGTCAAGGTCGTGCAGTTTTTCAAGTTCTGATTCGGGGACGACTTTTGCATCGGTTATGTAGGCAAACTTGCCGATTCTGAAGCCGAGTATCGGCAGTTGTCCGTGGAAAGCCCGAATAGGTGTCACCTTAATCTTGCCGACCGTGAAATCCGATTCAGAATCTACAATATGTATATTGACCTTTGGAACACCGGGATAGGTGCTGTTATCGAATATGTAGAAGAACTGCTTGTGCAGTGCGTCGATTACGCGTTGCTCGGCATATATCTCCATCGGTTTCTTGGTGAGGTAATTGAGCGGACGGATGTCGTCGAGACCGCCAGTATGGTCGATGTGCCCGTGGGTGAAAAGGATGGCATCGACGTTGTTGGCTCCTTCGCGAATCATCTGGTAGCGGAAGTCGGGACCGCAGTCGATAAGGATGTCCATGCCTTCGATATGCATCAGCACCGACGAGCGCAAACGCTTGTCGTGCAGGTCGTTCGACCTACAAATCTCGCAGTTGCAACCCAATATTGGTGTACCCTGCGATGTGCCAGTGCCCAGGAATACGACTTCCATTTGCAAAATTTGGCTCAAAGATAACTAAAATTTTGCAGAGAATCCCCACTTATTTTTCTTCACGAATCGAAGTAAGTTTGCTAACTTTGCGCCCAACAAAAAACACAGACAAATGCTTATATTAGAAAAACCATACGTTTCGGAAACACTTATCCGAACAGCTATTGAGAAAAATCTGCCAGTATTGCGCAACAGCATGTCGGAATTGCTTGCAAGCCGCGGATACAAGTTGAACCTCTACAACGACGACGAGTTCGTGGCCGAATACCACAAGCGACACCGCCTTTACTCCATGTCGGAAAACGGACTTGGATGGATAGTGGAACACCTTAAGGACAAGGAACTCATTGACAAGATAGAACTCCTGAAAAACAAGGCGACTTTCCGCCGTATCTGCAGCGACATGTATCCCGATTTCTTCTTCAAGGAAGTCGAAATCAAGGAACTCTTGAAAATGGACACTGCAGGTTTGAAATTCCCGCTCGTGCTGAAGCCATCGGTTGGATTCTTGAGCGTGGGCGTATATGTTGTACACGACAATGCCGAATGGAAAAACGCTATGGCCGACATCGAAAAGAATTTTGCAAAATCGAGCGCTCAGTTCCCAGAATTTGTAGTAGGAACAGCAAAATTCCTCATCGAGGAATACATACATGGTGAAGAATATGCCGTTGACGCATACTTCGATGCCGAAGGCGCACCTGCAATCCTCAATATCTACCATCACCGCTTTGCATCGGAATCGGACACCAGCGACCGTCTGTACTGCTCAAGCAAGGCTTTGTACGACAAGTACGAAAAGACTTTCACCGATTTTCTTGTCAACACCAACAAGGTAATCGGATTGCGCAACTTCCCGATGCACATCGAATTCCGCTACGACGGAAACAAGGCTATTCCTATCGAGATAAACCCGTTGCGCTTCGCAGGCTTCTGCCTCAACGAACTGCAGACACACATCACTGGAATACATCCGGTTGCCGCATACCTCGAAAACATTCACATAAGCAAGGAGGAAATGTGGAAAGGCCGCGAAAACGACACCTATAGCTTCCTAGTGCTCGAGCGTCCAGCCAAGGCTGCTGAAAACATGGTATTCGACAGCGAAAAGTTCAATGCAAGATTTTCAGACGTGCTCGAAATCCGCGAAGTGAAGGAAGCCAGCGTAGGTGTTGCCGCAACTGCATTCACTCGCACCGACAAGGCTCACGAAGCTGAACTCGACGAAATTCTCACCCTCGACATGATGGACTACATGAAGTAGAAACAATAACTTACAAAACAAAAGGCTGCCTAACTTACATCGTTTGACAGCCTTTTTTATTACTCTGCATCCTTGTAGCTCACATAAGAGCCTTGAACGCATTTCCAACGACCATCGTTGAGCAAAGTGACCTGGTCGCCATATACACCATCGATCTTGCGGCCATTCTTATTACATGCGTACCAATACCGACCCTGTTTGATGAGCCAGCAACCGTTCCAGAAGATCAGCGCAGATTCGTCGGAATAGAAATCCACCTTTCGTCCACTACAATGGTACACATCGTAATACCCTGCACTGCGCTGCACAGTTACATATCCCCACGGATAATACAATATCTGCTTGCCGTAGATACCGTCGACTAGATCTCCGTCCGGATCGGCAAGATACCAAGTGCCACTGCGCTTAACACGATAATAGCCGTTGTAAAGCAGGTTTATCTCATCGCCATAGAGTATGGAACTGCCGCCTCTGTATATATACACTTTTCTGTTAGAAAGACGTACAGTGCATCCATTCCACAAATCCTGATAATCGTCGGTACATTGCACCGATTTACGAGTTGTCATTTCGTGATCAGTATCTTCGAACCATAGGTCGTACTTGTCCGAAACTACATATTGTGCCTGCATAGCCACGCTTGCAAACAACGCGATACATATTATAAATATCTTTTTCATAAGTCTAATTTTTAATGGGTTATTATCACCTTTTTGAAATTCAAATATTATGCCCTATGAACCGATACTACAAAATGAATTATTAATAAAAACAAAAAGCCGCCTGAACATGTCAGGCGGCCACTATTTTGAGCAAACAAAATTTACTTTGTCTTGCTTTCGATATAGGCGACAACTTCGCCTACAGTCTTGAAAGGCTCAACGGTGTCGAAACGGAAATCGAATTCCTTTTCGATAGCCAATGCAAGCAGAATCATCGACAACGAATCAACTCCCAAATCCTGCATAAGCAATGTCTGGTCGCTAATATTGTCGGTATTTACATTAGGCTTAACACCTTTGAATACTTTCTTCAGTCTTTCTAATGTATCCATAATCAGCGTATTAATTATTTTTTCTATCTACCTTCATAGCGCCGGTACGCTTAAAGTCTTCGGTACGAATCTTTGTAACTGCAATCTGCATGTACGACGGCAATTTTGCGTTAACCTCGGCAACAAGCTTATGCAATTCGGCACCTACAAACTGAGGATCCTGGTTTTCGAAGGAGTCCATACGTGGAAGGATTTCGATTCCGATAACCTTTTCTCCGTCCTTCTCAACTTCCTTAACCAAGCAGTCGCGTACGCGTGCATCCATATAGAAGTGTTCCTCGATAGCTTCAGGAGATACGTTTTCACCATTCTTGAGAAGGATGATGTTCTTGATACGACCTGTGATATAAAGGAATCCGTCTTCGTCGAAACGAGCGAGGTCGCCTGTCTTCAACCAACCGTCTTCCATAGCTTCGGCAGTAGCCTGAGGATCGTTGTAGTAACCCATCATTACATTTTCGCCCTTAACCCAAAGTTCGCCGTTTACGAGCTTAAGTTCCTGTGCTGGATAAGGCTGTCCTACCGATTCCGGTCTGTCCTCAACATTTGCATTTCCAGAAACGAGGTTAGCTGTCTCGGTAAGTCCGTAACCTTCGAGAAGGGTGATTCCGAACTGCTTGAACATAGCGATTAACTTTGGCGGAACGTTTGCAGCACCGCAGATAAGCTGATGCAATTCGCCACCGAGGAAACCAACGCCGTACATCTTAACAAGTCCGAGAAGAATTTCGGCCATACCAGGAACTACAACAAGGCAAGTAGGCTTTATTGCAGGAATCTTACCGATCATACCCTTAATATCCTCGCAGCTGTAGATAAGCGCACCAGTGTAAATGCAAGAAAGGAAGCCTCTTACAATACCGAAAATGTGCGACATTGGCAGCAATGCGATGTAGCGGTGAGGCTTCAGCACGCTGTCGGGCATGAAGATACCGTTGAAAGCACCGCGCATCATAGCGCCCTGCGAAAGCATTACGCCTTTAGGAGCGCCAGTTGTACCGCCTGTGAAATATATGCAGGCAAGGTCTTCTTTCTTAACGCTTGCGCATGGAACGAACTTGTCGGAGGTTTCGCCGGCACGGAGAACCTTAATAGGCAGAGCCTCGCACATTGGCATAAACTCGTCGCGAACAAAAATTGCTTCGATGTCGAATTTCTTCACCGAACCAGCCACTGCAGGAGCAGGAAGCTGAGCAGGAAGCATAACAACTGTATAACCGGCTGTGGTTATTGCAAAGAAAAGTTCCATTGCATCAATGGTATTGCGGTCGAAGACAGCAATTTTTGCACCCTTCGAAAGGTTAAGGCTTTCGATAAGGGCACGACGTTTACCAATACGTTCGTAGTACTGACGGTATGTGTATGTATTTACCATATCCGAAACAGCAGGTCTGTCGGCATAATCGCGATTAACTTTCTCCAACAAATCCACTAATGTCGGCAAGTAAGGAAGTTTTTCCAATTCCTCTTTCGGAATCAAGTTAAAAAAGTAATTTTCCATAGTCTTATGATAATTTGTTATTTGTTTATTCGTTTCAATAATTCGCCCTGAAGTTCAACCATAGCATCGTGCAACTTTTCGGTTTGCGCCTTGATGTAGTCGGCGGTCATGCCTTCGGTAGGCGGATCGAGGGTGAAGGGCGTTCCTACAATCAGTTTTGTGCGCTTGAAGAAGTTGTAAGGTCCGTCGATGTACACCAAAACTATCTGCACGCCGGCTATTGCCGCAATTGTAGTTATGCCCGAGTGGAACGGAAGTATTTCCCTGTTTTTGCCGTGGCGGCCTTCGGGATATATGCAGATATTCTCTTTTTGGTTACGCAAGATGTCAACCGACTGGTAAACCCATTTGGTATCGACATTCTGGCGGTCGATAGGAATACATCCCGTATGACGCAGGTACCAGGCCATGCCCTTGTTGTTTTCGAAGCGGTCTTTAGCCGCAAGGTGGTGTATAGGGTCGCGACGGAAAATAGTACCTATTATCGTTCCATCGAGATGATTTATATGGTTGCTAACCAAAATTGTCGGTTCGGTTAGACGATTTTTCTGCTTCTGCTTGTCCATGTAATATGCCTTGGGATGGAACACAAGGTGCACTAGGAAAGCTATGATCGCACAAAATATTTTGTCCATTGCCTTTTTCATCATAACATCTTCTTTAGACAAATTTGCGGTTGCGAAGTTATACAATTTATTTATAACAGCAAGTTTATTAGAACCAGATAAAAAAATAGGGAATAGCGCATTTTGTGTTATTTTATTGGCAATAAAGAATATATCCGTGTATAAACGACAAGAAACGACTAATAAACGAAAGTAAACGTTTAAAAACCGACTTGTGTTTTAAGGTTGCCTGACCTTTGCAGCGGATTTAGTAATGAAAATTTAAACAAATTAAAAATGAATGAAACAGGACGCTTTAAGCCTTATGCAATAATAAAACAAAGAAGGTTTGCGTACATAAAAAGATTCTTAATAAAAGGAAAACCGCCACAATAGTTTTCTATTATGGCGGATTCTCTGCGTGGCTCACTTGCGGGAACAACCCGGGCTACCACCCTGAGACGAGACAGTCTGGTTAACTGCCCACGACACTGCAAACATAGTGAATTTTTCTCAATAAGCAATAAATCTCAACGAAAATTTAAAAGAAAACACAACCTATATGGACGACAAAATAATAATATATCAAACCGAGGACGGCCAGACGCAATTGGATGTCAGGCTTGAGAACGAAACGGTATGGCTAAGTGCCAATCAAATGTCAGAACTATTTGATAGAGACGAGTCAAATATCAGACGTCATATAATCAATTTATTTAGAGAAGGTGAACTTGAACGAGAGAATAACGTGCATTTTTTACACGTTAATGGCGTAAAAAAACCGGTTCCATTCTACACTCTTGATGTTATCATTTCTGTCGGCTATCGTGTAAAGAGTCAGCGAGGTGTCCAGTTCCGTCAATGGGCAAATCGCATACTGAAGCAGTTCCTTATAAAAGGTTATGCCGTAAACGAGCGCATTCGCCGCGAGCAGGTAGCTGAACTGCGGCAATTGGTGCAAGTTGTCGGACGAACCTTACAAAGCAAGGAAATTGCCGATACTATAGAAAGCCAGGACTTGCTTGATGTGGTGGTTGATTACACATACGCTCTCGACACCCTCGACAACTACGACCACCAGCGATTGAATATAGAAAAGACAACAACCGACGAGCCGTTTCATGCTACATACGAAAATGCGATGAGAGAAATCAACATGCTGAAGCAGAAATTTGGACATTCGGCATTATTCGGCAACGAAAAGGACGGTTCGTTCAAAAGTTCCATCGGTCAGATTTACCAGACTTTCGATGGCGAAGATTTATATCAGTCGGTTGAGGAAAAAGCAGCAATGCTACTTTATTTGGTTACCAAAAACCATTCGTTTAGTGACGGAAACAAACGTATTGCAGCCACATTGTTCCTATGGTTTCTCAATGGCAACCATATACTTTATAATCCCGATGGAAGCAAGCGCATTGCGGATAACACCCTTGTAGCCCTTACGCTTATGATTGCCGAAAGCATGATGGAAGAAAAGGACATTATGGTAAAAGTCGTTGTAAATCTCATTAACAAAAACAACTTGTAAATTAGTGCATTATCATAATTATTCATTTTGAATAATGCAAATTGAATAATGAAATTTTTTACATCTTTTCATATCTCCCCAGCGCCTCCCTCAGCATTTTTACATGTTCCTTCACCAGCGATTCCGGCGAAAGGATTGTTATGACAGAACTAAGAAAAAGAGAATTTTTCTCCTAAAAATAAATTTTGCTATTTCATACCTATTTTTTATATTTGCGATTGGTTTGGTACATGTTGCCATGCCATACATATTGATTAACGAAGCGTTATGCTCGTCTTGCAATCGGAAACGTGAGAAATTTCAGGGACAAGAGAGCATGATAGTTTGCGCGTTATGCGTGGACTGTTATGTCTGCATCTTTCCCAAAGGTAAATCTCACGACCTCCGATCGAAGAAGTGGTATATCAGTGCCACGCTTCTTTTGTATAATTGTCCATAAGGTGCTGTTGGGCAGAAAAAAGATATAAACCATGGGGTTTTCAATACAGAATCCAACGTTAAGTATGATAAAAAGAAAAGCACAAATTTTGGAAAAATTAATATGTCAGTATCCAAAATTATTAGAAGATTGGAATAAAGATTTGTTTGCTCAACTTAAAAATGAGGCTATTCAAGAAGCTTGTGGTGATAAAGAAGTTGAGGAATCAATTTTTTCTGAAAAAACAAAAACATTAGATGATGAAGAAGATTTGAAAAACATTTTTTATCAATCAATGTTACTAATGGTTGTTGCTTATTATGAAAGTGTCGTAACACTATTTGCTAAACATGCAAATTCTGGTGAAATTATCAAAGCCATCTGTTCAAAAAAGAATATTGAATTATCGAAAGAGAGTTTAGATGATGTTGAATATATAGACGAAGAAGTAAATGCTTTAAGAAATAATGTATGTCATAACAATTCGGGGACACCAAGAAAAACGGATGTTTTACAAAGGATTTCTAACAATTCTAAAGATATCCATTTTAATGGTGACATGATATCTATTACTGGTCCTAATTATATTTTAAGTGTTCTTGAAAAAGAAACTAAAATTTTGTTGGAATTAGCGGATAAATTAGGGTATAAGAATAAACTCTATAGTAATGGATTATTAAAAAACATTCCTTACGTCAAAAAAGATGACGTTATTTAATAAAGTTGAACAGTCTATATGAAAAAACTTCTCATCTTAATCATTCTATCAAGTATTTTCTCAATTAATTTGATTGGGCAAAATGTCGCAATAACCCCAAGAATTAGTCGAACCTCATTCGATGATCTGGTAACCCCACTCCTTATAGCGACAGAGGCACATCGGCAAGCTGAAAATCAAATTAATGAAATCAAAAAATATATAATAGATATCCTTTTAAAAGATATAGATGATAAATTAAAAAGTGAGTTAAATTATGAATACACTAGACTTACGCTATTGTCTGAAAAATTAGACAAATATGGTCTATCTCAAAGTATTGTTAAAGAGATTAATAGCATATATAATAATACGCTTGACCATATAACCAACTACAATAATAGAGTTGAACAACAGAAACGAGAATATGAACGCGAACAAAAAAGAATAGCAGAAGAACAAGAACGACAACGCCAAATTGAAGAATCGCAACCCAAGGTATGGACAGGAACTGGATTCGCTTTAAACAATGGCTATCTTGTAACCAATTGGCATGTTGCCGATGGGGCACGAACTATTCATGTATATGGAGTCCGTGGAGATTTCAAAAAGAAATATATCGCTGAGGTAGTTGCAAGAGACAAAATAAACGACCTTGCAATATTGAAGATTTCTGGTAATGGATTCCCTGGATTTGGTACTATTCCATACAAAGTAAAAACAAGTACTGCTGAAGTCGCCGAAGATGTCTGGGTTTTAGGATTTCCTTTGACCATGATAATGGGTGACGAAGTTAAATATACAGATGGCAGAATAAGCGCATTGAGTGGATTCGACGGAGATGTTTCAATGTATCAGATTTCTGCGCCTATTCAGCATGGGAATAGCGGAGGTCCAGTATTTGACGATAGCGGAAATGTAATAGGAATAGCTTGCGCCGGAATTGATAACAGCCTTGCCCAAAATGCAAATTATGCAGTAAAGTCATCTTATCTTAAAAATTTGATTGATGCTATGCAAATTGCCAATGTATTGCCAACAGCTTCTCAAATGTCCAACTATCCACGAAGGCAGGATAAAGTAAAAGCAGTTAGAAATTTTGTGTTTTACATTGAATGTTGCGATAAGGTATTGTCTTTGGAAGGTGTTGCCAATCGGCCATCCTATATTGAAGTGTCGCCAACTAGTCTGTACTTTTCAGAAATGGATGAAAGTAAAACATTAGTTATTTCTACTAATGCACCATCATGGAAAATCAAATCGAAACCAAATTGGTGTACTGCAACAGGCAAGACTACAACATCGGTAACTATAAATGTTACAAAAAATGATTCGCATGACTTACGCAACGGAACTATTGAATTGGAAACAAGTGACGGAAAGTCTACTTCTATTTACGTATCACAGTCAGGCAAAACGCGTTCATTTATAACGGCAAATCCTTTAAGCATAAATTTTGACTATAATAATGGGCAAAAAAATATTTCTATTTCAACAAATTCCGAATCATGGAAAATTACATCAAAGCCCGATTGGTGTACAACCGACAATACATCAACATCTGTAACAATAAATGTCACCAAGAATGAATCATACGAAAACCGTAATGGAATAGTTGAATTGGAAACAAATGACGGTGTGTATGCTTCAATATATGTGTCGCAGGCTGGCAAAGAACGGCCATATATAACAGCCAAGCCGCAAAGTACAAGTATTAACAACGTGAATGGTTGGCAAAAGGAAATCTCTATTTCAACCAATTCCAATTCTTGTAAAGTGTCATCAAAACCTGATTGGTGTAATGCGTATTTAAGCCCTGATTATAGAGTTTTGACAATAGAAACTACTTATAACAACTCTTACGATGAGCGCAACGGAACGATTGTGCTGGAAACGAATGATGGAGCATCCGTTTCTATATCTATATCACAGTCTGGCAAAGAACGACCATATATAACGGTAAATCCCCAAAACATAAATTTTGACGAACACGAAGGGCAGAAAACAATTTCAGTTAAAACAAATTCTGATTCGTGGAATATATCTTCTATACCAAACTGGTGTACAATATCTAAAAAAACATCATCATCGATAACAATAAATGCAAGAAAAAACAAATCATACAAAAATAGATTCGATGCAATTAGACTTGAAACTAACGACGGTGCTGAATCTTATATAAATCTGTTTCAATGCGGAAAACCTTCTGTTACTATAGGCTTAAATCTTGGTATAGGTTATCAATGCAATAGAGCATTCAAAAGCCTTACTGGTTCTATTGGCATAGATATGGTGTGGGGAAGAAAGAATGCATACGGTTTGTTTCTATCGTACAGGACTATGGACAACATATCTGCTGGACCTTTGTTTGTATTTGGCAATTTTATTATTGGCGCGGGTGTAAATCTTAATGTCGGAAGAAATATAAAATCAGGCTTGCCAGAAAGTGTTCAAAGCCGACGTTTGAATATAGGTTGTGATGGCATCCTTAGGCTTGGCGTAAAATTAGGGAAATATATGTATATGTTCGTAGAAGGCGGTGTTGGAAGAATAAACGGAGTTGACTATTTTTATAATGAAATGACACAAAGCACTGCATCGCTCAAATGGAGCAGAACAAATGGAATAATCTCGCTAGGATTAGGTATGAAATTGAAGGATGGAAGCAAATAAAACATAAATAATAAGTTATGCGCAAATTGTTAGGAATAATAATTTCTATTATAATATTTTCTTCGTGCGAAAAGCAAAATGAAATGTTCTTTCCGCCAGAAGTCGGCGATGTCACATTGTATGGGGTAACTGCAAAAACTGTATATGCCGAATCATATATTGAGGATTCTAAAAATATTGATGTTGACGAATGTGGTTTTTGTGTATATCCAAACGATGATAAAACGGATGTTAGATATGTAAAAGCGGTTTTGTCAAATGGGATGTTTTCTGTAAAAATTGACAGTTTGAATCCTGGAACGTTTTATTGTGTAAAATCATACGCTCGTAATGCTGTGGGTGTCGGGTATGGTGATTTCGAGAAAACATGTAAAACCTTGTTTTCGGTGGCAGATATATCAACGAACGATGTATTGGATATAACACCAACAACAGCAGTATGTGGAGGAAATGTAACCTCGGATGGCGGTTTACAGGTAATCGAGCGTGGCGTATGCTGGAGCACATCACCAAATCCAACAATAAACAATAACAAAACAATAAATGGTACTGGTATAGGAAGTTTCACAAGCAATATTACAAATTTGACAAATGAAACAACATATTATGTGCGAGCATACGCAACAAACAGTATGGGTACTGCATACGGAGAAGAAAAAAGTTTCTTAACGACAGCAAAACCAACTATTAGTACTAGTGAGGTAACTAATATTTCTTTCACTACAGCAACCTGTGGCGGAAATATAACATCAGATGGCGGAGCAGAAGTTACTGCCTGTGGCGTATGCTGGAGTACATCCTTAAATCCAACAACAAGCAATAGCCATACATTCAATGGAACTGGTATTGGCAGTTATCTTAGTTACCTTACTGAACTTGCGCCTAGCACAACATATTATGTCCGTGCATACGCAACAAATAGTGCAGGAACATCATATGGTGATTTAAAACAGTTTACAACACTTGCCATAAATGCACCTACTGTACAGACCAATGCTGCTTCTAGCATCACGACCACGGAAGCGACACTCTCTGGTAATGTAATTTCAGATGGTGGAAATACTGTAACAATGCGAGGTTTTTTATATGGCACAAGTTCTAACACTCTTTCGCTAGGAATTCAAAGCGGAAGTGGAATAGGCAACTTTACGTCAAATATTACAGGGTTAACACCTAACACAACTTATTATTATAAGGCATACGCAATCAATAGTGTGGGAACATCATATGGTGATTTGAAACAGTTTACAACCGAATGTAACTGTGGCATGAGCGTTACAGACTACGACGGCAACACCTACGGTACGGTGCAGATAGGAAATCAGTGCTGGATGGCGCAAAACCTCAAGACTACTCATTTTGCCGACGGGACCTATATTGCAACAGGTACTACAACAAGTAGCACCACAGCATACCGCTACAATCCGAATAACGACAGCAACAACGTTTCAACTTACGGCTACTTGTACAACTGGCCAGCGGCAATGCATGATGCAAGCAGTAGCAGCACCAATACGAGCAATGTACAGGGCGTTTGTCCTAATGGCTGGCATTTGCCTAGCGATGCCGAATGGACGCAGCTTACCGACTACCTGAGTTCGCATAACGAGTACCTATGTGACCCCAGTACAATCAAAATAGCCAAGTCGCTTGCTTCTACCACATATTGGAACAGCAGTAATGTCACCTGTACTGTTGGGTATCACCCTGCCGAAAACAACTCCTCTGGCTTCGGTGCGCTACCCGCTGGCTATTACAGCAATGGGTACTACGAATTCAGTGGCAACGCCAACTTCTGGAGCTCTACAAGGTCAGGCGACTACGCATACTACCGTGCTCTCTACTACAATAGCGCCTCCATAGGCAGGAGCTATGGCAATAATAACATTGGCTTCAGCGTGCGTTGCGTTCGCGATTAATATAATACAAATTTTGGCGGTGCAAAATTTTGTAATGGCGGTGTAAATTCCGAACTAGCAAATTTCATATAGGCTGAGATTATACATCAAACCAATCCTTTGCGTTTAACCGCGCATTTCGTTTTCTGTACATACTACATTTCTTTTTTTTGCTTATGCACTGCGATTTTGCATTGAGGGTTCGCACAATTTTGTAGTGAGCATATAAAATTGCACAGTCATCGCTTGTGCAGCAATTCCACTAGTTACCAATTACATATCCGTGTATAAACGACAAGAAACGACTAATAAACGAAAGTAAACGTTTAAAAACCGACTTGTGTTTTTAGGTTGCCAGACCTTTGCAGCGGATTTCGAAAGGAAGTCCGAACGAAATGTTTAACGTTTAAAAATTTTGACTATGAAATTAGGCGGACACATAGAAATTGAAGCAAGAATCGGTTCGGTTCCGGAATTGGTAAACGAAATGTGCGGGCACAAGCTCGTGAGGTTTGTAATCGCAGTCACCGACAAGCACATAAAAAACAACAGGTACTCGCAGTGCACACGCTGGTACACGGTAAACGCACTTGGCGACACAGCCGAAATGATACTTGAATCGGGCCTGCGTATATGTGATAATATAAATATCAGTGGCAGGTGGATAATTGACGGAACCCACGACATGTACGGGAATGAAGCGTGCGAAATTATTGCAGAGAGAGTATCGGTTGCAAAGGATGGCTGTGCAAGGAGTTATGAAGTTGCATAAAAATGTAAAAATTACATTAAAATGGCAAAGTCGAATGAGATATTACATGAGGAGATTGCATCGCCCAATAAGATGATCGATGAGATAAAACAATCTGATAAACAATTGGAGATCTCTAAAAAGAAAAATTGTCCTTTTTCGGAGAGCGGGCCAACCTATTCGGACTCCCCATCGGACAATGCAAATTCTTCTATTACGAGTAGCCCTACCGATACCCTTCGTACCTCGAAGAATCCAACGGCAAAAATAATAAAAAACATAATACCTATATTGAATAAAATACAGAAATTTAAAAATAACGATTTTTCTATCAATTATAGAAACGGATGGAATGGCGCGCTGATTGGTATTAGAAAAATATTACAATTAAACTATTCTGGTGGTTCAAACTATGCAAATTATGAAACACCAAAGGGTATTTTATCTTTACGATTGTCGGGACATAATGCCAATGGTAATAATTTCAATGCAGAGCATATCAACATAAGTGTTTTTGTCGCATTATTCGAGTATCCGCATATTCCAAGCGATTCAGATTATAAAGAATTTAAAATTACACAAGAAAAATATAATAGTAACCCTTTAATAGTTGTACGAGAAATCATTGCTGCCACAGAAAAAGCATTATTAGGTGGAATCTTTACAATGGATAAAAATATTGCAGAAGAAAAACAATATACACGAGAAATAAAAAAATCTCCCAGCGGATGTTGCGACTAGTCCCGTCCATGATAACAATATAGTTACTTCACGGCAACCTCAAGGAGAGATTGCAAAAGTATTGCAAAAATATGCAAGTGCAAACAAAAACAACAATTAGAATTTTAACTAGTAGCAAAAAATGATAGACATATTTGGCATAGAACTAACCGAAGAAAATATGATAGCCAGAAAAAGTGGTAAGCTGGTTTACATTAAATCGGCGACCATGCCATCAACACCCGCCAGCATTGCACATGGAAGCCAGCCTACCGTCCGTGGCGGCGGTACTTCGACTGCAAAGATAACAACAAATAATTAAAACAAGAAATAAAAATTAGGTGTATGAAAAACAATGAATACCACATTATAAACGAAGTTTTCAATGCAAGGCTCGAAGATCAGATTAACGGCACTTTGATGGCTGGATACATCTACGAACTTGGTATGCCCGGCAATATCTTGCAGAGTACTGGTTTTCCATACGAACCTATACAATTGTCGGCAAGACAACTAAACATGAAATCTGTTGATAAAAATCATCCGTTTCGTATTGAGGCGGTAAAGAATTTAGTAGTGGCACTGCAAAATCCAATTGGTGTGTTTTCCTATGGAGACAAAAGCAAATCCCAAAATGTGATAGTAGAACTACAATACAGGAATAAGAATTTTCTTGTCGGTGTACACTTTAACACACCCAACGCCAATTTCATCTCTGTATCAAACATAAGAGGATTGTTCCCCAAGGACAACCACGAATGGATAAATTGGATAGTACAAGGCAAGGCACTATACATAAATAAAAAAAAGATCCAAAAGTTGATAGATATTCAGGGTATCAATCACTCTGAGCCTACCTATCTGGATTTGAATCTCGCTACAAAAATAGTGAAAGAATTTAAGAATCCAACAAAAAATATAAATAATTATTCCGATAAAAACAAAGGTTCTGGAACAGACTGTTTTGCTAACGCGTTGGCTCCAATTCCAAAACCTAAATCGACTGCAAAAGTAACAAAAAATTGAACACGAAATATACAATAATTTAAAAATCAAGTTATGGCAAACGATCTGGACAAAATAACGCAGAACTTTATCAACGAAATTGGCGACATTCAATTGAACGAAGAACAAAAGCGCATATATAATGCTTTTGTGTACAGAAAACGAGGAATGTACAACTTTTGCATAGATGATAAGTACGGTAATACTATACGATTCTCTATGTACACTAACAAAACTGACGATGGTGTGATACACATCTTGAAAAGGCATTACAACAATACATTGGGTCATGTAACGGCAATGGAAATTTTATGTTTCCCAGATGTTGTACGTATGGGCAATATTACTGCAGACAAAAATACAATAACATATACGATGAAAAAAATGGGAAGAGATTACTCTTTAATAATTGGTCTAAAAACAACTGGGACAGAAAAGAATATTCTTAAAAGTTTTTATTCAGACAAGAAATAAAAAAGGTTTTCGGACAGCCTGTAAGACGCAAGAACTACAATACAGTAGGTGTCGGATGCCAATCATCGAAAACCGAGCACAAAATTAATAAAAATTAAAACACGAAATATTAACAATTTAAATTTTTAAAACTATGGATTCAAGAAATCACGTACAGTTGATCGGTCGCTTGGGTGGCGAGCCGACAGTAAGAGACACAAAAAGCGGAAAATTCGCAAGATTTTCAATCGCAATCAACGAACAGTTCTCCGACAACGGACAGTCGCGGACAAACACGCAGTGGCACAATGTGGTGGCATGGAGGAAACTCGCAGAGAAAATCGAATCGTCATGCCACAAGGGCAACGAAGTCATGATTTGCGGAAAACTCACCAGCCACAGCTACGAAGACCAGAACAAAGTGAAAAAATATGTCACCGAGGTGCTCGCCAGCGAAATAGTCTGCATGTCGAAGAACGAACAAAAGGAAGTCGCTGTGGCATAATGCATTGTACGGAACGAAACTGCCAATTAACGACAGTTTCGTTCCTTTCCGAAATTTGTTAACAAGTTTTTGCAACAACGAGCGCAAAGACAAAAAATTGAAATTAACTTTGTAGTTTTAACACACACGGCAATGATAACTTTGAAAAAAGGCGATAAAGCGCCATCGTTCAGCGGAAAGAACCAAAACGATGAAATTATTGGCAGCGAACAGCTTGCTGGAAAGAAATACATACTCTACTTCTACCCCAAGGACAGCACCCCCGGCTGCACCGCCGAAGCATGCAACCTGCGCGACAACTACAACTTCTGGATGAAACGCGGATACACTATTATCGGCGTAAGCACCGACTCGGTAGCTAGCCATAAAAAGTTCATCGAGAAGAATTCACTTCCGTTCGATCTCATCAGCGACAGCGACAAGGAAATTGTAATCGCTTTCGGCGTATGGGACAAGAAGAAAATGGCTGGTCGCGAATACTACGGCATTATACGCACAACTTTCGTCGTTAACGAAAACGGAATCATTGACGAAGTGTTCACAAAAGTTGACACTAAAAATCACACAGAACAGATAACCAAAGTATTAGAATAACAAAAAAAATTACAGATATGGCAGAAACTCCAGAAGAAATCAGAAAAGAAAAGCTGAAAGCAGTTCAGCTTGCAATGGGAAAAATAGAAAAGGACTACGGCAAAGGTTCTATAATGATGCTTGGCGCACAGGTAGTTGAAAATGTGCCAGTAATAAAGTCAGGTTCGATTGCTCTCGACGCTGCTCTCGGCGTTGGCGGTTATCCGCGCGGACGAGTTATCGAAATCTACGGTCCCGAATCATCAGGTAAGACCACCTTGGCTATTCACGCTATAGCCGAAGCTCAGAAAAACGGCGGTATTGCAGCAATAATCGATGCCGAACACGCATTCGACCGCTTCTATGCCGAAAAACTTGGCGTTGACATCGACAACCTTATAATTTCGCAGCCCGACAACGGCGAGCAGGCTCTAGAAATTGCCGATAACCTTATCCGCTCGGGTGCTATCGACATCATCGTAATCGACTCTGTTGCAGCTCTTACCCCAAAAGCCGAAATCGAAGGCGAAATGGGCGACTCAAAAATGGGTCTCCAGGCTCGATTGATGTCACAGGCATTGCGCAAACTCACAGCAACTATCAACAAAACACAGACTTGCTGCATTTTCATCAACCAGTTGCGTGAAAAAATCGGTGTTATGTTCGGCAATCCCGAAACAACCACCGGTGGTAACGCTCTCAAGTTCTACGCATCCATCCGCCTCGACATCCGCCGCACAGGTCAGCTCAAGGACGGCGACACTGTTATCGGAAACCGCACCAAGGTAAAAGTTGTAAAGAACAAGGTTGCTCCGCCATTCAAGCAGGCAGAATTCGACATTCTCTACGGCGAGGGCATCTCGAAGACTGGCGAAATCATCGATATGGCTGTAGATCTTGAAATCATCAAGAAGAGCGGTTCTTGGTTCAGCTATGGTGAAACCAAGCTCGGACAGGGTCGCGACACTGTAAAACAGCTCATCGAGGATAATCCCGAAATGAAAGAGGAAATCGAAAACAAAATCAGAGAAAAGATTTCAGCAAAATAATGAAAAGATACATCTATCTAACTCTGCTGCTTGCCTTTACACTTCTTGCATATTCATGTAAGGAAGGCGGAAAAGGCGACAACGGAGAACAAAACGAACCGAAAACTTTGTCCGATAGCATACAAATGCTTTCGGACAAGATTCGGCAAAATCCACACGATGCAGAGCTTTTTGTACAACGCTCCGACTTGCAATTCATTAATGGCGACCTCGACGAAGCCATAAACGACTTGGAAATCGCAATGAAGGTCGACTCCACCAAACCGCCATACTACTGCAAATTGGCAAGTCTGTACATGCTCAAGTCAAACGGATCTGAAAAGGCAAAAGAATTGCTGAACAAGTGCATCAACCGCTATCCGTCGTATCCGCAGGCACACATCGACCTTGCAAAGATCTTCCTATACGTAGGTATGTTCCAAGAAGCCATGCAGGAAATACAGTTCCTCGAACTCAACAACCTGCAAAACGGCGATTCGTACTTTGTACGCGGCATAATCCTTCGCAAAGCATCGGAAACAGAATCCGACACAGCCAACACACACAAGTGGAAACTCGATGCCTTGGCAGCTTTCAAAAAAGCCGTTGAATACGACACCGAAAACTGGGAGGCATACAACCTCATCGGTGTAAGCCTTACCGAACTTGGCGACTCTATTGCCCTTGAATACTTTAAGACTGCGACGTCCAAATTCCCCGACAATCAGGAGATTAAATATTGGAACGGCTGGTCGCTTCGCAATTTCGGACACTACGAGGAAGCAAAGGACACCTATATCGAAGCAGCACAAATGGACAGCGCATCGTATTGGACATTCATGGCATACAGCGATTTGGGCGACATGTACACCAACATAAGCCTCGAACCCGACAGATACAACACTGCAATAAACTACTACTCCAACGCAATTGCCTGCGACACTACTGCTTTCGAAACAATTACCAAGCGCGGCGATGCATACGCACTCAACAAGCAATACTCGCTTGCCGAAGCCGACTACCGCAAGGCACTGAAACTCGAAACCAACTACGAGCCGGCAATTGATGGTCTGAACCGAATTGCAGGAAAACGATAAATCGCAATGAAAGCGAAAACAATCATATTCTATGTTGCAATCGCATTGTTACCAACATTGTGCAGTTGCAATTCGAACGGACAAGCAAACAATAATTCCGACAAGCAAACCACCGATTCGGTGGTTCAGCAACAGCCACGCGAAGCCAAACTGACTTTTGTCGGCGATTTCCTGTTCGAAGCACCGTTTTTCGCCGCAGTTGACAATGGTTACGACAAGAATTCGTATTTCAAACTTGTAAAAAAATACTTTGAGGACGATGACCTTTCCGTCGGCAACATGGAAGTCGTAATTGGCAACGACGGCATGAAGGTCAGCGGCGACAACTACAATTTCTGCGCACCGCGCTACATTGGCGAACTGGTGGCTTCGCTCGACATGCAGGTACTGTCAACCGCCAACAACCATACTTTCGACAGAGGCCTCGAAGGCATAAACTCCACTCTCGACTTCTTCGACGGCACCGACATTGTAACCGTTGGAACATATAGAAGCCAGCAAGACAGGGAAACTCCAAGAATAGTCGAGAAAAACGGCATAAAGTTCGGATTTCTGGCGTATACTCTAAGTACAAACCAAATTGTCCCGCAGCAATACAGAAATCTTGTCGGATTGTACCGCAACCTCGAGATACGGAAAGTTACCGACGAATACAAAACATTGGTAGCCAACGAAATGTCAGCGCTTAGACCGCAGGTCGATGTGCTAATCGTGATGATGCACTGGGGAACAGAATTTACCTTCGAGCCGAACAGCGAGCAGAAGGAAATGGCAAAATTCCTCAACGAACATGGCGCAGATATTGTCTATGGCAGTCACTCACATTCGGTGCAACCCGTAGAATATATCGGCAACGAACACAAAACTCTAGTTTACTATTCGCTTGGCAACTTTGCTTCGCAGGACGACGACATAGCCCGCACACCAAAGGGCCAGGAAACTTTCGACAATGCATATCAAGTAGGACTTTTGTCTCAGTTCAAGGTTAGCCTAACCGACAACGGTGTAGAATTTGGAGACCTTACCAATCATCTTATTGTCAACCACCTCAACTACGACATGAAGAAATTTGCCCTTGTTCCTTTCGAGCAATACGACGAATTCTACGAGAAAACCCACTACCGCTACAACCTTGGATTCAATAGGGAATTTATCAACGGGTTATACGAGGTGGTGAATAAGGAGTTGAAGTAATTGTTACAGACAGCAATATTTTTTGTTTACTGCTCGTGAAATCGGATTTTTTATGTAATTTTGCAAATTCAAATTAATTCGATATAACGGAAATAAATATAACAATGAATACCAGCAAAGTAGGTCTCGACTTCCAAAAAGTTGAATACGCAAGAGGAAAAGCAAGAGAAATCGCCAACCAAGTACAAGATTTCGTTGAAAACTACACCACTGTGGCTGTAGAAAGAACTTTGTGCCGTCTGCTCGGAATTGACGGTATAGACAGCAACGATGTTCCTCTGCCAAACGTAGTAGTAGAAGAGCTTAAATCAAAAGGCGTTTTGAACCAGGGTGTCATGTTCTACATTGGCAACGCAATGGTTGAAACCAAATTGTCGGCACAGGAAATTGCAGAACAGATTTCCGAAGGCAAACTTGACATTTCTAAACTTCCGATTCACCCGATAGATGAAATCAAGAAAGCCCTCGAGCCGACAATCAATAAGACAATAGAAAAAATCAGAGGCAACCGTCTGCGCCGCGAAAACTACATCAACACCATTGGCGAAGGTAGCAAGCCTTACCTATATATAATTGTTGCAACCGGTAATATATACGAGGATGTCGTTCAGGCTCAGGCTGGTGCACGTCAGGGTGCCGACATCATCGCAGTTATCAGAACTACCGGACAGAGCCTTCTCGACTACGTACCATACGGTGCTACTACCGAAGGTTTTGGTGGAACCTTTGCTACTCAGGAAAACTTCCGCATTATGCGTAAGGCTCTCGACGAGGTAGGCGAGGAAGTCGGCCGTTATATCCGTCTTTGCAACTACTGCTCTGGCTTGTGTATGCCCGAAATCGCAGCAATGGGCGCACTCGAAGGTCTCGACGTTATGCTTAACGATGCTCTCTACGGAATCCTCTTCCGCGACATCAACATGCAGCGCACCCTTATCGACCAATACTTCTCAAGAATAATTAACGGTTTTGCAGGCGTTATCATCAACACTGGCGAGGACAACTACCTTACCACTGCCGATGCATACGAAGAAGCACACACCGTTCTTGCTTCCGACCTTATCAACGAGCAGCTCGCTCTGTTGGCAGGCCTTCCAGAAGAACAGCAAGGTCTTGGTCATGCATTCGAAATGGATCCGAAACTAGAAAACGGTTTCCTCTACGAACTCGCCCAGGCACAAATGATTCGCGAGATTTTCCCGAAGGCACCGCTCAAATACATGCCTCCTACAAAGTTTATGACCGGTAATATTTTCCGTGGTCACCTCCAGGATGCTCTGTTCAACATAATAGGTATATGGACGCACCAGGGTCTGCAACTTCTCGGTATGCCGACCGAAGCAATCCATACGCCATTCATGAGCGACCGTTACCTGTCAATCGAAAATGCAAAATACATCTTCAACAATATGAAGAGCATCGGCGAAGAAGTTGAATTCAAGGAAAACGGCATCATCAGGAAGCGTGCAGCCGAGGTTCTCGACAATGCGACAAAGCTTCTCGAACACATGGTTGACGAAGGTCTGTTCACAGCATTGGAAAAAGGTATCTTTGCAAACATCAAGCGTCCGAAGAACGGAGGTAAAGGTCTTGCAGGCGTTACCGAAAAGGGTGAAAACTATTTCAACCCGTTCGTAGAGCTGATGAAAGGTAAGAAATAATTGCCAACAGATGACTAGTCCTAAATAACCGTTACAGGTTTTTACGGGACAAAGATACAATTAAATACACTGTCGGATATCCGACAGTGTATTTTTATTTTCCTTTTTATAAGTTTTCATTTTCACTTCGCGCTGATTGTGCATAAATTCAGGAGTATTGTAGTCGCATGAGCAATGCGGTCTCATACGGTTGTATATATCCACGCACTCGGCTACAGC
>JAFZWY010000012.1 GCA_017617125.1 Bacteroidales bacterium
CGCTCATAAAACAACGACTTTGACTTATTTGGATAATAGTTTAAGACTTCATTCAAAATGTATTTCTCGTTGAACTTAACATCATAATCGTACCTGATGCCATTGGCATAGAATGAAACATGCATTTCTATGGGATCATTTTTTGTGAGAGCAAATGGAATGCTACCTCTTATCCTTTGCGTTGCATCAGATTTCGGCAATACCAACAAGCGAAACACTTCATTTAAGGCAATCAACATATTAGATTTACCAGAAGCATTCGAACCATACAGGATACCCAATTTATACAAGAACACTCCATCAACAACTTCTGTAACAAGTTCAGACGAGGGACCTTTAGCCAAGAAACTCAATTCTTGCTTGTCGCGAATGGAAAGGTAATTCTTTACCCAGAAATCTCTTATCATAGATATACTTTTTATGTCAATTTCGTAAATTCACTACAAAAATAGACATTATTTTCTTTATACCAAAATAATTTTGCAAAATTTTCGTAAGAATACTACGATTTAAACTCTTTTTTACTACGGCAAGTCGTTTAGTATTTGTACTCCAACACGCTTAAATATCACCATTCCTAATGCTTTTCCACCATTTCCTCCAACTTTGGAATCTGCTCCATCAAATCTTCAACTACAAACTCCCAGTATTTGCCTTTCAAACATTTGATTTCAGAGTAATCGTTAAGCATAGGTAACCTTTTGAATCCGTTGATAATCTGGTCTAAAGTTAGCGTCCAAGGAAACCTTTTTAGCGCAAACTCCACCATATTTTCAATTGAGTAGGTTTCAAGCAAGTCGTGAATGTCCCAGAAATCCTTTTTGCGTTGTCTGTCTTGTGCTGCAGCATTTATTTTCATTGCAGCGATGTCCTTTTCGGACAACATTCTAATGCCACCAACATTAATCAATGGGAAAATCGGCTTTTCATCGTAGCAAATGTCAAGTTTTACGCAGTCGTCAGCACTGTTGCCGACAAACAATGAATAAACCAAACTAGTCTCATCAAGTCTCTCCATATTTTCAATATACGGAAACATATCCTTGAGAGCATTCTTGATTTCGCCAGTCTTCATTTCCCCATACTGCAAGTCAGTAAACATATCTATGTCAACAGATATACGATGACCTCTTTGCAATGCAAGTGCAGTTCCTCCAACAAGATAGAAATCATCAAATGCTGGATTTGCCATTATTTTCCGTAAACAATCAAGCAATGTAGCCGATGCTATGTTAGTTCTTAATATCATCTTTCAGATACTTTTTTATGTTAATGTTTCTGATTTTTTCATTCCAAGGGTCTTTTACGCTTCGAAGCACATCAATAATCTTTTTTCTGCCGTAAAATCGTATTGCTTCCTTTATTTCCGTTGCGTTACCATAGTCGAATACCCTTTGGATAATCCATTCGCTGTTGTGCTGCCAGTCAAGAGCATCGAAATCGGTGTCCCAAAACAATGTTTTTCTAAACTTTGATCTGTCGGGAGATGGCTGTTCCGAATGTTGTTTAGTTGCAATATATATATCATAATTAGTTTGTGCTTGATAGAAAAAACACTGGAAATCAATGCCCAACGCCTTTTCCAAGCGGAGAGAGTTCTCGGGAGAAATCCTTCGGCGGTTTGCAATGAAGTCATTTATTCGCTGGTAAGGAATACCCGAACGCAAAGCCAACTCGCGTTGCGATAAATGCTCCTTTGTCCTGATTCTGTCGAGAATGGCACCCAACGGAATGTGGTTGTATTTCAAATATGCATCATACATAGGCATTTTTTTCGGAGGCAAAGTTAATAAAAATAACCAAATCTGGTTACTTTTTATTAAGCATTTTTCAAAAAATCGCTTCCATTACATAAAGTGCTGATTTATTTTGTATTACAAAAATTTTTGTCACTTTTCCCATAATTTTACATATCCATTTTGTCACTTTTTCCATAAAGGAAAATCCAAATTCAAACCACATTAAACAAAAAAGGCTAAAAGGCTTGCAGGCTAAAAGCCAACCTTTAGCTCGCGCAAGCAATTTTAAACCATTTCAAAAATGCCCAACATTAAATTTGTGGGAGTCGTTGCGCGCAACGACCCTACAAATGAACCATCCCAAACAACCAAAAACATTGAAACGGCTTTAGCCATAGAAAACCAAAACAAAAAAAACGGAATCAGATTCTGAAACAAGTTCAGAATGACATTCCGTTTTTTTATAAATGTTGCAAACAATGAAAACCAGAAACGGCGTAGCCATAGAAACTTGAAACTTTGAAACGGGCAAAGCCCACAGAACGGCGTACTTCGGCTGTGCTCAGCACAAGTAGCCCTCAACGAAGTTAAACGCCGAAGGCATAGAAACGATTGGGCTAAACCGCGAACAGCCTAACAGCTTAAAAGACTTTAAGCCTGTCAGCCTTTGAGCCTGTTTGCCCAAACCCATAAACAGTCGTCTGCCTTTCATACATTCCCAACATCCCATTAATAATTCTTTAAGACACACCACTAAAAATACTTTGTAATTTTGCATTGTCGTTATTCACAAAACCTGACTAACGGACTTCGCAGGGGCTGAGGATGCGACGCTGAAAAAGAAAACAGAAGTCTCAAAAAAACATACGACAAAGAGGCATAACTATGAGTAACATTGAATTTGCAAATCCCGAATATTTATGGCTTCTTACCGTGCTGGTACCGATGATAGCATGGTATGTGTGGCGCCGCAAGAAGTCGGTTGCCTCGATGAATGTCAGTTCGCTCGATGCTTTTCAGGGCAAACGCCTGCCGTGGAGATACATAATGCGGCACGTGCTGTTTGCCGTAAGGCTGGCATGCGTGGCTCTGATAATTGTCGTCATTGCCCGTCCGCAAAGCACCGACAGCTGGGAGGAGCAGAAAACCGAAGGCATCGACATAGCCATTGCACTTGACATAAGCGGCAGTATGCTGGCAGAGGATTTTCGTCCTAACCGCATCGAAGCGGCAAAGAACATCGGTATGGAGTTCGTTTCGTCGCGTCCCGATGACAACATCGGTCTGGTGGTGTTTGCCGGTGAAAGCTACACGCAATGCCCGCTTACAATCGACCACGCCGTGCTGCTCAACCTTTTCGGCAGCATCAAGAGCGGACTTATCGACGACGGAACTGCCATCGGACTTGGTCTTGCAACCGCAGTAAACCGTCTGCGCGACAGCAAGGCCGTAAGCAAGGTCATCATCCTGCTCACCGACGGTGAAAACAATATGGGAAGCATTTCGCCAACCACGGCAGCAGAATTTGCAAAGGAATTCGGAATCCGCGTCTATACCATCGGCATCGGCAAGAACGGCAAAGCCCCCTACCCCTTCAAGACTGCATTCGGAACAACTGTATATCAAGACATTGATGTAAAGATAGATGAGGAAACGCTCACGCAGATTGCCGAAATGACAGACGGAAAATATTTCCGCGCCACAGACAACGAAAGCTTACGCAACATTTACGCCGAAATTGATAAACTCGAAAAGACACAGCTCGATGTAAGGTCGTTCTCGAAGCCACGCGAAGAATACATGCCAATACTTGCTTGGGCGTTCATACTTCTGCTCATCGAACAAATTTTAGGATTAACGGTATTAAAAAACACTTTTTAAGCTATGTTCAGGTTTCAGAATCCACAATATTTATGGTTGCTGCTCGTGATAGCAGCATTGGCGATACTGTTTGCCGCAGCCGAAATAATAAGGCGCAGAAGGCTTAAAAAAGTCGGCGATGCCAACCTTGTAAAGCTGCTTATTCCCGAAGCCAGTCTCGGCAGAAAAATCGCCAAACTGACATTTGTTTGCCTTGCAATTGCATGCATAATAATCGGACTTGCCCGTCCGCAATTCGGCTCAAAACTGAGCGAAGTAACGCTAAAAGGTGTCGAAATTGTAACCGCACTCGATGTTTCAAACTCCATGCTTGCCGAAGATGTGAAGCCAAACCGACTGGGCAACGCCAAGATGTTCATCGAAAGGATTCTCGGCAAACTCAACGGCAACCGTCTTGGAATGGTAATTTTCGCAGGAGATGCTTTCGTGCAGATGCCAATTACCACCGATGTGCGCTCGGCAAGACTTTACCTGTCGTCAACAAGCACAGATGACATTGCCGTGCAGGGAACCGACATCGCAAAAGCAATGACACTTGCAGCACGCTCGTTCTCAAGCAACGAGGATGCATCGAAAGTCATTATCCTTATGACCGATGGCGAAAACCACGAGGAAGATGCTATCGAGGTGGCAAAATCGCTCAAGGAACAAGGAATAATCGTTATGACAGTCGGTTTCGGTTCGCCAAGCGGTGTGCCCATTCCCAACAAAAAAGGAAGCGGTTATATGAAGGACAACAACGGCAACACCGTTATGACAAAACTAGACGAGCAGACGCTTGTAGAAATTGCCAAGATTACAGGCGGAATATATGTCCGTGCATCCAACAGCTCAAGTTCGTCCGATGCGATACTCAACGAACTCAACAGCCTACAGCAAAGCGAAACAACAAAGCAGATATACTCCGAGTACGATGAAAGGTTCCAGTATTTCGTATTTGCAGCACTGCTTCTACTCGTTCTTGAGGTATTCCTAGTCGAACGCAAGAATCCGCTTCTAAGCAAGATAAAGTTGTTCAAAAAGGAGGAGAATAATGAAAACAATGCATAAAACATCCACCAATGTAAAGACGCAAAATTTTGCGTCTCACTCCCAAACGCTACCCATGAAAACAATAGCTTCAACAATCATAATACTTTTCCTTGCAGCCGCTACCTCCTTCGCACAGGAAGAACGCGCACAAATACGCAAGGGCAACAAGGCCTACGAAAATGCCGAATACGGAAAGGCGGCGGCTCAATACGACCAAGCATTGAAGACCAATCCAGCCGAGGTCAGCGTATATGGCAATTCGGGCGCAGCCAACTACCGCAACGACCAGTTCGAGAAGTCGGTTAACGCCTACAACGAATATCTGCGCACCGACCTTACCGACAAGCAGAAGGCCGAAGCCTACTACAACCTTGGCAACACCTATATGCAGGCCAACAAGTACAAGGAAAGCGTAGAGTCGTACCGCAACGCACTGAAGCTCGACCCCACCCACGACCGCAGCCGTCACAATATGGCAGTCGCCACCAAGATTATGCAGCAACAGCAGCAAAATCAACAGCAGAACGGCGACAACAACCAGCAGCAACAGCAGAATCAGGATCAAAACAAAGACCAGCAACAAAATCAAGACCAAAACAAGGATAACCAGGACAAACAAGACCAACAGCAACAGCAGCAGAACAACGACCAGAACATGTCGCGCGAAGAAATGGAACGCTACCTGGAATCGCTAAGCCAAAAGGAAAAAGAAACCCAAGACAAGGTCCAGAAGGCACAGCAGGCACAAAAACGGCCGCTGGAAAAGAATTGGTAAAAAAAACAAAAAATATACATGTGTAGGGGCAGGTTTGAAACCCGCCCCTACACATTTTCCATCAATCCGTTAATATATCACCCCTCTCCCAATAGTACAGACGCAAAATTTTGCGTCTCAACAAAAACGGGCGTCATTTGTCGCGGTGGATTTGTAATGTCGCGGTGGATTTATAATCCACCGCGTATGGATATAAGCATTTGTAATGCGTAAAAGTTGCCAAATCAATATTGGCTACTTATTCCAACTTGCTTTTAATGTAATTGATACTCGCCTGCTCAACCTCAGTTCCACGCATTTCCGACCTCTCGGGGTGGCATTGCACAAGCATCATACTGCTATCGGCAGCAACAAGCAGTTCCCAGATGCCTTCGGGCGATTTGCCAGTAAGCGAACACTCAAACGGAACATCCTTTACCGCCTGATGATGCCGCGAATTTACACGCCACTGCTCGCCATTGCTCAATATCAAAGTATGGAATCGACTTTTCCAATCTGATGTCTTTTGGTGCTTTTGATTCAATTCGCCCAAATCTTCAATCAATTCCGAACCCATAAAATGGCAAACTATCTGCATCCCACGGCATATCCCAAAAATCGGAATATTTTTGCTCTTACATTCATTAAAAACCAGCGAATCCAACTTATCGCGCTCGGGTGCTATTCCCAAGTCAGGGCCACCGCAGAAAAGTATTAAGGCGCAACTATCCGCTTCGGCTGGAGAAGTAACAATCCTGTAGTCCACTCCATGTTCAGATAACCATTCCTCGTAATCCTTGCAAGATTTGCAACCATCAACAATACCTACAATTTTGGGTGGATTATTCATATCGGTTGACTGCGCTGTTTCTTGCATGGGTTCTTGTGTGGATTCTTGCGTAGGTTGCTGAGCGCACGATGAGAGATTTATTGTCATTGCAAGCAACAGACAACTAGCAATATGCCAGGCAATTCCAACCAAGGATTTGTTATTTATAGAAGAAATGAAAGCCATATAGTTTTGTTTGCCAAAATCAGTAATAATGTTTGAAAATGCAAATATATAAAATCTAGTTTTAATATTTCCGTCTGCTAAAATTTATGCATTGTACATATCTATAATATTATCAAGCACTTATGTGCCAATCAACAAAGGAAGCCTGTCATTTACTTGCTTCGCTGCGTGAGCTAAAGGTACGGAAGCTAGTCGTAACACGCGATACGGCACGGGGAGCGTTGTGAAGACTGCTATCCGTAATCTGTTAGATGATTATCCGTCAACAGATTACTCACTTCGTTTCGTGAGAGAGTTCCGGATAAGTGAACTCACAAGCAACGTTCCTTTTGCTGTTCGTTCTACTTTCCGGAATGACAATATAGTGACACCAATAACTTTTAATCCAGCTTCTTTCTTATCAAAGATGGTTTTAAGTTGCCACAACTCATAAACAACACACACTTATGGCAACTTATAAACAATCAAAAGTTGCCATAACTCAACAAAATAATATAGATATGGCAACTTATAATGCAATAAAATAGCAATGACTATTAATATGCTTTTTCAAACAAATCGCTCATACACACTTCATTAGCAACAATTCCCGAATGGATACCCATAGTAATTCCGTAGGTTGTAACCATTGTCAATAGAATTGATTTTGTAGTGCGTGTTTCTTCGCGGAAAACTGAAAGTTTTGTCCGAAGTTTATTCTCGTAATCCTTGGTAATATTGTATGCAGAATCGGAAAATTTCATCTCGCATATATTAATCACCCTGTCGGCACGCTCGATGAGAAGATCGATTTGTGTCCCCTGCTCCACCTTTGTGCCGACCTTGCGCCAAGTACACGAGTTTGTGCCGATACCACTGATTCCAAGTTTTCTCTTTATCTGGTCAAGATGCTCAATGCATATAGTCTCGAAACTGAAACCCTGCCATGCGACCACCGACTGCGAAGTCAAGTTGTTCGACCAGAAATGGACATCTTTTCGGTTGCCCGAATGCACGAACTTGAAATAGAACAAGGTATAAGGATCGCATATACGGTAAAGCGAATTTCTGACAGAACTTTTATAGCGCGAATATATGGTTATGAAGTCGCAGCGTTCCAGATTGTCAAGGATTTTCGAAAGTCCGCCGCCCGAAATTCCAGTGCTAGCAATAATTTCCGACCTCATCATGCCACCTCGTTTCTGCGACAAAGCCTTCATAACATCCACATACTTGTCGGCGTGAGGAAACAACGCGCTGAAAAGTTCACCGAATTCGAGTTTCATAGGCGCATTTTTCGCAAAGAACAGCCTATCAATGTTCTGCGCAAGACTTTCCTTCGAATTCAACTGGCTTAAATAGTAAGGTACGCCGCCAAATGTCATATAGCTCTGAAGTATGGTGTATCTGTCCCAGTTGCAACCCGAAGAATGCAGAAATTCCTCGCACTCGTTAAGATTGAACGGGCGAAGATAAATCTGCGCCGTAAAGCGGTTGTGCAGTCCGCCCCTATTCCGCAAAATTCGGTTTACCATCCACGAAGTGGCAGAGCCGCAAGCTATAAACATAATGTCGCTACGTTGCGCAGCCCATGCATTCCAAAAATATTCCAATGCCGACAAAAAACGGCTTCGCGGAGTGTCAATCCACGGCATTTCGTCAAGAAATATCACCTTACGTTGCTTTTTCGGCTTGCTTTCGATTAGGCGTCGCAACTCGTCGAAGGCATCTTCCCAAGTTTCGAGTGCCGGCGTGAAGGTTGAACTTCCATACCTTTGCAACTGTGCAGCGAAACGCTTCAACTGAACTTTCTGCGACTCTTTTTTCGCTCCGACAAACGAAAAAGTAAACCGCTTTTCGAACACCTGATTTACAAGAAAGGTCTTCCCTATGCGTCTGCGTCCGTAAACAATGACAAACTCTGGTCGTTTCGAATTGTAAAGTTCTTCCAACCGACTGACTTCCTTATCTCTTGCAATTATTTTTTTCATCGGATGACATTTTTGAAATACGATGCAAAGGTAATAATTATTATTTACAAAAGTATCCACAAATGAAAATTTTGTTCAGTTATGGTAAAATATAACAAAATAAAACTTGCCATAAACAACAATAATTACCGACTTATGGCAACTTATAAAACAACAAAAGTTGCCATATCTCAATATAAATACATAGTTATGGCAATTTATAAACACTCAAAAGTTACCACAACTCAACAAAAAGGCATAGATATGGCAACTTATAAGCAAGCGTTCACGCCAAATGAAATGGACAGAAAGCGCAGTCAAGTTTTTTTTACCATTCCGACAACCGAATAATAGATTATCCATTTATTCTCAGCAAATTAACATTGTGCATAAAAATATTTAATATAAGTATGCCTCTTTTTCAAAAATAAATACTAATTTTACGACCGTTTAAAAAATTAAATTTATTAACTGTAAATTAATAAAAACAAAAGATAATTATGGACTTTGGATTATCAAAAACAGAAGTATTATTTCAGCAGATGATTAGAAGTTTTGCAGAAAACGAAGTAAAACCTTTGGCTGCAGAAATAGACGAAGAAGAAAGATTTCCTATTGAAACCGTCGAGAAGATGGGAAAATTAGGA
>JAFZWY010000013.1 GCA_017617125.1 Bacteroidales bacterium
CTCCAAATATTTCGCCAGCATCAAACCAAACACAAACTGCTCCTCGGGCGTTGCATACTCCTTATAGACATCTGCCATTCGTTTCGCAGTTTCTCCATCCAACCACAAACATTGATCCTCGTAGGGTGTTGTTGTAATTTCTTGCGCACTAACACTCTGCACGCCAAACAAAGCAATCACTAATACCAATAAAAATTTAATTACATTCCTTTTCATAACCATTTTCATTTTCAACAAAAAATTCAGAATAATTTGCCTTAAAGTATGCCAATCGGTAATCGAGCATACAATTACTTACATATACCGACGACTTCGGAGCCAAACATTCCCATTGTCTTAGCATATCCCAAAATTCATCAATGCTATCGACACTAAAACCTCTCTCAAGTCCTCTTCGGACAAATTCTTCTTTATGGCTCTGCAAATCATCAACTGAATCTAATATATCATCATACAGATCAAGTGCCATCTTTCTGGTATATCCAAACACATCTATAAGCAAACCGAACAACTGCTCGCGGTAAATAAGGATTCCGCCAGTAGGTTTGAATATCGCTTCAACAGCGGGAGACGGATACATTTTTTGCGGATTGTTCTTCTCAGCAATGTATTCTGCAATTTGTTTCCATTGAGGTAGTCCTACAACAGCCCACAAGTCAACAAATTCACAAAAAGTCACCCTATTAAGTTGTTTTAGATAAGGCACTATGCAGTTGACAGCCAAGAAATAATCGCCTCTGCAAATCAAGTCAAATGTGGACTTGTCGTTCATTGGAATATCTTCGGTGCGTATGTCGTAACCGTTCTTGTCTTTAATCTGCTTCAATATCTCACCGATTCTCGACAAATCATATATTCCATATATTCCAATGGCACAAACTTCGGAGCAATCTATTTCTTTCATCTTGTACTGCGAAACAATATTATCGTCCACACGGCACAAAGGCAGTTTCGACATCATATCGTTTGCACAAATCAGCACATTTGCATGAATCAGCACACCGCCATACGAAACCCAGTCTTGCCTTATTGTTCCATCCAAAATTGCAATATTATTTATACCATTGTTTTTCAATGAGTTTTCTTTCCACGGCACAAAAGAAACTGCTCCAATCAAATTTTCACTCCCGAACTTTTCCGCAAGGTATCTACGAACCTTTCCAATGTCATCAATCCCAATTTCCAAAGCAATAGGCAAGTGGGGTGCATCCTTGTAAAACAACAAATTCGTAAGACCATATTTTATCGGGTCAACATCGGTTAAGTGCAAGCAGTAGCAAACAATAGAACCACTCATGAATCCCAGCCCAATTACCTGCAAACCAAGTTCAGTTCTTATTGACTTGTAAATGTCATAGATAAGCAACAGGTAGTCGGCGAAATTTTTGTTTTCCGTCAAATACCTCATTTCTTCTTCGATGCGGTTGAGCACTTCGGAAGGAATTGTTTTTCCGTAACGAGCCATAGCACCTTGCATCACTAAGAATTTCAAATATTCCTTGCTGTTTTCAAAATCTTTGGGAACAGGCGCTACAAGGGAACTATCGTGTAAGGAAAGAATGTCCACATTAACCTTGTCCACAATTTCCTGAACATTGTATATTGCTTCGGGAATGTCGGAAAACAATTCTTCCATTTCCTCTGGCGACTTTAAATATTCCTGACCAGTATAGTGGACATCGGAACGCAACTTCTTGTACTTTCGCGACAGACACATAAATTCATCTTGGGCTTCTGCATCTTCGGCGTTAATGAAATGCACATCGTTGGTTGCAATAATATTAGCACCGTGCCTGTTCGCCAACCTCAAAAGAACCTCGTTTACATGCTGCTGTGTGCGATAAATTTCAGTGTCGCTTACATGGCGTTGCATCTCGATGTAGAAATCATCACCAAACAGATTCATATACCACAACAGAACTTTCTCGGCTTCATCTTCCTTGCCATCGGCTATAAGGCGTGGTATTTCGCCTCCAAGACAAGCGGAACAAGCGATTATGCCCTCGTGATACTTTTCAAGCATTTTGTGGTCGATGCGTGGAATGCGATTGAAGCCTTCGAGATAACCGAGCGAACTCAGTCGGCACAAGTTTCTGTAACCGACTTCAGACTTCGCCAGCAAAACCAAATGGCGAACCGAACTATTGTCGTACGCGGTCTCCAAATCTTCAACTATGTACGCCTCGGTACCAGGAATAAACTTGAATGAAGCATCAATGCAACCTCGTTCCTTTTGCTTTTGGACAAATTTTGCCATCTCCATAACGGCCTTCATACTGCCGTGGTCGGTAATGGCAATTGCATTCATACCAAGTTCTACGCTACGCCGAATCAATTCGTCCGGCTTACAAATTGCATCAATCTCCGAATAAATGGAGTGAACATGCAGGTGGGAAAATTTTATTTCTTTTTTCATTTCTAAAAACAAAATGTATCCCTATTCAATACGTTTTTGAAATTTAAAACTGGACAACGGAAGGCATTTTGAAGGCTAAAACGCCTATTTTTGTCTGTTTTTGAAATGTGAAAATTTGTATTTATAATATTTTGATTATTTTTTAATATCAAAAATAACCAAGTAACATATAATATTTTTCAAGAATGGTAAAAACAGGCATTTCCGGGCATTTTTTAGGATAAAAACAGCCCAAAACTTACGACATATTTTGTCGTAGAGAGGCGAAAAATTCGCAAAAACATGAAAAGAGCCAATTTTTGAGATATTTTACCATGCGTTTCAACAACCCAAACACCTATCTAATAACTTTGCACATTTTTTAACTGCAACGATTGTGCAAACCGCACCAAATACAACGACTTACAAAAAGATTGTTCATTTGTTCAAAAAAAGTGCTTTTAAACATTTGCACCATAAAAATAAAAGTCGTACCTTTGGGAAAATTTTTAACAAAACAAACTTAATAATATTATGGCAAAAATCAGAGGAGCCGTTAAAGTTGACACCGAAAAGTGCAAGGGCTGCAGCGTTTGCTTGGGTGCTTGTCCTATGGGTGTCCTTGATCTGGCAAAAGAAGTGAATGGTAAGGGGTACAACTACTGCTACATGAAAGACCCCGAAAAGTGCATTGGCTGTGCAAGCTGTGCTATTGTATGTCCCGATGGAGTAATTTCTGTCTATAAGGTAAAGGTGGACTAATTAATCTCAAAAAATTAGCTAAATGGAAAAGGAATTAAAGTTAATGAAAGGTAACGAAGCTATAGCAGAAGCTGCTATTCGTTACGGGGCAGACGCTTATTTCGGATATCCTATTACTCCGCAATCGGAAGTAATCGAATATTTCATGGAGCAAAACCCAATTGAGAGAACTGGTATGGTTGTATTGCAGGCAGAAAGCGAAGTCGCTGCAATCAATATGGTATATGGTGCCGCAGCATGTGGTATGGCTGCAATGACATCTTCGTCAAGCCCGGGCTTCAGCTTGAAGCAGGAAGGTCTTTCATACATCGCTGGTGCAGAATTGCCCTGCTTGGTACTTAACGTAGTTAGAGGTGGACCAGGCCTTGGTACTATCCAGCCTTCACAGTCCGACTATTTCCAGTCGACCAAGGGCGGTGGACACGGCGACTACAGACTTATCGTTCTTGCACCTGCATCAGTTCAGGAAATGTACGACTTCGTACAGATTGGTTTCGACCTCGCTTTCAAGTACCGCAACCCTGTATTGATTCTTTCCGACGGTATCATCGGTCAGATGATGGAAAAGGTTGAAATTGGTCCTCAGAGAGTAAGAAGAACAATGGAAGAAGTTATCAAGCAGTGCCCGTGGGCTACTACCGGCAAGACCGCTAACCGCGAACGCAACATCATAACTTCACTCGACCTTGTAGCTTCACGTCAGGAAGAATTCAACCGCAAGCTCGTAAAGAAGTACGACACTATCCGCGAAAAGGAAGTAAGATGCGAATGCATCAACTGCGACGATGCCGACTACGTATTCGTAGCATACGGAACATCATCACGTCTCTGCATGAAGTCAATGGATCTTCTGCGCAAGGAAGGATACAAGGTAGGTTTGGTTCGTCCTATCACTTTGTTCCCATACCCGTCGAAGATTATCGCTGGTCTCGCAGAGAGAGTAAAGGGATTCCTCACTATCGAAATGAGCACCGGACAGATGGTAGAAGACGTAATGCTCGCAGTAAACGGCAAGCGCCCAGTTAAGCACTATGGTCGTGTTGGCGGCGTTGTTCCGACTCCGGAAGAAATCGTTGACGCAATGAAGAATTTTATGAAAGGAGAATAAGTCATGGCAGAATTAACAATTAACGATATAATCAAAGAAGAAAACCTTGTTTACAAGAAAACAAAGGTAATGACCGATAACGTGATGCACTACTGCCCAGGTTGCGGACACGGAACTACCCACCGCCTTGTTGCTGAAGTTATCGAAGAATTAGGAATTCAGGACAAGACCATCGGTGTCACTCCAGTAGGATGCTCGGTTTTGATGTACAACTACCTCGACATCGACATGCAGGAAGCTGCTCACGGTCGTGCACCTGCCATCGCAACTGCTATCAAGAGGGTTATGCCCGACAAGTTCGTATTCACCTATCAGGGCGACGGCGACTTGGCTGCTATCGGTACTGCCGAAACAATCCACAGCTGCAACAGAGGCGAAAACATCACCATCATATTCGTAAACAATGGTATCTACGGTATGACTGGCGGTCAGATGGCTCCTACTACACTTGCTGGTATGAAGGCTGTTACCTGCCCACGCGGTCGTGATGTAAACACTATGGGTTACCCACTGCACATCACCGAACTTATCGCTCAGTTGCCGAATGTTCGCTTCGTTACTCGTCAGTCGGTTCACACTCCGGCAAACGTTCGCAAGGCTAAGGCTGCTATCCGCAAGGCTTTCGAAAACCAGAAGGACGGCAAGGGTGGACTTTCGTTCGTTGAAATAGTTTCGAACTGCAACTCCAACTGGAAGATGACAGCAGTTGACGCAAACAAGTGGATGGAAGAAAACACTTTCAAGGAGTATCCGCTCGGCGATATCAAGGTTGAATGGGAACTTCAGGAAGGTAAAATCAGCTTAAGAAACAGGAAGTTAGACTACTAAAAATTCAAAGATCATGACAGAAGAAATAATTATAGCAGGATTCGGCGGACAGGGTGTCCTCTCTATGGGTAAGATTTTGGCATACTCTGGACTTATGCAGGGACAGGAAATCGCTTGGATGCCTTCGTACGGACCAGAAATGAGAGGCGGAACATCAAACGTTACCGTTATCATCAGCGACGAAAGAGTAAGCTCTCCTATCCTCACCCAGTACGACACGGTTATCGTTCTTAACCAGCAGTCGATGGACAAGTTCGAAAGCACAGTAAAACCTGGCGGAACTTTGATTTTCGACCCGAACGGAATCACTAAGATGCCAACCCGCAAGGACATCAACATCTACAAGATTGAAGCTGCACAGCTAGCATCCGACATGGGTAACCAGAAGGTTTTCAACATGATTGTCCTCGGTGCTTTCCTCAAGGTTAGACCTATCGTTGACAACCGTTATGTTGAAGAAGGTTTGAGACACTCTCTTCCAGAACGCGCCCACAAGCTTATTCCATTGAACATGGAAGCTATCGAAAAGGGCAAGGCAGAAGTTGTAAAGATGTAATTCAAAACAATTTCAATAAAAAAGCCACTCGAATGAGTGGCTTTTTTTGTTGCAAAAAAACAGCAGCCGAATAGTTGACGAACTGCTAAGATAGTATTTCCGTTCTATATATGTATTCAGACATTTAGGCGTTTCGGAATATAAATCTGAAACGACAAGAGTGAAAATGAAAAGATAAACGGACATATAATTCTATCCACAATGGTGACACATAACGCAAAGTACATCCTACAACATGTTGTAAATAAATATATTACAAGAGCAACAACAACACAAATCGCAGATTTTTTTGAGACAAATCGGAGATTTTTTAAGAATAAATCGTAGATTTTTGGGGAACAAATCGGAGATTTTATTAACTTTGCTGCAAATAAAAATAAGATTATGATCAGGCGAGAACAAAGTGACATATTGATTGATAGAATCAAAGAACATCGGCACACAATACAGGTCGTCTCTGGTCCTCGGCAAGTGGGCAAGACCACAATGGTAAAACAAGTGCTTGAAGAAATATCCATGCCTTCGCTCTTTTTCAATGCCGATGCTGTTAATCCAGATGACAACGGATGGATTTCGGATAGGTGGAGCGAAGCCCGCGCAAGGATAGCTTACGGTGGTATTAGCGAATTCCTTCTTATTTTCGATGAAATACACAAGATAAACAACTGGAGCGAACAGGTAAAAAAAGAATGGGATGCAGACACTCGCAATAACCTAAATATAAAAGTCGTATTGCTTGGCTCCTCTCGCTTGCTATTGAAAAAAGGGCTTACAGAGTCGCTTGCAGGACGATTCGAGACGATACCGCTGGGACACTGGTCGTACAAGGAAATGCATGATGCTTTCGGTTGGGACATCAACAAATACGTCTATTTCGGAGGATACCCCGGAAGCGCGGTATATGCAAACGACGAGAAGCGCTGGCGCAGGTATATGCGCGATTCGATTGTTGCACCAGCCATAGAAAAGGATGTTTTGCTAACAACCTATATATATAAGCCAGCCCTTATGCACCAACTGTTTCATTTGGGGTGTAGCTATTCTGGCGAACTGCTGTCGTACAACAAGATGCTAGGTTCGCTGCAAGATGCTGGTAACGCGACTACGCTCGTCAACTATCTGGAAGTACTTGGTGAAAGTAAGCTGATTACTGGATTGCAAAAGTATTCGGTTGACAAATCACGCAAATACAGGTCGATACCCAAATTGCAGGTATACAACAACGCCCTGCTTACGGTAATGACCGATGGCATGACATACGAAAAAGCATTTACCCATCCTGCAATGTGGGGTCGCTGGGTTGAGTCGGCTGTTGGCAGTTATTTGCTCGACAAGGCTGTAGAACTTGAGTATCAACTATATTACTGGCGAGAAAACGACGAAGAAGTTGACTTCGTAATAACTCGTGGAGAAAGCATTGTCGCAATAGAGGTCAAAAGTGGCAGAAGGCAACAAAACTCAGGTCTTTCTATATTTGGAAACATGTTCCATCCTAAATTTTCCCTCGTCGTTGGTGGCGACCATATGCCATTGGAAGAGTTCTTCTGCGGAAATTTGGAGAATTTGCTGTAGCGACACAACACCATATCGTACACCGCAAACATTACATTTATTGTGAACGAACAAAAACAGCAGACGAATAGCTGACGACTGCTGTAAATTTTGATATGCAAAACTTTTGGTATTACTACTACTCAGTATTGTTATTATTTCCTTTTGTTTGCCGGCATATTCCCCGAACAATAATTTTTAGAATCAATAAATTCCTTCTTATCTATTCTTAAATCACTTGCTTCTGAAATAAAAAAAGACAAGAATGCATCAACTCTGCAACCCACCTCTCCTCCAAAAATGTACAAAAAAGTTGGAGAAATTCCCACAGATACATTTCTATTAAAAGCATATTCCATCCTAGTTCCACCAGAAATGCCACACCAATCAAATCCAATCTGCGGAGTTATTCTAAAATCTCCTTTAATTATAAACCCATATCCAGCTTTTATTGCAAAACCAAAATTATCAAAAAAATAAAAGTCCGTAAAAAACCTTAACCCACATTCTATATTGATACTTCTCCATATATACGCGCCCAAATTAAAACCTATCATAAAATCAGAATCAAAAAAAAGATTTTTGCCAGTTAATATATCTGCATAATAAAATTTAGAAGCAAATTCATCATTATATCCGAATATCCTTCTATGCATTCGTTTCAATCTAATATCAATATCCAAACCGCTTTGTCTTACCAATTTAGATTCTCCTATACAATAGTCAGGCAAACCGACTTCCTTCACTTTTCTTATTTTATCCTCTCCCAAATTTAAGACACATTGGTATCGTGACATTTTCTTTTTCCTAATTTCCAATGTTCCAGAGCTGCCAGCAGAAATATTACTCAATTTTAAAGGGGTAGTTCCTACATATTCTTGATTATAAAATATGTTTGCCCCATATGGCTTTGAATTTACGTTTATTGCAAGTGTTTTTTGTTCTAAAACAGGTGCCGTATATTCCATATTGCTCTTTTTATCAACATTTATCTGAAAGAAATATGAATGATAATATTTCCGCCTGCATTCAACATTATAAGTTCCTGGTACCAATCTTCCTTCCCATTTTCCCATGCCAAGATAATTGTTGCCTATGTATATGCTGTCATTACTACTTCCTGCCGTAATCTTAACATCAGCGTAATTCGCTTCTAAATCAACATTCATATTAGAACATTCTCTATACGAAACAGAAATGTTATTCTTTTGGTCAAAATACCATTTAGAAGGGCTTTTTACTTCAATGTTATGATTTCCAACTCCAACTATGATATTAAGTCCTTTTCTTAATTTTTCAGGTATTTTCTTGCCATCCACATATATTTCTGAACCGTCAAATTCCTTATTCAAATACTTGAACTGCACGATCCCGAAATTTGCATCATAACCACCTATATCCCGTTGAGCATAATCACGAACAGGACGAACCTTACAATACGAGGCCCTATATATAGATGAAATCTTATTGATCTGAATATTATAGTCGTACGCATATGCTTTACTGCCATTATTATTGTCTGCAGATCCCGTCCAATACGCAAACGGATTTTTTTTATCAGCGATATCTTTTATGTTTCCATTGTTTTCCTCTATTGCAAAATACAAAACGTTCCCGTTTATTTTACTTGTCAACATTGCATATAGCATATAGGTATCTTCTTCATAACGATACAAAGACGTTCCACTAGTTTTTTTTAAGTTGGAATCTCCGAATTTCAAAGACCTATTATTCAATAAAATATCAAGATAATAGCCCTCAAGTCTACCACTCACAAAATTTATAGTTCTATCCTTTGGGTTTATTTTGAATTTACCTGAACTACCTTTACTATTATTCCCATATAAGTACAGAGGATCTCCCGTGTATGTATATGTATTGTCACTATATAGCTGTATTCCATATTCAACACCTCCTGCCATAACCTGTGCATAGCTATAAATAGAGCCATTAAAATCCTTTGTTTTACACCATAATCCATATATCCAGTTATAATCGTTTGGATCAATGGGCAATTGTTTCCCTTCTTTTATCTTTATATTCAAAAAATTTTTTTCACAATTGTCAAGAAGCCTTTGGAATTCATGACTTGATGGCATACGGTTGGGAAATTCTGTATTAGCGGACACTACATCATATTTTTTGTTTTGGGTAATATGAACTGGAATATTGGAACCAATAGCGGCATTTGTTTCTCCATTGGGATCTCCCCAATAAAACTCCGATCCTATTTCTGTATGTTCACCTATTCTAAAACTTCCGTTTTCCTTTATCAAATCACCTTCTGCCCAATATAACGGCTGCCCATTATCCGATTTTACTCCCATGTCAACCCACTTTTGCGCAAACAAAGGAGACATAACCCAAATAGTAACAAATACGACAAAAAAAACTTTCATTTCAAAAAATCTCACTTAAACATTATATATATACATCCATCATTACTGGAAATGGGTGTCAAGAAGGCATCTCACAACTCCAAGCCCAATGGACCTGGAAAATGTTATTGTACTAGCATTTATCTCTGCCAAACTTTGTATCATTCCTTCTATAAGCAGACTTGGAAGAAACGCCATCTCTTACTAAATCATCTATAACCCAATCCCCATTCTCTTCTATAAGAGTAAACTCATCTTGGTGTTTAACAGTCTCAATAAACCCTCCTTCGAAATCATCATACACATCAAAAGAATATCTTACAAGAACTTTAATAGTATTTTCACTTGTTAATATTATATCTTCAATATTATATTTATAGTTTTTAATACTGATAACCGATCCGCATCCATCATCGTATGCTCTATCATAAAAAATACTTTGTGCTTCATCACAATCATATGAATTTGTTTTTCTCCAGCCTCTACGAGCATTTTCTAAATCATCAGAATAATTAATTATAGACTCATCATAATATTCACAATTATTCTTATAGCAAGCTAAAACATAATCTTCTGCTTCCTGCTTCAATTCTTCTTCACTCTTTCTTGATTTTTCTTCTTTCTCTTGCACAGAACTTGCTATACTACCACCAGAACATACAGGACGAATAGTCATTCCAATGCTGCGATTAGAATTGTCAATATAAATAACATTGGCTCGGAAAAAATTCAAAAAAACAGCTTTACCAGAGCTTGTAGAACTAGACCAATAACCTCCATTATCTCCTGGATCATACAATCCTGTTCCTGCAAAAAAGGAATCGTCATCATGACGAGCACCTGATGCCGGTAAAAAAATACTATTACCATTGTGTCCTATAATTTTGTAACCGTTCTTACCATTTTGAGTCGTCCATTCCCAAGAACATTTACTGACCAATTCTTCATATTCTTCTTTTGTCGGTATTCGCCAACCATTCCCCCAATTTACGGTAGCAGCATCCACATTTTCCGATGAATTATAATTCATTTTTGTATATGTACTCTTCGTTTTGCTCTCTCCCCATGCAAAATAATCTCCGTAATTTTCAGGAAAACTAGCTCCTACATTACATGTTGCCCATTTAATTCCACTTGGCAATCCCAAATCTACAAACTCGTGTCCATTAAGAACATTTGTCGCGTCATTATCCTTTTTTGTATTACCACACGATGAACACATTAAACATATGAACACAACTGCCATAATCAATTCTGTTGTCAAAAACAAATTCTTCATTTTTCTATCCCTTCTCCGTGTCGGGCACAACTTCTTCTGCCCACCAGCACCTCCTAGGCAAATATACAAAAGAAGCGTGGCACTGATATACCACTTCTTTAAGTGAAGGTCCTGAGATTACCTATGAGGAAGAAATTGTAAACAGTCCACGCGTAAGCGCGAACACTTACACTCTCTTGCCTCGGTTGAAAATTTCTCAGGTTTTCACTTACAAGACGAGCATAACGCTTCGTTTATCATATATATAGGCTTGGCGAACCAAACCGAAGGCAAATATAAAAAATTGGGACGAAACTGCAAAATTTATTTTTTATAGTTTTTTGTATATAAATGGGAATACTAACAATACCTATTAATATTAACAACCGCCTAACTACAACATAAAAAAGCCACCTCACGGTGGCCTCTTCTGTTATAATGAAAAACTTATAAATTGACCTTAGCGATTGAAAAACATACGCATTGCCTCACGGACTGACTCTGTATTCTCCTGCAACACAAAATCGGAATCCTCAACCTTTTCCAATTCATAAACCAGATTGCCAGAATCTTCGGCACGAACAACAGTACCAGGCACGAGCCAGAATACATCATTGAACACCCAGTTGTAATTCATAGACCTTGTGTACCAAATCTTCCAGCTATACGATTCACTTACCTGCATCATACCTACTATGCAGTCATAGTCGCCAATCCGTTCCGTGCCAATGTTGGGCGTAAACTTCATCATGACAGGCTCGTCCAATAAAATCGTATCGGAGTAATTCCGTTCTGCCGCAATCTTCTTGAATACCGCTACAAAAGCGGAATCGGGCCTATAACTATCAATTATAGTCTTCTTGCTTAACTTGTTAAATTTCCTAGAAGTTACATCGGCAACATATATTTCATCTCTATCAACAACATCAAGCATCTTGTAGCCTGCAGGTTTACGACTTACCAAATCGCAACTCAGAAACGGAATGGTATTAGGAATTTTCAAATCAGAACATGTCAGCGCAAGATTTTCACCAACGAGAACATGAAGATAATAAACATCGCCATTGGGCAAAACTTCTTTGTAAACCAGATATTTGCTTGCCTTGCCATTCTGAGCAAACACGAATGCCGATACGAGCATCATAATCGTTAAAAGAAACGTCCCTCTCATAAGCATTTTTCATTATAACGGAGCATATTGCAAATTATTGTATAGAAAACAAAAAAAAGGAGGCTATTGCCTCCTAAAGTATTGTTTTGGAAACGATTTACAATCTAAAATCGTAAATCGTACTTCGTAAATCTCTTTTAGTTTCCGCCTGTAACCTTGTACGAAGCAAGATAAAGATTTTTCGGAGTAACACTAAGCACCGGAATTGGCGAAGTGTTAAGCATCTGGTATGCGTACGAACCGAGAATTAGGTTCGAGAATGCAGTTGTCTGCTCGGTCATTATTGCAATGAGGTCGGCATCGATGGTCTTTGCATACTCGATGGTAATGTCGGTGATATTGTCGCCGATAAGGTAGGAAGTCTGATAGTTAACGCCTTCCTGGTCGAAGTACTTGCGAACTGTTGCTGCATAAATTTCAAGCTTGTTCTTTATGCCTTCGCTGTCGGACGATGCAACCTTGACGATATGAACTTCAGCACCGAAAGCCTTAGCGATAGTTGCTACCAGCGGAACTTTCTCGCGGGTTTCCTTTGTAATGTCAAGCGGAAGAACTATGCGCTTAACATCGCCGATGTACTTGTCGGAGTAAACCGAAATTACAGGCTTTGTAGTGCTCTGTATGATACGGTATGCGTTACTACCCAGAATGTAGTCGCTCAAGCCGGAAGTACCGTTTGTCGAGCATATAATCATCGAATCGTCGAAAGCGTTTGCCTGATTTACAACTTCTTCGTGTACGCTACCATTTTTAATTATATAGGTAAGCCTGCTAACCGAATTAAGTTTCGGCTTATATTCGGTAATCAATTCTTCGAAATTCTCGACAATCGAATTGTACTGGTTTTCGAAATGAATCTGCAGACGGCCGTGCTTTTTCGACTGAACATGAACCATCTGTATGTCGCAGAAGAACTTGTTGGCATAAATTATAGCCAGTTCCAAACCTTTCATTGATTCCTCGGAGAAATCTATAGGGACAATTATCCTTTCCATATAAACAAATTTTTATCGGGTGCGAAGATAATAAATTTTATCAAAGCAAAAAATTTTATTTAAGGATATTGAGAATTTTTATTCCAGACAATAAATCGCAAGCCACCGAACCACACCATTCCTGCTTGAGAATGCTGGTAATAGCAGTTTTGCCCCCCATTGGCGCTAGGGCCGCTAATGTCATTAAGGCCCTTAATGCCAAATGGGGCAAAGCAAAAACTGCTCGGCTGTGCAATCATCCACCAAAAATGTTTACTTTTGTAGTCTAAAATTTAGGCAGGAATGGAATCTTATAACATAATCGGTTTAATGTCGGGCACATCGGCTGATGGACTTGATGTAGTCTTGTGCAAATTCGAAGGCAGCGACTACAACTGGAAATACACGCCGATAAAGGCAAAAACCTTCGAATACGACAGTCAGACAAAGGCGAAGATGCTTTCGCTGCACACGCTTTCGGCAGAAGACCTGAAACGCGCCGATGTGTGGTTCGGCAATTTGTCGGCAAACGCTATAAACGATTTCCGCAAGGACATTTCCAATCAAATCGATTTCGTTGCATCGCACGGACACACCGTTTTCCACAATCCGCAGGAAGGCTACACAATGCAGATTGGCGACGGAAATGTCATCGCCAAGAAAACAAATCTGCCCACAATCTACGATTTCCGCAGTGGCGATGTGGCTCTCGGCGGTCAAGGCGCACCGCTTGTGCCTATTGGCGACGAACTCCTGTTCGGCGAGTACGATGCCTGCCTCAACCTCGGCGGATTCTCAAACATCTCGATGCGCAACAAGCAGGGCGAACGGATTGCCTTCGACATTTCGCCCGTCAACATCATAATGAACGAGTACGCCCGCAAACTCGGCAAAAACTACGATGCCAACGGCGACATTGCAGCCTCGGGCAAAACCATACCGACACTTCTGAAGAAACTTTCGGCAATAAGATACTACCGCCAGAAACCGCCGAAATCGCTCGGGCGCGAATGGGTTGAGAAGGAAATGAAGCCAATCCTCGCTAAATATCAGACAAAATCCGTCCCCGACATACTCAATACCTTGTCTGTCCACATTGGCACCGAAATTGGCAAAGCAATAGACAAATGCGGCAAAGTACTGGTAACTGGCGGCGGTGCCTACAACAAATTCCTCATCGGCAACATCAAGAAAAACTGCAACTCCGAAATCATCATTCCCGACGACACCACAATAAACTACAAGGAAGCAATAATCTTTGCCTTCCTCGGACTTCTGCGTATCTGTGGCAAAAACAACTGTCTCTCATCCATTACTGGTGCAAAAAAAGATTCGTGCTGCGGAGTGTTGGCGATACCATAATGCTCGTATTTCCTCAAAAAATCCTAAATTTGCAGCAAACATTTACACTAACAAAAATGAAAGGATTCGTATCAAAATCAACTTATATTTTTGCAATTGCTGCTGCAATATGCCTAATTAGCTGCACAAATCACGCCGCCGAGAAAGTCGAAGAAAAAATCATTGAAAAGGCAATAGACAAGGGCGTTGAGAAATTGGAAGAAGGTCTGAACATAGTCTTCGACAAAGCCAGAGATTATTACAATGAACATTTTTCACCAGACTCGAGCCAAGTCCCATATTACGAGAAACTTGAAATTCCACAGTCGAAAAAGAAACTCAAGGAACAGGTTGTCGAGCACAAGGGATACACCGTGAGTTACAACACTACCTGGCTCATTCCCAACTGGGTGGCCTACGAACTTACCGACGAAGAAGTCGTCGGACAGGCTTCGCGAGCCGACAAGTTTATCCCCGACCCCGACATCACTGGCCGCTGCTCAACAACCGACGACTACAAAGGTTCGGGCTACGACCGCGGTCACATGGCTCCCGCCGGTGATATGAAATGGGACGATAAGGCAATGGAAGAAAGTTTCTACACCACCAACATCTGCCCGCAAGACCACAACCTCAACGCTGGCGACTGGAAGGAACTCGAAGAGCAGGTGCGCGACTGGGCGATAAAGAACGAAAAGGTATATGTGGTGTGCGGACCTATCGTGAAGAAAAATTACACAACTGTCGGAGCAAACAATGTCGCTGTGCCCGATTCGTTCTACAAGGTAGTGCTGATGTCCAGGGACGGTAGCTGGCGTTCACTCGGTTTTGTCTTTGCCAACAAAGCTGGCAACAAACCGCTCGACACCTACGCAAAGTCAGTCGATGAAGTTGAAAAACTCACTGGTCTGGACTTTTTCTCCGTCCTTCCCGACGATATTGAAAACGAAATTGAGAAAAATAAGTCGTTTGAAGAATTTGAGAGATAGGCGAAATGGATAACAAGGACACAATGCTGCACGACCATTGCAGGGGCTACCTCCCTCACATCGAGAACAAGCAGTACCAGATGATCACATTCCGTCTATACGATTCTGTTCCGAAGGAAGTTGTCGAAGAGTGGAAAGAAACGTTGTCCCTTCTGGGTCAGCTGACTTCCAGTCAGCGCGAACAGCAAGAGCAGGCAACTGGTCTGCGGGAACCCAGAAGACACTCATTTTCCACCTACAAGACAGAAGCGGATAGACTTCTCGCCCTGCTTGACAAATACGAAGATGCTGGTTACGGAAGCTGTGTCCTAAAGAATGACAATGTTGCCAAAATCGTACACGATGCCATTTTCTTCTATCACGGAAAAAAATACAATGTCATCAGTTGGTGCATAATGCCCAATCACGTTCATGTGCTGATAGAAGTAATGAAAAACATCTCCCTTTCGAGCATTTTGCATAGCTGGCGGTCGTTCTCGAGCAACGAAATTAACAAAGTGCTGAACCGCAGTGGCCGGCTTTGGATGCCTGAATATTTCGACAGATTCATCAGAGACAACGACCACTTCAATAATGTTGTAGATTACATACACAACAATCCCGTAAAGGCAGGACTTGTGAAAGAAGCAACAGATTACAAATGGAGTAGTGCTGGGTATGCAAACTTTTTCCCCTTGTGCCTCAAGCAGGATGCTTGTGAACCCGGGGAAAAAGAAGTTTGCAACGCCAACGAAAAATCAATCGACAAACACTAAAACAAAAATATGAAAACACTAAGAATCCTATTCCGCACAATAATAATACTGATAGTTATTGCAGTTTTTACGATAGGTGGCTACATTGCATACCTACAAATAAACTACTACCGCATAGACGATGGTGTCGAACTGCCAGTAAGCAATCCACGCACCGAAAAAGTTGAAGTTGGAAAACAATACTCCGTAATGACCTACAACATCGGATTCGGAGCCTACGACCACGAATACTCGTTCTTTATGGACAAAGGCCGCATGAACGACGGCACCGAAGTGTGTGGAACATACGGCAAGGCAAAAAGCAAGGAAGTTGTCTCGACAAATACACACGGAGCAAAAAGTCACATCGAAACCCACAGCCCCGACTTTTGCATTCTGCAGGAAGTTGACACAGCCTCCACACGCAGCTTCTTCGTCAACCAGCGCGACATCATAGAGTCGGCTTTCGACGACTATTGCAGCGTTTATGGTGAAAATTTCCACTCTTCCTACCTCTGCTATCCGCTAAACGACCCGCACGGAAGCGTCCGCGCCGGACTTCTCACTCTCAGTCGCTACAAGGTTGACAAGGCTATTCGCCGCAGTTATCCAGTTGACGAAAGTTTCATAACAAAGTTCTTCGACCTCGACAGATGCTTTGTAATATCACGCATACCAACCAACAACGACAAAGAACTTGTGCTGATAAACAGCCACATGTCGGCATACGACGAAGGCGGACTGATACGGCAACAGCAACTTGAACTATTGCGCAGTGTCCTTGTCGAAGAATACAACAAAGGCAACTTCGTAATCGTTGGCGGCGACTTCAACCACGCACTATGCGGCACCGTGGAGGCATTTGCAAGCCAGCAGCTGGTTCCAGAATGGGTTTCGGTAATGGAAGACAGCGAAATCCCCGAACATTTCAGAATCGTGGAAGCCAAGAATGTCAAGGAGGTGCCAACCTGCCGCAGTACCGACATGCCATACACCAAAGGTGTTAACTACACCGCCGTCCTCGACGGATTCATCGTTTCCGACAACATCGAAGCCGAAGCCATAAACTACGATGCCGACTTCATGTACAGCGACCACAACCCTGTGATAATGGAGTTTAAATTAAAAAATGAATAATTAATCCGATTTGTAGTCGCGCAATGCATTGCGTGACTACGACGTAAAACAAAACCAACAACCAACCTTCCTATTTCTTTCTACCAGGTTTCTGAACCTTCACATTGTCAATCTTGATAAGATTGCCGAAACGGTAAGTTCGTGTCATATAGACAGTTCCATCGGGATTGTATTTATACCAAACCTTATGTTTCAAACCACCGCGATATTCGCCTACGGTCTCAATCTGACCATTGGGATATAGCCATTTGTGCAATCCTATTGCATCACCGTCGCGGTAACTACCCGAAAAGCACAGCTTGTTGCTATCGACATAATAAGACTTCCATTCTCCAGTCATTTCGTCGGCTGAATACGAACCATACTGAACAACATCGCCGATATGCGATTCCCACTCGCCGGTTTTTAGTCCTTCGGCATACGAACCTTTAACCAACAAGTTGCCAATAGAATCATATTCTTCGTATGCACCGTCGAGAAGCCCGTCGTAATAGTTTTCGACACGACGCTTGCTACCATTCGGATACAGCCACGTCCACTCGCCAACAGGCTTGTCGTTTTCGTATTCACCCTGCATTTCGGGGTTTCCGCTGGAGTAGAAATACGACCACTCACCAGTCATCTTTCCTTTGCGGTACGAGCCTTCGGCATAAAAATAATCCCAATATCCATCATACAAGCGCCATTTGCCAGTTCGCTTTCCGCTCTCGTCAAACAGCCCCTCGCCAACCAAAACACTTTCGGAAGAATACTCCCTCGACTTTATCAATTTGCCGTTTTCATCGTATTCCTTATGTATTCCTATGGGCATATTATGCAGAAATGAACCTTCGGTCTTTATCTGGCCATTGTCGTAGAACGTTTTCTTGTACTCGGCCATTTCTACATCCGCCAATGTGGTATCATTTTCCACAGAGAATGGTTTTCCATCGACAAACCTCTGTTCATCAACAAGCCTTCCCGACTGGTCGAAATTGCGCTGCACTCCGTTGACCTTACCATTATAATATTGTGTTTCGGTCTTTTTGGCTCCCGACGGGTAAAACTCCACCCAACGGCCTTGCTTTTGTCCGTTATCATCGGTACGGTTTATCTTTTGTGTCTGAACAAGATAACCTTTCCGATATGTTATTATTGAAATTATCGTACTATCGCGGTCGAATTCGTAGCCTTCGCCATCGCGCTTGTCGCCTACATACTTATAAACATATTGCAAATAGCCGTCCTTGTTGTAGAAATACGAATTTCCCTCGCGCGATCCGTTCAAGAACAATTCTTTGGAATCCAAATAGTAAACTTTTACCGAATCGTCGTTGTAGTAAAACTTATAGCTATAGGAAAAACCGTTTTTCTTTCCGTCGCGGTATGTTATTGATTTTTCGAGATTTCCGTCCTGAGCGTAAAAATTCCAAATGCTGTCGAGTTCGAACATTGTGCGCGCACCCTCCGACTTCAAAGTTCCGTCCTCGTAATAGCTTTTCCAAAATCCATCGGGCTTGCCATTGCGCAAAGTGCCTTCGCTCGACACCGCACCGTTAGGATAGCGGTATTGCACGAATCCGTCATTCTGAGCGAACAGCGAAGCTGCAAACATCAGGGCAATCGTAAAAAGCAATATTTTGGAATAAAATTTCATGTTTCTGCATTAATTCTTTTAAAAAGCATCATTCTCCTTCTGGCGGTCGAAAAACATCACGGCATTCAAATGGTCGATTTCGTGCTGGAAAATATGAGCGGTATATTGATGGTCAATCTTCTCCTCGTGGAATTTCCCGTTCGCATCATAGTAAGCGACCTTAACCCAAGTTGCACGATACGAAAAACCTTCAATTTCTGGATAGTTCCCGCCATCGGGCACCGAAAGACAGCCGTCGCCGCGACGTGCAACCGAATCGGAGTACTCAACAATCTGCGGATTGAAATAAAACTCCCACGGATGTTCGCCATTATCGGAGGTTTTGTCCCAACGCTGCACGCATATCACCTTGCGGTTTATCCCAACCTGCGGGGCAGCAATCCCAACGCCTTCCTCCTGTGCAACCAAGCACATTCGCTGCGCCAGATAATTCCATATTGTATCACTCACATCCACATCTATCGACGGAGTGCGCAGCACAATAGAATCGGACATATCAAATATATTCAGAATCCTTAAGCCATCGCTTTGCGACGTTATCAATGCGTACTCGGCATCGGTAACGGCGACATACTTTGCTTGCCCCGACATAAAAGCAGGAATGCAGGCAAGTATAAAAACGACAAACGACCTAAACATACTCATATATTTTTAGGAAACAAAAATAAGGATTTTTTCTAAGCGAAAGAAAATTATTGACACCACAAAATTTTGTTCAAAAAAAATCGCTATCCAAACCAAAACAGACAAAATAAATAGTAACTTTGTGGCTTATTTGATAACAATAAAATTATATACTATGTCGAAGGAAAACATTGAATTTTCGGATGCTAAAGCATTAGGTCTCAACGAAGAAGAATTTGAAAAGATAAAACAACTGCTTGGCAGGACACCAAACTACACCGAGCTGAGCATATATTCAGTAATGTGGAGTGAGCACGCCTCCTACAAAAACTCCATCCGCTGGATCAAGACACTCCCACGCAAAGGTGGTTGCTTGCTTACTGGTGCCGGAGAAGAAAACGCAGGTTTGGTCGATATAGGCAACGGACTTGCATGTGCTTTCAAAATAGAATCTCACAACCACCCGTCAGCAGTAGAACCATACCAGGGAGCTGCAACCGGCGTTGGAGGTATCAACCGTGACATCTTCACTATGGGAGCACGCCCAGTGGCACAACTCAACTCGTTGCGTTTCGGAAATATCGAAAACGAACATACAAAATGGTTACTCCGCCGCGTGGTAAAGGGAATCGGTGACTATGGAAACGCTTTCGGCGTACCGGTACTCGGTGGCGAAGTCAATTTCGACGAATCATACAACACTAACCCGCTTGTTAATGCAATGTCGGTAGGTATCATGGACAAGAACGACATGATTTCGGCAATCGCAAAAGGCAAGGGCAATCCAATATACATCGTTGGTTCTTCAACTGGCAAGGACGGTATTCACGGTGCAACATTTGCATCAGCCGACCTCACCGAAGATTCCGCCGACGACATACCATCAATTCAGGTTGGTGACCCGTTCCAGGAAAAACTTTTGCTCGAAGCTTCGTTGGAACTTGCAAAGACCGACGCTATCGTAGGTATGCAGGATATGGGTGCAGCAGGTATCATCTGCTCGACTTCGGAAATGTCGGCAAAGGGCGAAAGCGGTATGAACATCGACCTTTCGCTTGTTCCATTGCGTCAGAACAACATGGAAGCATGGGAAATATTGCTTTCGGAATCGCAAGAACGTATGCTTGTCTGCATAAAGAAGGGAAAAGAACATATTGTTGAGGAAATTTTTGCAAAATGGGACCTCAACTGCGCACGCATAGGTGAAGTTATCGACGAGGACAAGCTCATCTTCTCGTACAAGGGCGAAGTTGTTGCCGAAGTTCCTGCCGAAAGCCTCGTTCTCGGTGGCGGTGCTCCAGTTTACGAACGCGAATACATAGAGCCTGAATTCATGAAGGACTACAAGCACTTCGACATAAATTCAATTCCAGAAGAAGATGTTGATCTTCACGATGTTGCAACTTTCTTGACTGGACATCCGAACATTGCTTCGAAACGCTGGGTTTACGAGCAGTACGACTCAATGGTACGCACAGTAAACATGACAACCAACAAACCGTCGGATGCAGGTATGGTAAACGTAAAGGGAACAAACACTGCACTTGCTCTTACAACCGACTGCAACAGCCGCTACGTTAAGGCTGACCCCGAAAAGGGTACCGCAATAGCAGTTGCCGAAGCTGCACGTAACATTGCATGTACAGGTGCAAAGCCGGTGGCAATCACCGACTGCATGAACTTTGGTTCGCCATACAATCCACAAGCTTACTGGCAGTTTGTAATGTCGATAAAAGGTATGGGCGAAGCTTGCCGTGCTTTCGACACTCCTGTTACAGGTGGTAACGTATCGTTCTACAATCAGACTACCATCGCAGGCAAGACCGAACCAGTTGACCCGACTCCAGTAATTGGTATGCTCGGTATCTTGTCCGACAAGAGCAACCATGTTCCGCTGTGCTTCGACCGCAAGGGCGATGTAATTTATCTGATTGGCGAAAGCTCCGACGACATCAACTGCTCCGAATACCTATATTCATATCATAGAGTAAAGAAGTCGCCTGCTCCTAAGTTCGACCTCGATTTCGAAGTAAGACTGTCGAAATTGTTGCAAGTTCTTGCTGCAAAGAAACTCGTAAAGTCTATGCACGATGTTTCAGACGGCGGCTTGTACATCACTCTTCTCGAATCGGCAATGCCTAACAACCTCGGTTTCGACATCACCACAGCTAGCGAATTCCGTACCGATGCCTTCCTGTTCGGAGAATCGCAGGGCCGAGTTGTTGTTTCGATGAACGAAGACCAGGAAGACGAATTCGTTGACTTCATGATGAAGGAAAAAGTTCCGTTCTCGTTGCTCGGTCATGTAACAAAGGGCGAATTGAGAATCGACGACGAATCATTCGGCTTCATAAAGGACGCCAAGGAACTCTACGACAATGCCATTGGCAAGATAATGGAAAAATAAAACCATAATAATATGAAACCTGGGTTAAAGAAAGCCATAAAAATTCCGTGCATTATCATCGGAGTAATCCTGATACTGCTCATAATTGTAAACTTCGCTGCAGGACCTATTGCAAAGAGTTACATCAACAGCCACTGCAAGGAACTTTGTGGACGTACAGTGACGGTCGAGAAGATAAGGACCAACCTGTTTGTCGGCAAGGTGAAAATTATGGGACTGAAGATGATGGAACTGAACGACAAGGACGAGTTCTGCTCGTTCGACACGCTTATCGTGAAGATAAACCCGTTCAAACTCATTAGCAACGAGGTTAAGCTCAACGAGATAACCCTCATCAACCCCAAGGCAGTGATTATTCAGGACGGTGATGCGTTCAACTTTGACAGCCTGATTGACTTCTACGCTTCCGACGAGGAAGAACCCGAGGAAGAGGACAGCACCAACTGGATTATCAACCTGAACGACATTACCTTGAAGGGTGGTGAAGTTGACTATCGCGACGTTGCAATAGGCAGTCAGTTTGATATGGGCAACTTGCAGCTTGAAATTCCGCACATCTACTTCAGCGGTGAAGATACCGACGTTGGTATCAACCTCGACTTTGCCGAAGGCGGAAGACTTGGTCTGCAGGTGGCTTACGGAATGGAAAACGGCAAATACGACCTCGACATCGACCTCGAGGACTTCTCGCTGGCACCAGTTTTCCCGTATCTCAAGGAAAGCATGAATGTTTCATCGTTCGATGGCAAGCTCACATCAAAGATTTCTGTCAAGGGTTCGACAGAACACATAATGAACATTGTTGCAAGCGGTGACGTCGAAATCAACGACATCGTATTGAAGGACATGGACGAAAACGATGTGATTACTGCCGACAAAATTAAGGTTGGAATCGAAAAGATTGACATCGAGAAGAACTTGTTCGCTTTTAACGAAATACTCATAAACGGCATAAAGACCGAGTACATAATCTATGACACACTTACCGACAATATCGACAAACTTTTCATTGAAGATAGTGCCGACGAAGAAGAGGACAATGCCGAATCAAGTGGCGATATGAACTTGACAATCAAGAAATTCACTCTTGATAATTCCAATATAGTTTATACCGATAACTCGTTGCTCGAAAAGTTTGTACTGCCGATAACAAACATCAACGTTACCGCCAACAATCTGAACCTTGTTTCGCAGTTCGATGCAAAGCTTAAGGCACAGGTCGGCGACAAGGGCGAACTGAAAGGCTCGTTTATAGGTTCATTGTCGAATTTCGACAACATGAAGCTCAATGTTTCGCTGAAGAACATAAAGCTGAAAGACATGTCGCCATACTGCGTACACTACACCGCTTACCCTATTACTGACGGTATTTTGTCGCTGTCGAGCATAAGCACTATCACAAACAACTACCTCAACAGCTCCAACGAGCTTAACATCTTGAACTGCACGGTAGAAAAGAAGCGCAAGGACGTGAAGGCCGAATACAGCAACATTCCGTTGAAGGCTGGTCTTTACATCTTGTCCGACAGAAACAAGAAGATTTCTATCGACCTGCCAGTAACTGGTAACATCGACGACCCGTCGTTCAAACTCGGAAAGCTCATCTGGAAGACCTTCTGCAACCTTATGGTGAAGATTGCCACCAGTCCGTTTGATGCATTCAGGAAGAATGGCGGCGAAGACAACTTCAGGGATATGTACATGGAAATAACCGACCGCAGCCTCACCGTAGAGAACTACCAGCAGCTGAACAAGATGTCGGAAGAATTCCTTGACATAATTGCCGACAAGCCAGATATCAAGCTGGAAATAACCCAGTCGCTCGACAAGACTACCAACCTGAACCAGATTGCAATGTTCCGCTTGAAGATGGATTATTATCTTGAGGCAAACGGCAAGACCCGCGAAGAACTCACCGTGGAGGAATACAAGGCTATCCAGGCAATGAGGGACAAAGACTCGAATTTGGTAGATTATGCCAAGACAAGGGCCAACACACGCAATACTACCGAAGCTGCCATGAAACTTTATTCTGGAGCAGAACTCGAAGGTATGTACAAGATGATGAACGGTATGCGCGAGAGAAATCTGCGTGAATACTTCTCTGGCCAGGGCATTCCATCGGACAAGGTTACTTTCGCACCAATCGACGAGGCCAGCCCAAACAAGACCAAGATCACCATCAAGTTCGGCATGGACCTGCCCGACAATGTTGACGACATAGTATTGGACGAAGACGAATAAACAATAAACGAAAAGACGGGCTTCGGCTCGTCTTTTTTCTTTTGAAATATGGCAATGAATAGAATAACGTTTACAATAGTAGTTTTTGCTTTTTGTTTTGCAGCTTGCAGCACTCCCGAACCCACCGAACTGAAAATACAGGAAAACGACGAATGCATGCTCAACAATCCGTCGCAGATTGCAATGGCAAACGACAGTGCAATTTGCATAATCGACCGCACACGTGCCTACCAAGTTGACACTCGCTCGGGAATGATAAACAGCATTGGCTTCGAAGAGGTTTCGCACAGCTTTGCAGAATTTCTGTCGAAAATAAGCGGACAACCGCTTACAGACAGCACTCCTATTCAACCGCTTGCACTGCTCGGCTACGGCGATAGCAACAACAATGCCTTGTATGCATGTCCGTTGCCAGTAATGGACACAATGGGCTATTCGATAATTCCAGCTTCAGTTTTCCACAACGGCAAGGACTTCAAGATTCTGTTCGACGACAAGGGCGGTATTGCATCAAACGTGCCACAGGGAAATTTCCAGTATTTCCTTTCCGACAGCATTATAATCACCAACAGCGCCTCGCAGTACGAACGATCACAAACTCCCGACAACATACCAAGCTTAATGCTTTTTGTAAAGCAGAAGTCCGGTGAATTTGTCCTGCAGAAAACTATAGACCTGCCACGTCGTGAATCGGAGAATATGGCTGCCGAAGGCAACGTGATGAACCCAATATACACCTACGTTTCGCAACCGCAGTTCTGTGCATTGGGCGGAAAAGTTTACGCATCGATGGCAGGCTCGGTATTTGAAATTGCCAAAGACGGCACAGCGACAAAAATCACAGAGTCGTCACGTTCGATATATGCTTTCATGGTTGACGACAAAGCAATTACCACTGTCGAAGGCAGCGAAGACAATTTCAGCAAAATTGTAAAATACAACCTCGATGGCGAGCAGAAAGACGAAACCGATCTTCCGATTTCGGCAGAATGCAAATGCAAGTGCTGCAAGTTCATCGACGGCAAATTGTACATGATATACCTCAAAGGACAAAATTTCTTCTTAGCAACTATCTAATATGGACTTCCGTACAAAAATAGATATTCCAGCCTTCGGGTTCGGCATCACATACGCAAGCAAATGCATTTTCGTAGGTTCCTGCTTTGCCGAAAACATTGGCAATAAGCTTGCATCAACAAAAATCCCGACATCGGTAAACCCAACGGGCATACTTTACAATCCACTTTCGATATACAAAAGCATAAAAAATGCACTTGCAGGCAAGAAATATAGCGACGACGAGGTGTTTTTCTCGGGCGGGACATGGAACTGCTTCGATTTCCATAGCCGTTTCTCCAATCCCGACAAAGCAGCTTGCATTGATGGTATAAATGCGGCAACCGAAACTTTTGCAAACGAAATTCGCAAAGCAGACGTTATGTTCGTCACTTTCGGAACCGCTTTTGTTTATGAACTATCCGACGGAAAAGTCGTATGCAACTGCCACAAACAACCCGAAAACAATTTCGTACGCCGACTTTTGAAACCGCAGGAAATAGTTGAATCGTGGACGGAGTGCATAAAAACCTTGACGGAAGCGAATCCTAAAATGCGCATAGTTTTCACTGTTAGCCCCATACGCCACTGGCGCGACGGCGCACACCAGAACCAAATAAGCAAATCGACTCTGCACCTTGCAATAAACGAACTCAACAGCCAGTTTCCGCAGACGGCATACTTCCCTGCTTACGAAATCGTTATGGACGAACTTCGCGACTACCGCTTCTACGCTGCCGACATGGTTCATCCGTCGGAAACAGCAGTGCAGTACATTTGGGAACGTTTCGGCGAAACGTTTTTCTCGGAGCATACCAAAGCCAACATTGTAAGGATTGGCAAAATAACTGCAGCCGCCAACCATCGTCCAACCAATCCGCAATCGGATGCTTACAAAGCATTTTGCGCTCACTATCTTGCCGAAATAGAACGTGTAAAAGCGGAATTTGGCGAAACAGATTTCCGCGAAGAAGAGGAAAAGTTCGGCAGGTTCGCATAAAATAATAGCCATAAATTTAGACCATATAAAAAGGCCCTTGGCGCAAAGAAAATTTTTTAGTAATTTTGCGCCCGTTTTTTAAGAAAGACTAAATGGCTAAGTTTCAGATAAAAGACGTTTTCTATCCCAAGTTTTTCAGCGTACTGAAAAAGGGATACACGAAGAAACAGTTCACTAAGGACTTGTTTTCCGGTATAATTGTAGGTATAGTTGCACTGCCTTTGGCAATCGCATTCGCTGTGGCATCAGGTGTTTCGCCCGACAAGGGAATCGTAACCGCTGTAATTGCAGGTTTTCTGATTTCATTCCTTGGTGGTAGCCGCGTACAGATAGGCGGACCTACAGGCGCATTCGTTATCATCATATCGGGCATCGTAGCACAATATGGTCTCGACGGCCTGATGATTTCAACCATCCTCGCCGGCATATTCATGATAATGTTCGGTCTGCTTAAGTTGGGTTCGTTGCTACGATTCATCCCCCATCCTCTGGTTGTCGGCTTTACCAGCGGTATCGCACTTACAATTTTCTCTACCCAGATAAAGGACGCGCTCGGATTAGAAGTTACTGACGTTCCCGCCGCATTCATCGACAAGTGGGCTGTATACATCGACAACATCGGCACCACCAACTACTGGGCTCTTGGAATTACTGTTGCAACAATTCTTATTAGCATAATAATCAACAAGTTGACCAACAAGATTCCTGGCTCGTTCGTGGCAATCATACTGATGACTGTTGCAGTTTCCATCTTCGACATTCCGGTTACCACAATCGAAAGCATGTTCGGTGAAATAAAGGGAAGTCTTGCCATTAGCATCCCCGAAATACACTGGGAAAACGTTGGAAACTACCTGCAACCAGCCATTACAATCGCGTTGCTCGGTTCTATTGAGTCGCTGCTTTCGGCAGTCGTCGCCGACGGTATGATTGGTAGCAACCACCGAAGCAACACCGAACTTATAGGTCAGGGTATCGCAAATGTGATTACGCCTTTGTTCGGTGGTATTCCAGCAACTGGCGCCATCGCACGTACTGCAACAAACATCAAGAACGGCGGTCGTACCCCAATAGCAGGTATTATACATGCAATAACACTGTTGCTCATAATGCTGTGCTTCGGCAACTATGCAAAACTTATCCCGATGTCGTGCCTTGCCGGTATCCTCATCGTAGTTGCATATAACATGAGTGAATGGCGTAGCTTCACATCAATACTGCGCGGCTCTCCATACGACATCATAATATTGCTCGTTACCTTCTTCCTTACCGTACTTGTCGACCTGACGGTTGCAATAGAAATCGGCATCGTCCTCGCATCGCTGATGTTCATGAAGCGTATGGCCGACAATGGCGAGGCAATTTTGAAGAACGACCTCGACACCAACACTATGGAAAACTACGACGACGTACCTGAAGGAATTGAGATTTACGAAATCAGCGGACCGTTCTTCTTCGGTGCTGCAAAGCAGTTCAGCGAGGTGCTGAAAGGACGTCCCGACTCCACCAAGATACTGATAATCCGAATGCGACATGTGCCATTCATGGACGAAACCGGCGAGCGAAACTTCCGCGAAGCCATAAAGTCGCTAAAGACCGACAACAAGAAGATTTTCCTTTCCGGAGTTCAACCGAATGTACGCAAATCGCTAGACAAGAGCCGTATATCTTTCCTCATAGGCAAAGGCAATATACACGACAATTTTGATGCAGCATTGGCACACGCAAAGGAAGCACTAAATGAAGTTGAAAGCTGAAAATCAAAACTTTCAGCGTAAGAACCGACTAGTTTATAGATTGCGAAACAGGACGCACCGTAAGTCCATTGCAACGCCCCGAAAAACTATATCTGCATTTGATTGAATCTTCTCTATAATAGTATGCTTCATTGCTTTGGGACTTAACAAGCGAAGATGTCCAATATTCACCAGTAGGCAAACCATAGTAAATAGTGTCATTGACTCGGCTACCAGTAGCGGGCAGGAATATTGCCCCATAATTTTGACCAACGAACAAATACCCATCGACTCCATTCCTTTTCATCCATATTGCAGAACAGCTACTTTCCAACTCGTTAAAATTTTCTAAAGTCGGCATTCTCCAGCTTGTACCCCAGTTGGCGGTAGCAGCATCATCAGAGGCTTCCAATGTTTCGAGATTATCGACAAAACCGCCATTGCCATATTGGGAATTACAGCAATATTTCTTAAGAGTGGAAGAACTGCCGTTACAATAATTATACGATGTCCAATCGTAAATACTTTTGGGAGCGGTTTCTCCCCAAGCCAAATAAAAGCCGGAATCTTCGGGCTTTACAGCACCGACATTGCAAGTCGCCCATAAAGTACCACTCGGAAGACCGAGATCGACATAAGAATGTCCGTTTATCAACATTTTGGTTTTAAACGACTTTACTTCGCCGACAATCTCATTGCCGTTCGCAGCCCGAGACGACAAATAATAGTAATATGTTGTCTCCGACTCAAGACCGTCAAGACAAGTCCATACATTAACATCGGCATAGGCGGCAGGATACATTTTATTGTAGTAGTCGTAATTATCCATCAGACGATAATTGAGATGCCCATCCGTATAATAATCCCACTTTTCGCCTGCTGGGGTTCCGAAATAGATCGGCACAGGAGATTGTCTATCGACTATACAGGCTTTTTTATTTGACATATCCTCTGATTCGGAAATATAGAACACATACAAGCCAACAGGTCCACGTCCGCCGCTATGAGTATATTCGTCTAAATTTCCCTGGGCAAAACCTTTTAAAGTAACCGAAGTTGGCGAAACGGCTTCGGCTTCAGCGGTTTTCACATATTCCTGCCTTAAATGATATGTGTCGCGTTTTGTACACGAAGTAAAACTTGCAACAAGTACTGCCAATAGCGATACAAAAACTTTTGTTTTCATAGTTCACCTCCTTTCATTCTTAGCGGGAACATATAGCCTACTCCAAATTTTATGCCCAAATCGAGCCAGCGCCATGTACTCATAACCACCCCCAACGACAAGCGACAACCTTTTATGTTTCCTGCAAAACCTGCCTCCCACAAGAAATAGTGCTTGCTATCTTCCTTCCAATCAAATCTCTTGCCCAAGAGCCAATCTCCAGTTTCCGTCTCGTATGTATTTGTTCGGTACAAATATCCCAAACCTGCGTAAAAATACAACGGTATAACAATCCTTATCGAACCGCCAGCCGACAACGACAACGCCTGCCTCGACATTCTTCCTGTAAGGTGAGGAACCGAATTGCCGTCAAATGTTCCATCATACTTATAATGCATTCCTGTTCCCATCATCGCACTCGCATACCATCCGCCAAGCTTCGACATGCCGTATGTGACTCCGTATTGGCACATTGCTCCGTTATCAACAAATACAGCACAGTCCAATGTTGCAAACTGCTCCCAATCATACGTGTAGGCTCCTTTTACAGATCCAACACCGACACTATGATATACACCCACCTGCGAATAAACAGAGCCGAAACAAACCGCAAGAATAAATAAAAGCAATGCCCGTCTCATAATTATAGTTTTGAACGATTTATATACAGGACATTCTCTGTTTCCACAGTCTTCTTGCCCTCGATAAACGGAAGCATCAAATTTACGTCTTCCTGCGTAGCCTTTCTATAATTGACATATGTCGCAGGATAACCGGTTACCGTTACCTCAATATACTTATAATCTGCACTCGGCTCAATATCAAAGGTCGGGGTGACAATATCATCAGCATTGTGCTGCTTTAGTGCTTCTGCAAGTGTACTCTTCTTCCACATAAGAACGGTTCCTGACTCTCGTCCCGAATACATGTCGCTCTTAATCAGAATAATATCCTTCGGTTTCAAAGTGTTCTCAAATTTCTTGGTATAAGAAATCTTCTGCTGCTCTATTTTCATATCGGCCACCACAGGCGTTACGAATCCTGCACGTACCGGCTCGATAAAACGAGCTGTTGATTCTCGATATGTATAGTATGTCGCACACGAGGAAAGCAACATTGCGACCATAATAACAACAAATGTAATTTTATAGTTCATTGTTTATAACAATATTAGCATTTAAGAGTACAAAAATAACAATTTATCTAATAATTGCAAACTTGTTTTCAGATAAATATATAAAAAATTACTTGTCTGTAGCTAACCTTATCAGTTTTTTACTCATTTCCCAGATTGCAATTCCACCGCTTACAGAAACATTTAGCGAATGCTTTGTGCCAAACTGCGGTATTTCGAGGCAAATGTCGGCAAGCTCCATAACGGCATCGTCAACGCCATCGACCTCGTTGCCAAGCACAAGCGCATACTTTTCACCATCGATGGCCGTAAAAGAATCGACGGGTATGCTACCTTCGGCAATTTCCAAAGCAACAATCTTATAACCAGAGGCTTTCAGTTCCGAAATGGCATCAATGGTATTTTCATAATATTTCCACTCTACCGACTCAGTAGCACCAAGAGCCGTCTTCTGGATATCGCGGTGAGGCGGAGTGCCTGTAATTCCACACAACAGAAGTTTAGTGCAAGCAAAGGCATCGCAAGTGCGGAAAACAGCCCCTACGTTGTGGTGGCTGCGCACATTGTCAAGCACTACAACAAGCGGATTCTTCCTTGCCGACTTGAACTGCTCAACCGACAAGCGTCCCATTTCGTCCATCGTCAACTTTCTCATAGTCTGTCGTTTAGATTCAACGCAATGTATGCCATAAGTCCTGCTGTTTCGTGGAAAACTTCTTCGTCCATGTCAAATTTTGGGTTATGCTGGGTAACCTCGCCCCTGCCGTTGCCCATGATACCGGCGCGGAAAAACGTTGCAGGGATTTTTTCCGAATAATACGCAAAGTCCTCGGCAGTCATCTTCAACGGCATTTCGTCAATGTTTGCCTCCGAAACATAGTCGGCAGCCAGTCTTCTTGCCTTTGCGGTAACTTCGGGATTGTTATATACGGCTGGATAGCCCTTGCGGACCTCCAGTTCGGCAGTGCATTTGTACTTCGCTGCCGACTGCTGCGATATTCGTTTGAGGTTCTCCTCGATTGTCTTGTGCAAAACCGGATTGAAAGTTCGCATAGTTCCCTCGGCAGAAGTTTCAGGCGGCACAACATTGAGCGCACCGTCGCCAACAATCTTCCCGAATGCCACAACGAAAGGCATGTCGTCGGTGAGTGACTCCTGCATTTTGCGTACCTCGACAAGAAAATCGGCAAGAGCAAGAACCGTATCGCTACGTTTCTGCGGCATGGCGGCATGTCCGCCAACGCCATGGAACTTGATGTAAAGCTCATTTGTTGCAGCCATCAGGTAACCACTACCAAAAAGGAATTTTCCAGTAGGCAATTCGGCAGAAACATGCATCCCGACAATACGTTTTATGCTGTATTTCTCGAGCAAACCTTTTTGTACCAATATGTTTGCTCCACCAGGACACAATTCCTCGCCTGGCTGGAAAATAAGGATTATCCGGTTGTGGATATATTTTTGTAATCTTTTTAATATCAGCGCTGTACCAAGAAGCGAAGCAGCATGGGCATCGTGTCCGCAGGCGTGCATAACACCCTCGTTCTGCGAACGGAAAGGCAGATCAACCTCCTCGCAAATAGGCAGAGCATCAATATCGGCACGCAAGGCTACCGTTTCTCCGCCCTCTCCGAAAATGGCGATAACAGCATTTTCACCGAAACTGTCATCGGTAGTGATACCGTTTTCGTGCAATATGTTACGTATGTATTTAGCCGTTTCGAATTCCTGAAACGAAAGTTCGGGATTCTGATGGATGTGACGGCGATATTCAACTATTTTATTGAATAATTCCTGATTAACCGCCTTTATTTCGGACAACAAATTATCCATATCGTAATTTTTTCTGCAAAGATACAATATTATTTACGATTTACGATTTTAGATTTACGATTGGTGGATGACAAAATGCAAAGGGATTTACGATTGAAGATTCAAAATACCTAGTATATAAAAACAAAAAAACCGAATGAAAATTAGATTCACCCGGGAAATAATATGAAAAACAAATTATCCTAATGTTCGATTCACAATAGGTACCCCGGGCCGGGGTCGAACCGGCACGATCGCAATGATCACTGGATTTTAAGTCCAGCGCGTCTACCTATTCCGCCACCAGGGCACTGATTTTCTACTTCAAAAGAGCGTAAAAAAAAAGAGCGAGAAACGAGA
>JAFZWY010000014.1 GCA_017617125.1 Bacteroidales bacterium
ACATGTAAAACTTTCGATTCCGCAAGGTAAAAAGTGCGAGCACCTTATTATTAATGGTGTTGAATGCGAACCTTACCTTACTGCCGACCACAGACTTATGCTCGAACATACCGAGGAAATAATGGTTGGTTGCAAGATTATACAGAAAGCTACTGGAGCAGAGAAGGTTATCATCGGTATCGAAAACAACAAGCCGGATGCAATCGCAAAGATGACCGAAGCTGCAAAGAAGTATGGAATCACCGTTATGCCTTTGAAGGTTAAATATCCGCAAGGTGGTGAAAAACAGCTCATCAAGGCTACCGTAAATCGCGAAATTCCTGCTCCTCCAGCATTGCCTATTGATGTTGGCTGCGTAGTTCAGAATGTTGGTTCTACCTTCGCAATTTACGAGGCAGTACAGAAGAACAAACCTTTGTTTGAGCGTGTTGTAACTGTAACTGGTAAGTCGGTTAAGTCGCCGAAGAACATACTTGCAAGAGTTGGTACTCCATTGAGCCACCTCATTGCAGCAGTTGGCGGTTTGCCCGAAGACACCGGCAAGGTAGTAAACGGCGGACCTATGATGGGTAAGGCTGTGAAGTCACTCGAAGTTCCTGTAACAAAGGGTACATCAGGCGTTTTGATGTTCAAGGAGAGCGAAAGCGTTCGTATGGAAGAAAATGCATGTATTCGTTGCGGAAAGTGCGTAAGCGCTTGCTGCATGGGACTTGAACCATACTTGCTCAAGAACCTTGCTAAGATTCGCGACTTCGATGCCTTGAAGGAAGAAAGAGTACTCGACTGCATCGAATGCGGTTCGTGTAGCTTCACCTGCCCAGCAGGAATTCCTATTACCGACTACATACGCTACGGTAAAGCGACAGTAACAAAAATTTTAAGGTCTAAAAAATAGTAACAGCTATGGCAGATAATAGATTAGCAATCGCAATGTCACCGCACGTTCACAGCAACGAATCGGTGAAAAAGATAATGTACAGCGTGGTAATTGCGCTGTTACCAGCCTTCTGCGTATCGGTTTACTTCTTCGGACTAAATGCTATCAGAGTGACTCTCATCTCGATAGTTGCATGTATGGCCGTTGAATGGCTGATCCAGAAGTTCCTCTTGAAAGGAAAAACCACTATATGCGACGGTTCGGCAATCGTAACTGGTATGCTTTTGGCATTCAACGTTCCGGCAAACCTCGACTGGTGGATTATAGTAATTGGAGCAATCGTTGCAATAGGCATCGCAAAGATGACCTTCGGCGGACTTGGAAACAACCCGTTCAACCCAGCAATCGTTGGTCGTGTGTTCCTGCTCATTTCGTTCCCGTCGCAGATGACCACTTGGCCTACTCCAGAACCAATATGGGACATCAAGGCTCTCGATGCAGTAACAGGTCCTACTCCACTGGGACTTCTCAACGAAGGACAGATGGTTGACCCGAACTACATGGAAATGTTTGTCGGCAACATGGGCGGTTCGCTCGGCGAAATGTCGGCAATAGCATTGATCCTTGGTGGTATCTTCCTACTTATCCGGAAGGTCATAACCTGGCATATTCCAGTAGCAGTTCTCGGAACTATGGCAGCATTCTCGGCAATCCTCTGGGGCGTTGACCCGACCAAGTACGCCGACCCGCTGTTCCATATCCTCGCTGGTGGTGCTCTCCTCGGTGCTATCTACATGGCAACCGATATGGTAACTTCGCCAATGACTGGCAAGGGAATGTTGGTTTACGGTGTTGGTATCGGTATCATCACCATTTTGATTAGAACTTGGGGCGCATATCCGGAAGGTATGTCGTTTGCAATTCTTATTATGAACGCACTTGTTCCGCTGATTAACAACTGGTGCAAGCCGAAGCGTTTCGGCGAGGTTGTAAAACCGCCAAAGGAAGAGGTAAAGAAATAATTGTGGAACCTAAAAAAGAATTATCATGGCAAAGAAACAAAGTTCTTTAATAAATATGGTGCTCACGCTGTTCGTGATTACAGTAGTGGCAGCCGTGGCTCTCGGTTTCGTATATTACTTTACCCAGGAGCCTATTGCACAGGTGAAAGAAAAGAAGTTGAACGAAGGTCTTATGAAGGTGCTCCCTGCATTCGACCATCAGGTAGCCGAAGAAGTTGAAGGCGTTCCTACCTACAAGGCATTCGACGCTAACGAACAGCTAGTTGGAACAGCTGTCGAGGTTGTTACCGACAAGGGTTTCGGCGGCGATGTAAAGGTTCTGGTCGGTTTCGATACCGAAGGCAAGATTTTCGGATACACCGTTCTGGAACATAAGGAAACCGCTGGTCTTGGTTCGAAGATGGGCGACTGGTTCCAGGAAGGCGGAAAAGGCAATGTAATCGGCAAAGACCTTTCTACCCCAGCAAAGGTTAGCAAGGACGGTGGCGATGTTGACGCTATCACAGCAGCAACAATCTCGTCGCGTGCTTTCTGCGATGCTCTCAACAAGGCTTACGCAACCTACACAGCTTCTCAATCGTCAAACACAGCAACCGAAGCACAACCTGCAGCAGAAGAGGCAAAGGCTGAAGCAACTGCAGAACCAACCGAAGTTGCAGAAAATGAAGGAGGACAGGACAATGAATAACTGGAAGAATTTCACAAAGGGTTTCATAAAGGAGAACCCCGTATTGGTAATGTTGCTCGGTTGCTGCCCGACACTGGGAACCACCACATCGGCAATCAACGGCTTGAGCATGGGTCTTGCGACGACATTCGTCCTCGTATGCTCCAACATAGTAATATCGCTAATCAAGAACCTTATCCCCGACAAGGTGCGTATTCCATCGTACATTGTTGTAATCGCATCGTTCGTAACAGTAATCGACCTGCTTATGCAGGCTTACTTGCCAGGCATTTACGAAACATTGGGCTTGTTCATTCCGCTTATCGTTGTAAACTGCATAGTTCTCGGTCGTGCCGAGGCGTTTGCATCGAAGAACGGCGTTTGGGCATCCTGCGTCGATGGTTTGGGAATGGGCTTGGGCTACGCACTTGCACTTATGATTCTGGGTGCTGTTCGCGAAGTTCTCGGTAGCTTGTCAATCTTCGGATGGCAGTTCATTCAGGCCGACGGAATCCTCGTATTCGTGCTTGCTCCGGGTGCATTCTTCGGATTGGCATATTTTATAGCAGTAGTAAGAAGGTTTAACAAATAAAATTTACGACTATGGCATACATACTCATTATAATATCGGCAATGCTCGTAAATAACATCGTGCTTGCCCAGTTTCTCGGAATATGCCCGTTCCTTGGCGTATCGGGAAAGGTTAAGACGGCAGTAGGAATGGGAAGCGCAGTCCTGTTCGTAATGACTCTTGCAACCATTGTGACATGGCTCGTGCAGACCTACATCCTCAATCCGTTGGGAATTCAGTTTATGCAGACAGTTGCATTCATCCTCATTATCGCTGCACTCGTACAGATGGTCGAGATTATCCTCAAGAAGATAAGCCCGTCGCTGTATCAGGCACTCGGTATTTTCCTTCCGCTTATCACCACCAACTGTGCAATACTTGGTGTTGCAATATTGGTTGGCAACGGAACATACAACTCGATGGGACTCGATGCAACTTCGCTTTTGCCAGCAATAGTATTCGCAATAGGTACCGCATTAGGTTTCATGCTTGCACTTGTGATTTTCGCAGGTATCCGCGAACATCTGGCAAAGCTCCCTATTCCAGAAGGTATGAAGGGCGTTCCAGCAGCTCTTGTAGTTGCCGGTATCCTTGCTCTTGCTTTCATGGGATTCTCAGGACTTGTATAAAGTTTTGTTTTCATAATGCAGCTGCGCGGTGCAATTTGTACCGCGCAGTTTTTTTATTAGATGCGAATTTGTATCTAAACAAAAAAAGACCCCATCGGAGTCTTTTTTGTTATTTTAATGTTGAACTATACGTTCGCCCTTTATTAAAGGAGGAATCGGATACAAAGTTATATCTTTTTTGACATATACAAGCGTAAAAATGACGTTGTTTCTTTAAAAGCTAGCCTTAGTCGGTGCTTTTTACATGAAATGTATAAATTTATTTTGTGTTGAAATTTTATATATGTCCACATATTGGCTATTTCCTATAAAAATAGAAAATTTTTAAAAATTGCCTGCAAAATGTTGTATACCAACGATTTGAATTGTGAAAATTTTTTGTTGTATCGTAATAATATTTCGGAAATGTACAGCACTGATAAAAATCAATGGTTTGATAATTAACATGTTACTCAAATGATAACTTTGAGGCTAGATTTATGCTTTCATCCTCAAAACGTCAGATTTGCAAGATTTTCGGTAGAATGCAGAAAAAAAAATGCTGCGCTTTTGCGCAGCATCTATATGGAATAAGTATGGTCTATTAATACCAGGATTCAAGTATTATTGCAGAAGAACGATACTGTTCGTCAAGATTATCCAAAACCTGCTTAGCTTCGTCGTAAGTAGAGAAGTTTCCAATATAATACTTATATATTCCATTGATTTCGCGAACCTTTAGATTTGGAATTCCAAAGCTGTTTACAGGCTTAGGTGTTACCAATGCGAATACCTGTACCCTATATACCTTGGTTTTGTTAGCAGTATTAGCTGCTTTACCAATATTATCCGGCTTGCCGTCGTCAACTATGTTTGCTTCTGCAATTTTCAAATATGCTTCGCTACCCTGGATTAGCACTCTGAAATCAACACGTCTGTTGTATTTTCTCAAAGAACTTCTGTTGTTATTTGCAATTGGCTTAGATTCACCATACTTGACAACTTCAACCTTATCCTGTTTTACGCCCTTAGCAACAAGGTAATCCTTTACTGCCATTGCACGGCGACCCGAAAGTAAGAAGTTGTATTCGTCGGTACCTGTATAGTCGCAGTGTCCGCCAACTTCAATCTTGGCGCCAGGATTGTCGGTCATAAATGCAGCCAACTTATTGAGTATTTCTTCGTATTCCGACTTAATGTTATATTTGTCGAAATCGAAATATACATTGCCTATTTCAACCGTATCCATGATTTGTTCTACTGGATTGTCAACAATAAGTTCCGGTTCGTACAGAACGGTTACATTATAGAGGTTTCTTTCCATAGGCCTCTCGTTGTACGACATATCGGTAGGCTTTACAGACTTCGACAAATAGTCAACAACTCTCTTCATCTGTGGAGAGTTTGCTGCTATCTGATTCTCGTCGAATTCGAAGTTTATGCAAAGAACCCTCGACTCTTCATTGAGTTCGTCGGCAGTCTTGCGCACCTTATTAAGTACTGATATTGCATCGGCAGTAAGCTCGTTATTGCCGTAAAGGGTAATAGATGCGTCGTGAATAAGCAGCGGAAGGATAACATCATCTAACTGTACAGGATTACCGCTTTCCCTAAAGCTTGTAACTTCCTCGTCGACCGGAGTCTTCTGCATGTCGCTTAACTTTTCGCCATTCTTCGAGTATGTGAGGCTATAATCGTTGCTTGGCAGCAAATAGCATGTATAATTGCCTAGGCTGTCGAGCTTATACGATCCGAGGTCGGCGCCATTGGTATTGTTCTTTACCCATACAAGCACACCCTTAGGAATTGCATTGTCGGCATATTTTACAGAACCACGGTAGACTATCATGTTGCTTTCCTCTGTCTTGTCCTGAATTACGTACAAGTCGTATTCGCCGTATGAATCGGCGCGAACACCTGCCACATATGCGGTCTTGCCGTCGCAGCTCAGCGAATAGCATATATCGTTGTCGGGAGTGTTGATAGGGCTACACATGTTTTCGGCAGGGCTGAAGGTTCCGTCCTCGTTTATGCGAGAGAAAAATACATCGTATCCACCAACACTTTCGTGACCCTTTGAGTTGAAATACAAAACCGATCCGTTGGGGTGGACGAAAGGATATTCCTCGTCTCTTGGCGTATTAACTTCGGCGGGAAGAACTTTGGGTTCCGACCATTGCCCGTTAGGCAATTTTTTCATGACGTATATGTCGAGACCTCCAAATCCACCTGGACGGTCGCTGGTGAAGTACATGCTGCCTCCGTCGGGAGATATTGTCACATGCGATTCTCTGTATTTGGTATTTATGGTTGCACTAAGATTGCTTGGTTTTCCCCACGAGCCGTTACGTCCTTTTTCTACGACATACAGGTTACCCTGCAACGATGTACCTGATCTGAAGAAATACAGTTCCTTTCCGTCGGGCGAAAGAGCCACAACCGACTCGTTGCTTCCCTTGGTGTTGATACCTACCGGCAACATCTCGGGCGCGCGCCATTTGCCGTCGTCGTCCTTTGTGGTCACATAAATATTCTCGTATCCTTCCGATCCAAGCGAATTAGGACGTTTCGAGGTAAAATACAAGGTTCGGCCGTCGCACGAAATAATTGGTGAGTGGTCGGAATATTCCGAATTGACCACATCGCCAATATTTTCGACTTCCATCTTCAAGCACGACTTGCGGGTAGAAATGTTCTTGGCATTAACTGTGATTTCCATTTCTTCGTCTATCAGTTCTACCAGTTTATCCCTGCCATTTTCCTGGGCTAACTTCTTTGCCTTAGTAAGCATCTCGGTGCTTTCGTCGTATTTCCCCAGCATACGAAGAACCGATCCAAGATGGTAATAGCAGTCGATTGGTGCTGTACGTTCCTTGTGTTCACCTCTTTTATATTTTGGATTTACATAGTCCAGAGCCTTGCGCAAATAAAGTTCCGACATTTCTCGGTCCTTTGAAGTATTTTTGCAGCACACTCCAATGTTGTACCATACATTTGGATTGTTTGGATCCTTGTCCTCGGCAAGACGCCACATCTTAAGGGCTTCTTCGAAGTTGTCCTCGTACATGAAAGCTTGAGCATCGTAAAAGTTGCTCACGAAAGCCTTGCTTGGCTTCTGCGAGTAGCATGCTGCAAACATCGCCGCAAATAAAATAAGTAGTAATAGTTTTTTCATATTTTAACAATTATAAACATATAACAAATAGTTTTTTCGTCTTTTATTTTCTATCACTTTCATTTTTATATAACTTTTTTAATCCATTCGTATACAGAGTCGGCATCGTATCCGCATTCCTTTATCAATTCCTCCTGGGTGCCATGCATCACGAAGTAATCGGGAATACCAAAGCGTTTTACCTTGGTGTCGAATCCATTGTCGGAAATAAATTCCAGGACCATGCTTCCGAATCCGCCCTGAAGGGCATTGTCTTCGATAGTTACGATTTGCCGATGTTCTGCACATGCCTCGCTGAGCAGTTCCTTGTCGACTGGCTTAACGAAAATCATATCGTACACCGAAACCTCAATACCTTCGTTGTGTAGGCGGTCGGCAACAATGTTGGCTGTACGCCCTGCCGTACCGACGGTGACAATAGCAACTTCCGTGCCACGTTTTACGCATCGACCTTTTCCTATCTCAATTTCCGAAAATTTAATTTCGGACTTGGGCTGGAATGATTTTCCTCGCGGATATCTTATAACGAATGGATATTTATTTTTCTCGAGCTGGGCCGTGTAAAGCAAATTGCGGAACTGGAATTCGTCCGACGGGGCCGAAATAACCAGATTCGGAATGCAGCGAAGGAAAGAAATGTCGAACGAACCGTGATGGGTCGCTCCATCCTTGCCAACAAGTCCTGCACGGTCGAGACAAAGCACTACATGCAGTTTCTGCAGTGCTACGTCGTGGACAATCTGGTCGAATGCCCGCTGCGAGAATGTACTGTAAATGCAACAATATGGGATAATTCCCTTAATGGCCAAACCTGCAGCAAAAGTTACGGCATGCTGTTCCGATATTCCAACATCGAAGCTTCTGTCGGGTAATTCTTCGAACATCTTTGTAAGTCCGCTTCCCGACACCATTGCCGGCGATATGGCAACTATGTTTGGATTATTCCGGGCGAGCTGCAGGACAGCATCACCGAATACATCCTGAAATTTCTGCGGACACATTGGGTCTTCGGCATCAGCAATTATTTCGCCTGTGGCTACGTCGAACTTGCCTGGTGCGGCATGCCAGCGCTGCGGATTGTCCTCGGCGGGCTTGAATCCTCTGCCTTTCTGGGTGATAAGATGCAAAAGTTTAGGCCCGTCAATATTTTTCAGGTCCTCGAAAAGATGCACTAGCGAAACGACATCGTGTCCGTCAACCGGCCCAAAATACCTTACACCCATCGATTCAAACAGATTTCCCTGCTTCATCATTACAGATTTCACTGCATTGTCGATTCTTTGGGTAAAATGCCTTATTTCGGGTCCAACCTTCCCAAGCAGGCGCCAAACATCGTTTTTAACCTTATTGTAGGTTTTCGATGTTGCAATGTCGGTAAGGTATTCGCGAAGTGAACCTGGGGTCTCGTCAATGGCTATCTTGTTGTCGTTAAGAACAATCAGGAGATTGGGATTGCTTACTGCTGTGTTGTTTAGCGCTTCGAAAGCCTCGCCACCCGTAAGGGCGCCATCGCCAATTACTGCGATTGTGCGTTCGTCGCTGCCACGCATCTTTGCTGCCAGCGCCATTCCCAACGCTGCCGAGATGCTAGTAGATGAATGTCCAACGCCAAAACTGTCGTATTGGCTTTCGGCAGGCGACGGGAACCCGCTTATGCCCTTGTATTTCCTATTGGTCTTAAAGACATCGCGTCTTCCTGTAAGTATTTTGTGTCCGTATGCCTGATGGCCGACGTCCCAGATAAGGTTGTCGTTCGGTACATCGAAGACATAATGAAGGGCTACCGTAAGCTCGATAACACCTAGATTTGCTCCAAAATGAGCAGGATTGACAGCCTCCGACTCTATTATGAACTGCCTCAACTCTTCGCACACTAACGGTAAGTCAGCCACATCCAACGACTTCAAATCGGCCGGAGAATCTATTTTGTCTAAAAATCTATATGACATGTCGCTACTATACCGTTAACCTATACCTATTTCATTGTTTTTTAAGGTTACAAAATTACAAAAAATATAGTATCATATACAAGTAAATATTAACATATAATTGTAAATAAATAAGTTGACAACAAACATGAAGACGATTTAAAGAGGCATATATTTGCAAATTATATCAATAGATTTTATATAGTTATGAGAACCAATTCGTTAACACTAATAAAACTGATAGTTTTCGCATCGGTAATATCGGGAATGCTTTTCTCGTGTGTGCCTGCGCGCAAGTTTGAGGACGTCAAGGCAGCAAACGAAGCATGCGAAAAAGAACGCGCTAACCTGAACAAGCAGAACGAAAGCCTGACAACAGCTAACAACGAGTTGAAGGCAACGATAGCCAAATACGAGCGCGAAATGGCTGCACTTATAGCCGACACTGCCATGAAGAGCAATACAAACAGGATACTCACCATGCAGTACGACAAGATAAGCGAACTTTACAAGCAACTGCTTGAGAACCAACAGAAACTTCGCGCCGATGCCGACAACGAACAGCAGAAGGCAATGCAGATGTTGCAGAAGACTCGCGACGAACTTCAGGTGAAAGAAGATGAGCTTAGGAACCTCGAAGCAAGGTTGAATCAGGAAAGGGCAAGTCTCGAAGCTATGAAGACGCTCAACGAGCAGAAGGAACGTGAGTTGAATGAAAAGAACTCATTGCTCGAGTCGCAACGCAACGAACTGACCAGCAAGAACTCGGAACTGGATTCGAAGAATGCAAAGGTAGCCGAACTACAGGCAATTCTGAACGCCAAAGATTCTGCAATGAATGCCTTGAGGACTAAGGTCTCGGAAGCACTTTCCGGATTCGAAGGCAATGGGTTGACAGTTACGCAGAAAGAAGGCAAGGTTTATGTTTCTCTCGACGAAAAGCTGCTTTTCAAGTCGGGCAAGTGGGATGTCGATCCAAAGGGACAGGAAGCTCTTAAGAAACTGGCTGCCGTATTGGAAAACAACCACGATGTAAACATTACAATCGAAGGACACACCGACGATCTTGCATATAGTGGCAATGGCAACATCCAGGACAATTGGGATTTGAGCACCAAGCGTGCAACATCAATCGTAAAGATAATACTTTCCAATTCGAAAATAGACCCTGTTCGCCTAATTGCATCGGGACGCAGCTGCTACTTGCCGGTCGACACTGCAAAGACCGCGGAAGCCCGTGCAAAGAACCGCAGGACAGAAATAATACTCACTCCGAAACTTGACGTTCTATACGAACTTACAAAGTAACTTATTGGCATGACAGAACAAAAAAGTCCGACTTTTGCCGGACTTTTTTTGTTGTTTCATAACGTAATACTACGATTTCTTCTCTTTCTTTTCCAACGGCAATACGCCTGCCATTTCGCCAATTACGTTTACCAGGTCTGAATCGGAAGGAACGACAATCTTAGCATTGTTCTTGAGTGATGTCTCTACAGCCTCAATCTTCCTAAGGATCTGAGCATTGCCAATGAAATACTTTTCTGCAGCTTCGTTCACAAGCCTGATTGCTTCGGCCTCACCTTCAGCGCTCAAAATCTTTGCCTGACGGAAACCTTCTGCTTCCTTAATCTTAGCACGCTTAACACCATCGGCCTCGGTTTCGGCTGCGGTAGCGTAGTCAATTGCAGCAATCTTCTCGTTTTCGGCCTTTACGACCTTGTTCATGGTTGCCTGTACGTCCTGCGGCGGGTCAATCTGCTTCAGTTCGGCACGTACAATCGATATGCCCCAGTCGGTAGTTTCTTCCGACAGAATCTGGTGCAGCTCGGTGTTGATACGTCCACGTTCGCTATTTGCCGACTTCAGCGTAAGCGTACCGATGATGTTACGCAATGTAGTACGTGCAAGGTTCACAATCTGAACCTGATAGTTGTAAACGTTGTACTGCGAATTCTTCACACTCTGTTCGTCTTCGCGCACGCGGAAGTAAATCTGTGCATCGACGGTAGCGTTCAGGTTGTCGTTGGTGATTATTTCCTGCGGATCGGCATCGACCATCTGCTCGGTAACGTTTACACGATATATACGGTCGATAATAGGAATAATCCAGTGCAAGCCCGGATTTGCAAAATGATGATACTTACCAAGTCTTTCGACCAATGCCCTATGAGTAGGACGAACAACCTTGAAGCCGCACAGGAACAATATGACGACAAAGGTTGCAACAATAACAATTATCAAAACTTTCATAGCTTTTTGAGTTTAAAATTTCCCTCAAAGGTAACCATTTTTTTTGATTGGCGCAATGGTTAGGAAATTTTATATTTCTTTATTTAGAATTCGTACAATCTTTTCTACCAATTCATCCTTATCTGTTTCAGAACCTGCAACGGTAATTTGTGCCATCGAATAGAAAGGCTCGCGAACATTGAGAGTTTCTCTCACATAGCTTGCAAGTTCTGCCTCCGACTTTCCCTCGGTCAGTGGACGCTTATGGAAAGAATTGGCAATCCTGCCGGCAAGTTTTTCGGCAGGCAGTTTTATGTATATGGTTGTGCCGAGCGAATTCAACAATGCCATATTGTTGCCGAAACAAGGTGTACCTCCGCCACACGAAAGCACATAATTGTCCTTTTCGGAAAAAGATTCAAGAACAGTAGTTTCCAATTTGCGGAAACAGGCTTCGTCGTATTTCTGGAAAATGGATGTTACCGACATCTTGTATCGGGATTCGATCTCCTCGTCGAGGTCGTAGAAAGAAATGTTCAATGATTTTGCCAGGCGTCGGCCAATTACCGATTTGCCTGCACCCATGAATCCAACGAGAAAAATCCTCATCTGTTAGAAAAGAGGTATTTGAAGCTGGGCCTCGGCCATTTGCATAGCCATTTCCTCCTGCTTGCGAACGCGTGGTTTGCGTACAACCTGCTGTACGTTGAAACCCAGTTCGTTCAGGCATTTCAGGCGGTCTTCGAATTCAAGTTCGGCGTATCTTTCGCAGGCAGCCTCGTAAACTTCAACAATCAGCTTGTCGGTTGTGTCGCGGATGTAGTCGATGTTTTCGACTTCGGCCTTGTTGAGGTTCTGACGGTAATTGCGTTCCTTATGGATTTCGTCAAACTTTTCGACCCAGATTTTTACGGATGATATGTTGGGGTTTGTAAGCAGACGACCACCGTTTGCTACTCGGTTAGAGTCGCATTCGAAAAGATGAGCGGCCACTTCGAGAAGTTCTTCACCATTGCGCGGATTGGGAATTACAAACGGATACTGCAGACCGTACCATGAAGTTATGTCGACTGGCAATTCACCACGTTCGATAGCCATGTGCATCGACATGTAGTAGTGAACGACGAAAGTTTTTGCCTTGCCGAACAAATTGTTGTAGTTGTTGTTGAAAGCCTCTTCCTGCTGTCTCAGGCACTCCTTATAAGTTCTGAACTTTTCGAAAACAGAAAGATTTTCTTCTGTTATATTTGCTTGGTATTCAGCAAACAAACAATCATCGCCCAATGGGTTTTCGCGCAAATACGCATCGAACGACCTTAAAATTTCAAGTCTTTCAACATCAGTATGTCTGTAAATCAGTTTCTCCATCCGTAGTCTAAATCTATAAAAACGTACAAAAATATATTTCATAAAAACAACAAAATCCAGTCAAATCACAAAGTAATCAACACATTAATGTTTATTGTGAATTTATAACCCTCGGATTTTCAAAAGGAAACACTTTTATGCATAGGATGCGGCAATAGGAGATTATGTATAAATTATTGATTATAAATATATTACCAATCTATACTCATTGTAAAGACGCAAAATTTTGCGTCTCCACAATGAGTGTCTCAACAATGAAAATCTACAATAAAAAAACCACTATAATCCATAAAATCATTAAATTATCGAATCATCAACCTTTAGCTCAACGAAGTTAAATTTTTCAATCTTCGAATTATCAAATTTTAATTATTTTTGTGGTCTAAAATTTTACGCGATGAGATTTAAACGAATATTGTTAAAGCTTAGCGGCGAATCGCTTGCAGGAGCATCGAAACAGGGAATCAGCGAAACCCATCTTATGGAATATGCCAACCAGATTAAGGCAGTACACGACAAAGGCGTACAGATAGGCATTGTAATTGGCGGAGGCAACATTTTCCGCGGAATATCGGGCGAAAGCAAGGGCTTCGACCGAGTTAAAGGCGACCAGATGGGAATGCTTGCAACAATAATCAACTCGTTGGCACTGCAAAACGGACTGGAGTCGGTTGGCGTGAAGACAAGACTTTTCACATCAATAGGTATTGAATCAATCGGCGAACGTATTTCGAAACCGAAAGTTGTTGAGGCTTTGGAAAACTCGTATGTATGCATACTTGCTGGCGGAACAGGAAATCCGTATTTCTCGACCGACAGTGCATCGGCACTGCGTGCAATCGAAATCGAAGCCGACGTTTTCCTGAAAGGTACGCGCGTAAACGGTGTATATACTGCCGACCCCGAAAAGGATCCGACAGCAACCAAGTTCGACACCATTACCTTCGACGAGGTATACAAGCGCGGACTTAAGATTATGGACCTCACCGCATTCACCTTGTGCAAGGAAAACAATATGCCTGTAATTGTGTTCGACATGGACACCTACGGCAATCTCGAAAAAGTAATAAATGACGAAAATATAGGAACCTACATTACAAAATAATCATGGAAGAATTAGAATTGTATATAGAAGATGCAAAGGACGGAATGAAGTCCGCACTCGAACACCTCGAAAAGGAACTCGCAAAGATTCGTGCAGGAAAAGCAAATCCCGCTATGCTCGAATCTGTAAAGGTTGAATGTTACGGAACCGCATCGCCGATTTCGCAGGTTGCCAACCTTTCGGCACCAGATCCCAAGACCATCTTCATACAGCCATGGGACAAGTCTACAATTCCCGCAATCGAAAAGGCTATCCTCGCTGCAAATCTCGGCTTCAATCCGGCAAACAACGGCGAAGTTATCCGTATAATCGTTCCACCTCTGACCGAAGAGCGCCGCAAACAGCTCGTCAAGCAGGTTAAAGGTCTTGGCGAAGACTCGAAGGTTGTCATCAGGAACGCACGCCGCAACGCAATCGAAGAATTCAAGAAACTGAAGAAGGAAGGCGTTTCGGAAGACGAAGCAAAGGATGCAGAACAAACTGTTCACAAGGCACACGAAGACTTCATCAAGAAGGTTGATGCTGTTATCGATGCCAAGGAAAAGGAACTGATGACCGTATAGCGCAGAAGCTAATCGCCAGTCCATATAACCCTATCAGTCAAACATTATATTGTCGGGAATACCTTAATAATATAATGCATAAAAGTATTTTGCCATATAGCATAACGAAATTACTGACGTGCATGTTGATGCTGATGTGCTTCGGCATTAGTCTGCACGCTCAGTCAGATACCTACGACAAGCTCCTGTCCGACTTCGACAACAGCACAAGCGTGGCGGCTGCTAACCGCTTTTTCAAGCAGCTCGATGCCGACGAAATAACAGATTCACTGATAGTTTTCAAAGAAGGTACGTCTGTCGACTCGTTGCAAGGACAGGTATGGTACTGGGCATCGGTTGTCCTGTACGAAATGCAGCAATACAAGGCAGCCGAAAAATACGGACTGAAATCGCTTCCGTTGTTACGCGAAGACGAGAACAAAGCCGACTGCTTGAATTTGCTCGGATGCATTTATGTACGGCTGGGCGATTTCAACCAGGCAGCATCGTACGCCAAGCAATGTCTCGACATCGACATGCAAAGTGGCGACGACGACCGCATTTCGTCAAGCCTGAACACTCTGGCCGGAATCTACATGGCCGCCTACCAGCCTGCCGAAGCCGAGAACTACATTCTGAAGGCAATAGAACACGCCGAAAAGGCTAACAATCCCGCCCGCAAGGCTGTCCTCATGGGTATGGCTTCGGAAATATACCATGCTCTTGGCAACGATGAAAACGCACTAAAGTATGCCGAAAATGCTTATCAGCTTGAAAAACAGATGGGCCACGAGTGGCAGATGGCAATACGCCAGTCGCAGAAGGCGTCGGCTCTGATAGGTTTGCACAGATACGAGGAAGCCGAAACCGAACTGAACGAGGTGATTTCTACGTTCAAGAAAACCAATGATATACATTCGCTGGCTATCGCCTACAACAAGATGGGGATGTCGCTGCTGTGCCAAAAACGCGAACGTGAAGCCGTAGGATATTACAGGGACGCAGCAAAGATTTTCGTCGAAATGGGCGACCTCATGAACGAGATGCACTCGCGTAGAGGTCTTTACGAAAGTCTCTGGGCAATAAACCCCGATAGTGCAAAGATAGAACTCGACAGATTCGACCTGCTGAAAGATTCGTTGTATACCAATGCAACAGCCGAAAATCTTGCCAGATACAATGCGGAGTTCGAAAACGACCAGCTGCAGCAGGAGATTTCGCAACGACGCAGACAGCACGTGCGTGATATTATCTTGATTTTTGCAATAGCAATAATCGTCTGCCTATCGGCAGTAATAGCAATAAGGGTAAACCAGAAACGTCAGCAGCGACGTACCGAGGAACTTACCCACGAGATCGAACTATTGAAAAAAATGCTTGGCGCTGAAAATCAGGAAACCGAAACAAAGGCCGAAGAAGAGTTATCAGGTGGTGATGAAAACGATTCGAACAGGCAGTTCCTGATGAACATTATCAAGGCAGTGAACGAAGGTCTGCCAACGGGAGAATTTGGTGTCGAAGCCATAGCCTCAAAATTGAACATGAGCGAACAGACTTTCAGACGCAGACTACAAAGCGCCACAGGCGAAACTCCCAAGGCCTACATATCGGCAATACAGATGGAAAAGGCAAGCAATCTACTTCTGAGCAACCCCGACTTGCCAATAATCGAAGTCGCATGCCAGTGCGGTTTCAACGATGCAAGCAGTTTCAGCCACACGTTCAAACGTACGTATGGAATTTCACCGTCGCAATACCGTGAAATTCATGCGTCAATATCATAATCAATTGTATATCAAAAAGTTGGTACTTGTAATTTTCTATCATTTTGTAAGAAAATAACAAGTTTTGTGCTTGATTTTGGAAGAAATCAACAAGTGGAACATCTCTACTCGCCATAATTTTGCGCCCAGAAATCAAATGGTAAAATTCAAAAAACTAGATGATATGACAACGAAAATGAAATTATTTGAAAGACTATTATTAGTAGTAATTATTGCATGTGGCGCAAGCTTCACAGCCAACGCTCAGCTGGGCGGACTTCTTAACAAGGCGAAAACTGCAGTTTCGAAGGACAAGCAAAGCAACAACAGCAACCAGAATGCACAGCAAAGCAGTTCAAATTCTCAAAGCAGTTCCCAAAGCAGCCAGGAAGAAGAGCTTAGACAGAAACTTGATGCTGCAAGAGAATCTGAAACCAGCAACGACAGCGACAACAGCAGTTCAAGTTCAGTTTCAAGTCCGCAGAAACCAAGTTATCCGACATCGTTGAGTGAACTTGACTCGCAACTGTTTATCTACAACCCGGCCGACAATGCCAACAACGAACCTTTCTACGATGTGAACGGAGCAAACGCAACCAAGGCGTACGTCGATTTCTGCAATGCTGCTACCATGACAGAGTACAACAGCCGTCACGTCGGATGCGAGGTGTTCGAGTTTGCCGACTATCAGACTGCCAACGGCGTAAAGCAAGTGCATCTGACCGAATACGCATTCAACGCTTATTATTCGTACTTCATGACAAATCCGACCGAAGTTTCGGGATACCAGGTATATATTCGTGCTCGCCTAATGCAGGACTGCTACAGGTTCGACAAGGTTAGGTCGTTCCCATATATCCGCGATGCAGAGCGCAACCAGTGGAAGGCAAAGTATCCTGGTGCCGAGAATCTCCGTAAGATAACCCTCGAGGACGGCAAGGAACTTAACCTTCTGGAAACCGAAACCCAGAGACAAAAGAGATGGGACGACGTTCAGGGCGAAGCCGAAGATATTCTTCATGCCAACACTCCTTACAATGTGATACGTAGTGTTCTTAAAGGCACTCTCGGAGCAATAAAGCAATGCGATGCAGCAGGCCGTAGCGCCGATGCATATAACCTTCTGCGCGAAGCCGGATACATGATGGAAGATCTTGAAAGTCATCCGTTGCATAGCAAGGACGAGCAATTCCAGGGCATCTACGAGGAATACAACAGCTACTTCACTCAGAAGCGTATGGGCTGGCTTAAGTCGGCAGGCGCAGCATCGTCGAAACCTGTACCTATGCCAAAGGCAGCATCGGTTTCCGCAGAAATCCAAAACCAGGCCACAGCAAAAGCCAAAGCAAAATTTGGAGACAAGTTTGTGAAAGCTATTGTCACAGAGTCGGATTGGCACATTTACAAGGAGCCTAACTATCCGTACAACATTTCGCACCGTAGCATTAGCGTAGATGTAATTATAAAGGAAAACGGCGAATACTTTGTTTCTCATCAGGACCTGCGACAGAATTACGCCGGTGGCAGCTACTCAGGCTACGACCTTCGCAACAGCATGAAAACACCTCTGCAGGAAAAGGTTGACTACAAATAAGAATAAAATCCAAATAACTTTAGAAATGGCTGGAGCTAATGGGTTTCAGCCATTTCGTTTTTGGATAAAGTGAGTTGAAAAAAATTAATTTATTATTGTCCATTTAGACTTAAAAATGATATATTTGCAACTTGTAACTTTATTCATCAGTAAGTATGAAATTTAGAATTGCAATATTGGTAACTTTTGCACTGCTTTCTGCAAATATTTATTCACAGAACGTAGATGCTCTTCTTGAAAACGGTCTATTCGCATTCAATAACGACAACTATACCAAAGCAATATCAGATTTGTCGAAATATGTCGAAATCAACAAGAACAATCCTACCGCATACAATACACTTGGTCGTGCCTACTCGTACATGGGCAATTTCGACAAGGCCATGATAAATTTCCAGTTGGCTATAAAGATTAACCCCAACTACTACGAAGCAATAAAGAATCTAGGCTACGTTTACTACGATGAAGGCGACTTCGAGAAAGCAATCAGCCTCTTCGAGAGCGCAATAAAGATTAATCCCAAGTACGACACTGCCTACAATGCACTTGGCAATGCCTACGACGAACTTCATAACTACAAAAAGGCCATTGCATATTACTCAAAAGCAGTAGCAATTAGCGAACTATACGATGGCGCATACAACAACCTCGGGTTGGCTTATTCTCACAATGGAAACTACGAAAAAGGTATTGAATGCTGTAAGAAGGCCATTGAAATCAATCCTCGCAACGACGATGCCTACAATGCAATAGGCGTAATTTACGAGGACCAGGGAGAATATGCCGATGCTATAGAATGGTTCAAGAAGGCTCTGGAAGTAAACAAGGACAATGCCGACGTATACAACAATCTTGGTGTTGCATACTATTATTCCGACGATGTGAAGGGCGAGAACAAAGCCGTGAAAAACTATCTTAAGGCTCTTGAACTCAACCCAGGCAACATCGATTCCTACAACAACCTCGGCGCTGCATATTTCTCGACCAATCCTGCTAAGGCTATGGAATACTACAACATGGCTTTGACCATCGACCCCAACCATGTCGACACCAACTACAATATCGGCAAGCTCTATCAGTCGATGAACCAGGAAGCCGATGCAATAGCACATTTCCGCCGTGCCGCACGCGCAGGACAAGAACTCAGCCGCAAGGAACTGAAGCAGAGAGGACTCGACTGGTAATTCCACAATGGATGAAATCTACATGAGACGGTGCATCGAGCTCGCAAAATGCGGGTTCGGAACTGCGTCACCTAACCCTATGGTGGGAGCTGTTGTTGTGTACGACGGCAAAATCATAGGCGAAGGATGGCATCGACGCTGCGGCGAGGCCCATGCCGAAGTAAATGCCGTCAACTCTGTAGCCGACAAGTCGTTGCTCAAAGAATCGACAATATATGTTTCGCTTGAACCATGTGCCCACGTAGGACGCACGCCAGCTTGCGCCGACATGCTGATACGCGAAGGTATCAAAAAGGTGGTTGTCGGTAGCATCGATCCGTTCGAAAAGGTGGCAGGCAAAGGCATCGAAAAACTGCAGAATGCAGGCGTAGAAGTGAAAATCGGTGTCCTGAAACAGGAATGTGACTGGTTGAACCGTCGATTCTTTACTTTTCATACAAAACGCCGTCCGTACATTATCCTGAAATGGGCGCAGACCGCCGATGGCTTCATCGACAACTTGCGTTGCGACAGCCAGACTCCACCATTGAAAATAACCGACATGCGCTTCAGTACGCAAGTTCACAAGTGGCGTACCGAAGAAGATGCAATACTTGTCGGTACACGCACCGCAATACTCGACAATCCTCAGCTTACGGTTCGTCTTTGGCAGGGGCGAAACCCTGTGCGCATCTGCATTGACCGCGAACTCAAAGTGCATGCGACAAGCAAAATTTTTGATGGTCAAGCAAAGACAATAATAATAAATGGTAGCAGAGAGCGTGCAGAAGGAAACCTACTTTATTGCAAAGTTGATTTCTCCGAAAATATTATTCCCCAGATTTTCAACATATTGTACCGCAACGAAAACCAGTCGGTAATAGTGGAAGGTGGGGCACAAACTTTGGCAGCATTCATTGAATCTGGCCTATGGGACGAAGCCCGGGTTTTCACAAACCACAATATGACTATCTCAAAAGGCATAAAAGCACCCGAATTCAATTATGAATGTGCCAAAAGCGAGACAAACAACGGCATTTCGCTCGAATACTATTTCCACAACGATTTTTACCATCCAAACATAGAACTTTAACAGCCAGCAAATGTTCAAGAACCGAGAATTGTCGTCCGCCGAAAAGCTATTCGTAATAGTATTGTGCATTTGTCTGGGATTCCTATGCAATGCATTTATTATTGGTACATTGTACCAATATATGCAGGGTGAAATTGCATACAAGATTCTACTTGTACTTTCGTCGGTGCTTACGTTCGGACTGCCAGCAGTGGCTGCCGCTGCATTAATTGGAAACGAAAAGAATCCGTTTGCACATATAAAGCTCACCAACGGCGTAAAAATCGGCAAAATTCTTATTGCCATTGTTTTCATGCTATCAATAATTCCTGCAATAGAATTTGTAGCCAGCCTAAACGCTTCATATTCTTTCCCCGAGTCGATGAAAAGCATAGAGGAATATTTCCGTAGCATAGATGCCAGTGCCATGGAGGCAACTCAGCGTGCATTGGCGGGAAGTGGTGTCGGAATGTTTGTCTTGAATCTTGTAGCTTTAGCAATAACGCCTGCCATCTGCGAGGAAATGTTTTTCCGCGGTATCCTGCAGAATTACCTTGTTGGTGCGACAAAAAACAAACATGTCGCTATTCTCCTAACCGCACTGATATTTTCGGCTATACATATGCAGTTTTCTGGATTATTGCCACGATTCATATTGGGCGCAGTTCTAGGATACATGTTTTATTCGTCGGGATCGTTGTGGTTATCCATTGTTGCCCATGCAACAAATAATGCATTGGTAGTATGTGCCGCCTTTCTCGGCTATGCTAGTGCTACTGAAATTCCAAATGTCAGTAGTTTTTGGGATCCCTGGTGGATAGTGGCAATCTTGATAGGCTTAGCAATTTCGGTTGTTGTTGGGCGTAAAATATTTGGCAGAAGCCAATACGACAGATAGCAATAAGTTTTTGATTTGCAATTTTATTTTATTTACAAAAATATGTATTTTTGCATTCCAAATAGGTGTAGTGCGCTAATGCGGGTTCACGCAGTACAACCATATAAATTGAACCTGCTTTAATTAAACATTAGAAACATATATGAGTTTTATAGAAAGACTTAGCGAGTCGCCGGTTACGAACATACCAGAACTTCTTAACCTGCATCACTCTAACCCATTAGGAATTAATCCGTTGGGACTTTTGATATTCATTTTTATAGTAGCTGCGTTTATGGAATTTGTAAATTTCCAGATTAGACACAGAGACAAATCCAAATTATATCCAGCACTATACGTATTGTTTGGAATAGCTTTGGTTTCAATCTACTACTATTGCTTCATGATTGACCTTCCAACTGTTGACAGATACGGACAAAAGCCATGCATTGGCTGGTTCTGCGACTACGATGTAGTTGGCGACTGGGGTCTTACAATCCTCGGACTTGTAGGTCTTGTCCTTGTTGTTTACTGGATGATTTGCGCTGTAATGCAGGTTACCGCCCAAATGTCGGTTCACGCAGGACTTAGCGAAGGCAAGAAATGGAAAGAATGGAAATGGGGAACAATAGTTGCTCTTGCTGGTCTTGCTGCAAGCGTAATCGTTTACATCGCAAAAGCATCGGCTTCGGCTTGCTCGTGGGTATTATTCGGCAGCCAGATAGTAATGATACTTTTCTGCCTTGTAAAGATGGTTATGGACTGCGTACGTACAAAGAGCGCATGGGGCGTAGCAATAGCATTGGTATTCTTCATAGGTATCGAAGCTGTGATAATGCTTTCGATAGAATGCATGTACGGTGCAATCGTATTCTGCGTTGCTATCCTAGGTGCATTTGCAACAGCAAAGGCAAGAAAGAAAAAACCGAAAACAAAGAAAAGCGAATAAGAACAATAAAAAAAGGAGCTGAAAATCAGCTCCTTTTTTTATCTTAACAGGTTTTCCCTTATGAATTGCTCATGCCCATTTACAACACCAAAGTATATCATCTTTAGAGCGGCAAACGGACGAATCTGTTTTTCATACTCAGCAAGTTTCTCCGGATTATCAGTACCATAGTACTCACGCAAGAATATCTCCCATATTTCTTGCATTTTTTCATTGTTGATATGGTATAGACGCATTGTTGTCTCATCCATGTTGCATTTCGAAATCCAATATGTCATACCGAGGTCGAACAATGGATTTCCGTAACCAAAGTCGGCAAGGTCGATCCAGAAATTGCCCAAACTAGAATAGAGGATATTGCCAATGTGCAAATCACCATGGAGACAAGTCATTGCTGATGGTACGCTTTTCACAAAATCGATAACCTTTTTCTTCTCGTCATCGGTAAAAATTGTTGCTTTTTCAACCACCTTGCAAGCTTCATCAGCAGCTGACGGGAAAACGGCAGGATTGCATACAGTAGAATGTAACTGCTTGCTCATTCTTGCAAATTCGGTTGCAAACCTTTCCATGCTGTCCGGATTCTCGGATATTGCTCTGGCAAACGATTTCTTATCTACAACACGACTAAACTCGCATCCATATCTTTTTCCATCGGTGATAAAGCGTCCTGGCATAGGCGTTGGCAGTCCCATTCGGAAAACATTCTTCGCAGTACGAAGCTCTCGTAATGGTTGTTCCGCCGATACCGTTTCAGCATACAACTTTATCATTGAGTGTCCACCGTTGTGGTTGTAGCTCACCGCATTGTAACCCTCGCCACTATGCTCGTAATCAGCAAGGTCTATTTTCACAGGCTCTCCGTAATCCTTCTTGCCGAAAGTCTTTTCTACCAGCATTACAAATTCCCTATATGCAGGAGTTCCGGCAAGATCGAACAAAGCTTCAGCCAGTTTGTGATAGCGCCACTCATGGTCGGATTTGCCGTTTGGAGCATGGAAAATTTTCCACAGGTCATCGCCTATTCTCTCGAAATCGCGGGCAATGGCTCGCATGTTCGAAAGTTTGTCGCCCATAGCAACAATCTTGGCATCGTACGGAGCATTTGCAAGTCGTACTATTGCCGCTTGCTTACGCTCTATCCAAGAATCCTTCTCCGAAAATCCGTTTGCAAACTTGTCGCTCTCGGCTTCAACCAATGACGCAATCCTGTCACCGAATTCAGAACGCAGTTGCTCCAAGGTAACATCGGTATCTTCTATAGTGTCGTGCAAAGCGGCGGCGGCAAGAATCTCCTGGTCGGATGTTATTGTTGCTGCAATCTCAACGGCTTCCATCAGATGCACAGAATAGGGAAAACCTTTGCCCCTGCGCTCAGTGTTTGCGTGGGCATCAATCGCAAAGTGCATTGCCCTGTCGAGAATGGAAGTGTCTATATATTTGTTTGCCATTGTGTACTTATTTTATATTAATCTTTGTAATCTGTTCGAAAGTGCGCCGTGCGTGTTCGATATTGTAGTCGGAAGTTCCGAAAACGGAATCGTAAAACATACGCAGACCGACTTCGCCACCGCCTTTTTTGATAATATATACAATGCAGAGGTTCTGCAGCGCCACCGACAATGCAAGAATGTCGAGGTCGGTGGACGAAAGCTGATGAAGTGCGAGTTTGTAGGCATCGTCGCTATAATCCTTGATAAGCCGTTGCAAATCGCCGAGGGTACGGAAGTTCATCTTTATCAGCGTAGTTACATAACGCATCAGATTGTCTTCGTATATTTCGGCCTGATTTATAGTTGCAATCTTGTCGATTAGTTTCTTAAACGGCTTCATTGTAAGATAGCTACGGAAAGTATCGCTGTCGAGAGGCACATCGTCGAAATTACCATCTGCCACAAGAGATTCGACATTGCGGCGATAGTCGGTGATTTCCTTACGTATACGACTGAACTGCTCGTCGGCAAGTTCGAGCATACCGGCAAGGCGGTTCATGTTGCGCAGGTGTTCCTTCGGCACTTCTATTCCCGACTTGTATCCAGTATCATGGTACATTGTAGCCCACACATGCTGCAGGGCGGTGCGCATCTGAATTTCGAAGCGGAAATCGTTTATTTCAGGATGTTCTGCATCGTAGTACAACGACTTTGGAATACGACAGATGTAGTGCAGCGACATATATCCGAACCTGTCAAGGTCGAGAGCCTTGCGTTTGTCAACCGAGTTTTCCCAATCTACCTCAAAAATCTTATCGATGAGAGCCGAAATCTTGTCAACCTCCTCCGAATAGAAGGTAATGACGCGTGTTCCCAGAATGTCGGTAATGTCAGAAAGTGTTTTGTACTTATGTCCTTTCAACTCCAACTTACCAGCGAGACTATCTTCTTTTTTTATCCTTGTCTCGATAGCGGTGACATAAATATTATTGTCGGCAACACATTTCTCGAGTTGCGCACGCACGATTTCCTTCATTTTTTCAAATACCGCCAAATTCTCGCGATATTCGTCAAGAATCATCTGACAATGAAAGTCAAGGTTGTATTCCATATTAAAGCCGAGGGCAAAAAATTAAACAATCTTAATTATGTTCGAGAAACCTGTTATGTCGAAGACTTCCTTCACATTAGGTTTCATATCCTTCAAGACAAGATTTCCTTTTCGTGAAGTGACGCTTTTCTGTAACATAAGGAACATTCTCAACCCTTGACTTGAGGTGTATTCCAAACCAGCACAGTCCATTTCGATGTCGGGGTTGTCGCCTTGCATAAGCGGAGTAATGTCCTGCATGAACTTGTCGGCGGTTGTAGTGTCAAGTCGTCCTTTTAAAACTACAAGTGTCTGGGTTCCAGTATTTTCAATTTTAACTTCCATAAATACTTATATTGTTATTGCAAAAATTGTTATGTCATCGTTTTGTTCGTTACCGCTAGCGAAATCGGTTACAGCATTGTGTACTGCCGAAACCATTTCATCGGAATTTAGATTTCTGAATTCTGGCGTTGATGCCAATTGCAGAAGTCGTTCTTCACCAAATTGTTCCTTATCGGATTTTTCTGCCTCGGTTACACCGTCGGTGTAAAGCAGAAGCTTTGTTCCATGACGCAAATCCAAGTTTTCGCCCTTGTAGTCGAAACCTCCCCACACTCCTACCGCCATATTCGGGTTGGCTTTCAGGTAGTACGGATTTCCGTCGGGCGGAATGACAATTATCGGGTTGTGTCCTGCGTTGCAGAATTCCATCTTCTTGGTTTCAAGGTCGATACATCCGACAAACAAGGTGACGAACATATTTGCCTCGTTGTTCTTGGCGACACTATTGTTTATCCTTGTTACAACATCCTTGGCTGGCAATCCCAAATCGGCAAACAAGTGGCACATTACCCTCGTTATAGCCATTACGAAAGCTGCAGGCACGCCCTTTCCCGATACGTCACCCACCGAGAAATAAAGATGGTTGTTGTAAATGGTGAAATCGTAAAGGTCTCCACCGACTTCCTTTGCTGGAATAACCTTGGCATTAAGCGCACATCGGCTGTCGTTGGGGAAATTCTTCGGAAGCATTCCCTCCTGTATTTTCTGCCCTATGTATAGCTGGGTTTCCATACGCTTCTTGGCCGATGTTGCCGTTTCAATTTGCTCAAGGTAGGTCACTAAGGACTGCTGCATGAACGCCAACGAGTCGCGGAGTGTTAGAATCTCATCTTTCGACTTAACCTCAGGAAGCTGGGTATGGAAATCTCCATTAGCAATATTCAGCGCAGAGACAGAGAATTCTTTTATCGGCTTCGTAAGTTTCTTTATTATGCGATAGCATATTATGAACATTATCAGCAAGCCCAACAATCCCACTATGATAAGTACAAGATGCATTTGTGAGGTCCGCTCAAGCACTTCGCGGTACTGGCAGGTTATTGACATCGACCAACCGTTAGCTAGTGGCGCATATACGGCAAATGCCAGTCCACGTCTGGTAGAAAAGCGCATTGTTCCGCTATCGCCGGCGACCATGTTCCTTGAAATTTCCATCAAACTTCCGTTAAACAAAGTATCGGCTACTTCAATTGCCGATTCGCCGGCAAGATTAAATTCCGAACCGGATGTAAGGAATCGTCCTTGTGCGCTAATGAGTATGGTTTGCGAATGCTCGTACGGATGTATGGCAGAAACCTTTTCCGAGAGCCAATCAAGCGAAATGTCGGCAGTGATAATGGCGTATATGCGACCAGTAGAGTCTTTTAGCGGATAGCTGTATGTTGTCATCATCTGCTCGCCGCCGCCAGCGTCGAAATATGGCTCGCTCCAATGTGGATTGCCAGTATTTTTAGGTTCGGTGTACCATTCCTGCGTAAAGTAATCGTTTGTCTCTGAGCCGAGTTCCTTGCTTTTTAGCTCACCAGTCTCAGCATCTTCGTAGGAATATGGCGAAAAGAAATGCCTGCCCTCGAAATAGCATGAGTCGAAAGCGATGGCACTACCTATGATGTATGAATTTTCCTCTACAACCTTGCGCGTAATGTGGTAAAGGTATTTCTCATCCTTGTCGTTTTCCTTTGCCAGCCACGAAGCGTCTTTCACTGTAGATTCCACAGTCTGCAATGTTTTCTCAACATCAAGTATTGTGGCTCTCAGCATATTGGATGCACTTCGCTTGGCCTCATCGGATATAAGCATGTGGGAAGATACAGCAACAATGCCCAGCACAATAACAAAAAGGATTGTAACAATCAACAGTACATTAAGGCTTAACCTTGTTGAAAATGATTTTGATTTTGGATTAAGCATAGCGACTGTTATTTAGAGATTTCCTTCTTCATTGTCAATATGTTACATCCATCCTCGTAGCGATACAGGACCTCGTCCATAAGTTGCTTGCACAGATAAATGCCCAAACCGCCGATTTCCCGCTCTTCAAGGGGAAGATTGATGTCCGGATCGCTTTTTTCAAGCGGATTAAACGGTTTGCCAGCATCCTTCAAGGTAATTGTAAGTGTCAAACCATTTTTTTCGAGGGCTGTGCCTACTTCCATCCAGCCAATACCATCCTTGTAGGCATACTGAACAACATTCTCTACTGTCTCCTCTATTGAAAGCCTCAACTTAAACCGCAAATCTTCGTCTTTAGGCATATCGGGTGACGACATGAGATACTCAATAATCTCAGCAGTTTTATCTTTAATTGGATTGAAAAGTTTCTTCATCTACAAAAAAATTAATGGACAAATTTACACAAAAAATTGTTTTCCTACTCTAACCTTCGTATCGATTTTCCAACATTTATGAGGTGGTCGGCAACACGCTCGGCATTGGAAGACAGCGACAGATACTCGGCACCAGCATTGGGAGAACAAAGCCCGAGCGACATTCGTGCGATATGGCTGGTTTCCATGTGCTTGGTATATTCGTCAATTTTATCCTCAACCTTTTCAGCTTCAGAATACGCTGCGAAATCCTCATCGGAATATGCCTTCATTATCTTGTCGTACAACTCGTTGATGAGAGTACGGACATTCTCTATCTCCTCTACTGCCTGCGACGAAAACTTTTCGCCGGTATCCTTCAGCATACCAGCGTATTCGACAATATTTTCGGCATAATCGCCTATACGCTCAATGTCGCGGACGCTGCGGAAAGTAGTGGTGAGGTAGTTGTGGTCCTTTTCGCTAAGCTGACGCATTTTAGAAAGCTTCACAACATAATCGATTATTGCCGAGTTCAAGAAATTAAGCTGGTTCTCGTCCTTTGCGAACTTGTCTTTCTCCGAGAAATCCAACTTGGTCACAATGTCCAGCGAGCGGTTGAAGTTGCCGATGGCGATCTTTGCCATATTTTCGATTTCACGCTTAGTCTGCTGCACAGCTACAGGCGGAGTCTTCAGCATGTTGTCGTCGACGAAGAATAGGCGTGGACTGTCGGGATCGGTTTCAACCTTGTCGGGAATCATCTTGCAAACCAATTTCACAAGTGCACCAGTCAGCGGAAGAACTATTATCACGGTAGCCACATTGAATATCGTATGGAACATAGCAAGCTGCACCTGCGGAACATCGGGGAACATGCGATTGAAAATAGCACCGAAACTCATGTCGTCGGAAAATAGTCCCATGACAAATGCTGCTACAAGGAACAAAACTGCACCGCTGACGTTGAATATCAAGTGTATCAATGCAGTACGCTGAGCATTTCGTCCGCTCGTAACACCAGCAACAATTGCCACAACGCAAGAACCAACATTAGAACCAATTGTCAGGAAAATACCTTGGTCGAGAGTAACAAGTCCTGTCACCACCATGGCAAGCGCAATGGATGTCATCACCGACGAACTTTGGATGATGGCTGTGAAAATTGCACCGATAAGCACTAGCAGAATCGGATTGCTGATTCCTGCAAGGAAAGTCTTTACGGCTTCCATTTCGGCGAAGTCCGACATCGAGGAGCTCATGAGGCTCAAGCCGACAAACAGCATTCCGAAGCCAGTGAAAATTCCGCCGATGCGCTTCCAGAAATCGCTTTTTGCGAACAGCATTGCAAAAGCACCAATGCCTGCAAAAGCCGAGAAAATTACGGTTGTAGATAGCACGTTTTCGCCAAACATACCAAGTGCAACAATCTGCGCAGTGATAGTAGTACCAATGTTTGCTCCGTAAATCATGGTCGCCGCTTGTGCAAGCGAGATTATTCCTGCATTCACAAAACCAATAACCATCACCGTGGTAGCACCCGAACTCTGGATTGCCGCTGTTCCAACCGCTCCTATTCCTACACCAAGGAGTTTGCTCTTAGAAGCTTTTGCAAATAAGTTTTTCAGTTTGCTCGAACTTGCCGACTCGAGGTTTGTACTCATCATCTGACACGCAATTAGGAAGATTCCGATACCGGAAAGCAGTGTCAGTATTGCTGAAATTATAGCTGTCGTTGTCATTTCAAAAAAAAGTGTCACAGCATTTTGCCATCGGATATGAAAGGCAAAACGCCTCGTTTCACAAAAAAAATTTTTTGCAAAATAAGCATTTTTCCCTTTTCGCATATAAAGGAAAACAATGTTATTCGGCATAATTTTCGACAAAAGGTATAAAAAAAAGAATGTCGATTGACATTCTTTTTATAGTAGCGGGGGCAGGACTCGAACTTGCGACCTCCGGGTTATGAGCCCGACGAGCTACCAACTGCTCTACCCCGCAATTGCGCTGCAAAAGTACAACTTATTTTATAAATTGCAAAATCTTTTTCAAAAAAATACCTTTTGCAGACCTATTTGGCCAGTAAAAACTTCTTTATTAAAGATTTTGCAATAAAAACACCACAAATTCTAATACTAAACTTTTTTACACAGCCATCATAATTTCTTCAGAAAAATGTATATTTGCATCAAATAATGTTTACACAAACATCTAAAAATGAATAATATGAGAAAGTATAATTCCATAATTCTTACCATAACAGCTTTTTTTATGGTTATTAGCAACAATCTGCTTGCACAAATCTCAGATTTCGCACTTACAGAAAAAAATAGACATCTGTATTTCGAAGCAGAACTGGCTGGCGAACCTGTAAACATAATGCTCGAATCTGGAATTCCCGCATTCCTGATCGGCCGCGATTTTTACGAAAAAACATTAAGCAAATCCGACATACAATTTGAACCATCTACAGCCAAAATCGTGTTGCTAAACAATAAATACGACATCTCATTCAAGGGCAACGGCAATCTTAATGTTGGCAATACCATATACAACGGCCCTATTTTCATATTGGACAACTTCGATGATTTTAGAATTCCTGTCCAGAACTTTCGCGACAAACAAGGCAATAGGGCAACAATAGGCATTGATATAAAAAATAGTCTATTCAGGGTTGGTGTTACAACTTCCCAGGAAAAAATCGGTAAAAGCTACAAAATACGAACAGACGCTTCGATGGGATTCATAATTGTGACAACGCCAATAAACATGCACACAACAGAGTCAACATGCCAAATAAAAGGAGATTTAATCATAGACTTCGGCAACCCATCACTCCTTTTCCTTATGAAACAACATAAAGAACTAGCCAAAGCCATAAACAAGGGCAAGATTTCACTAAAAGATGCATACGACAAAGACGGCAACCTTATCGCTCAAGGCATATACGCCGACGAAATAACTATTTGTAGCAATACATACAATAATATTTCGATAGGAGTAAGCGACAAGATGAAATCAATAAAGCAATTGGGATTTCTTGGTGTCCCATTCTTCGATTCGCTTACAATTTTCGACTTCGACAAAGGAACTATGACAGTCTACAAATAAGCACACAAATAGTTACTACATATTCTGTAGCAGATACATACAATCTAGCAATATGACAGTCTAAAATAGATAGGTCAACCCAATCATTGCATTGAATCCCTGTGCGCGATAATTGTTCCAGATGTAGTAGCGCTGGCATGCAATGTTGTTGAGATAAAGGAATGCGCTGAAATTGTCGTCGAACTTGTACTCGCCGAAGAGATTAACATCGACCACAGCCTTCATCTTCTTGGCAAACATTACACCTTCGACATATTCCTTTGCATAGCATCTGTTCAGGAAATAGCCTTCCAAACCGAACGAAATCTTGTTGGTAAGACGATACGAAGCCCTCAGGCTTACATCCAAGTCGGGCATCTGCCATGGACGCGCATCAGCAATTTTGGGAGAATTAAGCACATTCGGATCACCCAATTTGATATAATAATAGTAGTGCGCCTTCAACATAATGTCGAGTCCAGGAGTAAGATCGCGCATCGAAAGTTCGGCGTACGCCCCTACCCTGTCAACATCCATATATTCCATCACGAACTTATTACGAAGTGTAATAGTGGTATCGTTGACAAAGAACGCCATGTTATTGATATGCGAGTAATTGGCATTTAAGTGAAGGTAAACCTTCTTGCTGATAATTGCTTTAACGCCTAAATCGGCAACATGCTGATAACGTGTATTGTGATATGTCTGATAACTATTAATAAATGGATTCACAGAAGATATGAATTCAAGGTCATTTTGCTCCAAATGTCCGCCATAACTGATGTATGGAAGTATCGTATTGCTTACATTCAACTGAGCATATACATCTGGAAACAAATATAATTTTTGTTCTCCATTTTCTATTAAATCGAAAACGACATGTGCACCTGCCCTTATATTCCACTTTTCATTTTCGAAACGGAAATATGGTTTTGCTCCGAGATACATATCATTTTTCGATGATATTCTAGGAGTTACACCGTTGAGTGTACCAACCATAACATTTGCATTCGGATATGCTGCCATTCTATTGGCATTGAACAGATAATCCAGATCAAGTCCATAGCTGACGTTCTTTACCGAACGGCCTATATTTGCATCAACGCCAATTTTGTGCTGCCAGTCCTTGGTCTTTGTGAAGAAGTACCGATAACCTAAGTCAAACTTGTAGTTCCAATGCTTGCGTCCCGTCTGCTGCGACTCGAATGTCATATTTGCACCCACCCGGTTGAAACGCTGCTTTTCTACCTCATCGCGGGTGTCAACATAATCAAAGGCATCCCAGTTTATTGTATCTGTATTGCCATAAACCTTCGGATCGTAACCGTAATAGTTTATTCCGTTTGACGAAAAATAAATCTTTCCCGACAGCACAGACTTCGCAAATATTTTCTTTCCAAAAGCCTCGATGTTGCTATCGTCGTAGCCCGAATAAATCTTCTGGTTAAGGTAGTTCTTTATTTTACCAAACGATGAGTGGTGCTGCGCGGCAATGCCAAGCGAATAGTTCTTCTGACGCTTCGAGTTGATATACAGTTCGGCAAACGGAGAAATATAGTTGCCATAACCTATCTTTATCAAACCAGTATTGAGCGGCTTAAGTGCTTCGCCCTTGACGGTAGCAGCAGGAATCTTGCTCGGAGTAAACGATGTGCGGTACATTGTTGGCGTTACCGAATAATCGAACTTCGGCTCTACCTTTACTGTATCTGCAATCACCGGAAGACTCTGTATTCTGCTTGCGTCCTTCAACACCGGCGAATACTCGTTGTAAATAACTACGGTCTGTTCTTCGAGAGTATTGTTGTCCTCTTGTGCCATTAGGCTGCCAGCAGCGACAGCAAAGGCAATCAGCAAGGTCAAATATTTCATATAGCTAAGTTTTCTCATCGTTTCCATTGTTTATTCGTTAGTTTTCTCTTCCGAATCGTCCTTTAGTTCGATTACTGGAGCTTCGTTTTCTTCCTGTGGGAATTCATCCTCAGGCATTTCAATTTCAAAATCCTCTTCGGGGAATAGTCCGTCTTCCGAACCGTCTTCCACAAGGTTTATCTTAAGCTTCAAGATTTCTTCTTCCTGACGGGCAGTTTCCTCGGCCTCGAATATTGCCGACAATTTTTCCTCGGCCTCATCCTTTATGCCATCGGTCTCGTTGTCGTAGTTGCTAAGCACCGACTGCAAGGTATGCTTTGCCGAGAAAATGTCCTCCTCGTCGAAGTATATCTGTGCCAAAAGTATGTAGCTCTTCGCCAGCCAGTAGGCGTGTGGCGTGCTCGACTGTGCAAAGTCGTAGATAATTTCCTCGGCTATGCTGTCGTTGCCATTCTCGTAGTTTATCGATGCCGTCATAAATTTCGATTCGGCACCTTCGTAGCTAACCACTTCCTGCGAAAGCTTTTCGTAGAGCGACAATGCACGCGACTTGTTGTCCTTTGCATAGAATGCCTTTGCCATCTTGTACTGAGCCTCGCGGACATTCTCCTCGTTCGACCTGTCGCTGTCGATTACGTCCTGAGCAGCCGTAATTACGTTGTCGTAATTCTTGGCGTTGTATGCACAACGCAGACGACCGAGAGCAGCCACCTGTTTTGTCGATTTGTTTTCGGCAATCGGGAACAACTTGTTATAATAATTATAGGAGTCTTCCCAGTTTTCCTTGTCGAAAAGCAACGAAGCCGACTTCAAGGTACTTTCTTCGGTATAGCTGTTTGTCGGAGCATCGGCAACTACGCGATAGCTCTTGAGAGCATCGTCCTTCTCGTCGAAGTAGAAATGCAGTTCAGCCTTGTAGTAATTGGCCTCTATAACATACTTGCCCTTCGGGAACTCGCCAAGATACTTTGTAATCGAGTTGAGCGCATCGCGGTATTTCTTGTCGATGTAGAGCTTCTTTGCTGCAAGCCAGATGATTTCGTCCTGCTCGTCGCGGCTGATTTCTACACCCGAACCTTCGCTGTTTGCATATTCAATGTAAGCATCGGGCTTATCGAGTTCAAGATAAATCGACTTAACCATGTCGTTGGCACTGCTGGCATCTTCGGTTCCCGGGAACTCGGAAATTACCTGCTTGTAGTAGTTGAGCGCATTGTCGAAATGACGGCGGTTGAACTCGATTGCGCCAAGGCTCGAAAGTGCCGTACTGCGGTTTGCCGAATGCGGATATTCTGCTATGAGCATCTCGTAGTAGTACTTTGCCGAATCCTCAACATTTAAGTCGGTCTGGTATGCGCGCGCAATTCCGAACATTGCATTGCTGGCGTACTCAGAGTTGGGATATTCGCGAAGAAGACGCTGCAAGGCTCCAATCTTTTCGTTGGACATCTTAAGACCACCGTAGGTAAGCGACAACTGGTAGAGGCTATAGTCAGTCTCGACCAAGCCAATATTTACGGCCTTCTTGTAATATTCAGAAGCGGCAGTAAAGTCGCGGTTTATGTAATAGCAGTCGGCTATACGGTTGTAGGTGTCGTTTATGACAACATTTTCGGCATTATCGGCAATCTTCTCGTACTTGCGGAACCATGAATTTGCCACAGTGTATTGCTTCTTGTCGAAATATGCATATCCCAGATTATAGTGTGCACGTCCGTACTCTTCGAGATTTATCGAACCTATCGAATTCACAAACTCCTTGAACTGGTCAACCGCCACATCGACGTTGCCCAGCCTGTAGTTAGCCTCGGCCTTCCAGTAGTGTGAGAGTGCCTCAAGATCGCGGTTGTACTTGCCGTTGGCAATCGACTTGTCGAACATGTCTATTGCATCGGCATATTTCTGCGAGATGAACAATTCCTGTCCACGTATGTAGGTCAGACGCTGATATGCCATATCAACCTTCGAATTCTTGTAGTCAAGGCTTTCGATGGTTGCAATTGCTCGCTGGTAGTTCTTTGCACTCATAAAGGCGTCGAGCAGATAGTCGTATGCGGCCTCGGTGCGCGGGCTATTAGGATATTCCTGTATGTACCTCGTGAATGCGCTTATCGCCTCGTTGAACGGCGACAGCGATAATTCGAAGCAAAGTTGTGCAAAGTTGAACAGGGCATCTTCCTTGATGATAGGATTATAGTTGTAGAGCGATGCTGTCTCGAAAGCCCTGCGGGCTTCGAGTTTCTTGCCAGTCTTCAGACAGCAGGCACCCATAAGGTATGAAGCATTCTGGCCGATGGTATCCTTGGTGCGTGTAATTTTTCCAAAATTCTTTGCAGCCTCGTCGTACTGACCAGTGGAATACTGCGCGTAACCAAGTTCGTAGTAGTCGAAGTCGGTAGCCGACGAGTTAGCCTCCATGTATCGTTTTAAGTAAGGAATTGCCTCGGCGTATTTCTTTGTGCGCACATACGACAGACCGACAATCTTTGCATTTTCGGGTGCCGCACCCACAAAGTCCTCGCCATGCTCGGTAGCATATTCAACAACCGAATTGTAGTCTTCCTGCATGTAATAAATCTGCAATATGTAGAACGGCACAATCGACGAGAATGTAGGATGGTTCTGCAATTTCTTAAATCCAATGAGTGCAGTCTGGTACTGCTCGCTGATGTATTTTATGTGCGAATAGAAGTATAGCGACATTGTTCCATACAGACCGTCGCGGTCCTTGATCTCGTAGAAAGCCTTTGCTGCCTCGTCGAAGTCCTTGCGGGCAAACAGGCAGTGACCTTTCTTGAAGAAATATTCGGTCTGGTCCTCCTCGTTGAGTTCGGTATATTGCACACGCTTGTACCATGCAAGGGCATTCTTGTATTTCTTGTCGCGGTAATATACGTTTGCCATCGCAAACGAAGCCTCGTTGATGTTGTCGCTTTCGGGATGGTTGACAGCAAAATTGTTGAGCTGATACTCGGCATCGCGGTTGAATACATGCATAGAGCACATTGCGAAGTAGAAAGCGGCATCGTCACGATATTTCGAATTGTCGATGTCGGTGCTGTTCATTATCTTGAAAAATTCGTTCTGCGCCGACACATACATTCCCTTGTCGTACAAGTCCTTGGCCTCGCGATAGGAATATTCCGCGCCAGTGTATTTCATGGTCTTCTGCGCCGTGGCGGCAAAGGTCGCACACAGGATAAGAAGCAAAATTGCTATGTTCCTTAGTCTCATATACACAGTAATATTTTTATAATAACGTGTCTATCAATACAATATTGTCCAAATTTATCAAAAATCAAAGGTAGGCTTTTTGTAAAGCCCAAAACAAATGCAATACCTCTTTTAATTAACACGATATTGTTTATTACTATCAATCATAATGTTGCGTATATTTGTGGCGCGAATACTACTTTTGTAAACTTACTTATACAAAAATATTTATGGACGAAAATAGCACTCTGCTCGTTGATGTCAAGGGCTTGAACATATATCAGGACGACAAGCTCATTTTGCAGAACGTGAACATGCATGTCGATGTCGGTGAGTTCGTTTACCTCATCGGTAAGGTGGGAAGCGGAAAAAGTAGCCTCCTCAAGACCTTGTACTGCGAACTCCCCGTTGTCGATGGCGAAGTAAACGTAGTCGGTTACGACCTCAAGAAGATAAAGAACAGCAAGATTCCGATGCTGCGTCGCAAGATTGGCATGGTTTTCCAGGATTTCGAACTGATGAACGACCGTTCTGTGTATGAAAACTTGCGTTTTGTACTTCGTGCAACGGGCTGGAAGGACAAGCAGGAAATCGAAACCCGCATAAACGAAGTGCTGAAAAGTGTTGGTATGCTTGACAAGAAGATGTCGATGCCAGCACAACTCTCGGGCGGTGAACGCCAGTCGGTAAGCGTGGCACGCGCTCTGCTCAACAATCCGCCGATAATCTTTGCCGACGAGCCTACAGGCAACCTCGACCCTGAAAGTGCCGACGTGATTGTCGACCTGCTCTACAAGCTAAGCCAGTCGGGCAAATCGGTGCTGATGGTAACGCACAACCACGGATTTTTCCGCAAATATTCAGGCAGAATCTACACCTTCGGCAACCAGACCGTAACCGAACAGGGAGACAACAAGATAGCAATCGCAATCGACGACCTCGACGACATGGGAACGCCCGTGGTAGAAGCATTTGAAGCAGAAATAGATTCGAATGTACAGACGCAAAATTTTGCGTCTCAACCAGAAGAACAGCAATCCGACCCTTCGACTGACGCTCAGGGTGCGACTCAGGAGACGCAGGGTGCAGAAAATCCAGAAATTAATTCAAACGATAACGTACAGGCTCAATTCATTGAACCTCAATCAGAAAATATAGAATAATGAAAAGAATATTTTTCTACATCATCGCATTATCATGCATCTCTATGTGTTTTGCATCATGCAAAAATGAAAACATAGAAGCAGACAACAAACAAGCAGAAACCACCGAATGTGGCGAAAGCGACCATCTAATTAATGCAACCCTGTGGATGCAGCATTCTGCCGAATATCGCGCCATCTGCCTGCAGACCTACAAGCTTGCCAAGGTTGCTCTTGCCGAAAACCTAAAGGCAAAGCAGACCGACAAGCCAGCAGCCGTCGTACTCGACATCGACGAGACCGTACTCGACAACTCGTACTACGAGGCCTATATGGCTGCCGAAGCAACATCGTTCAGCGATTCTACCTGGGCAATATGGACATCGAAAGCCGATGCAACCGAAGTTCCCGGTGCCATCGACTTCCTGAAATACGCACAGTCTATCGGCGTGGAAATAATTTTCATCTCGAACCGATACCCCGAAGAACTTGAGCCCACAATGGCAAACATGAAGAAACTCGGTTTCCCCGAAGTTCCTGCCGAAAACTTCCTCATGAAGGAAAAGGATGCTTCGAGCTGCAAGAAGGAACGCCGCGAAAAAGTTTCCGAGAAGTATGAAATCATCATGCTTGTTGGCGATAATATGGGCGACCACTCCGAAGCCTTCGACGAGCGCAAGGCCAATGGCGATATGCTCGAGGAAACAGACGGAATCGTCGACCTGCTTGGAACTCGCTACATTGTTCTGCCAAATCCTACCTACGGCACCTGGGAGAAGCCAATCCTTGCCAACAAGGAAAAGACGGCCCGCCAGAACCGCATCGATGCACTGAAAACCTTCTAATATCATCCCTAACCAATGCACAAGTTCCTAACTCTTGAAGGCATATTACTCATATTAGGGTATCTGGCATTGGCATTCCTAATTGTGTGGTTCATATCGCTGTTCAAGTACAAGGACGACGACGAGACAAAACGCTATTTTTTTCTTGGCTTTGCCTTTAAAATTGCATGTTGCTTTGGCTTCGCCGTAATCTACGACTTCTACTACAACTGGGAGGGCGACACATATTACTACTTTACGGCGTCGCAAAGACTTGGACAAGTCTTATTTCAAGACCCGACCTCGTACTTCAGGATTATGTTCGATACAATAGACGAGAGCAATGTACACACTCTTGCACCAGGCATTTCATATTACCCGGTTCTGTTCGACCCATCCAGATATGCCGTACACCGTTTCCTTTCACCATTTGCAATAATTGGTGGCAACAACTACTATACCGAAAACATATGCCTTTCGCTGGTTCTATTCCTGCTCAACTGGAAATTCTTCCAGTACATCCGCACGAAGATAAATTGCAGTACAAAAATGACTTTCATCTGCATAATGCTCGTACCTTCGGTTGGATTCTGGAGTTCGGCTCTTATGAAGGACAGTTTTACTTTCACATTCAACTTTGTATTCATAATGTGTTTTGCAAAACTTTTCTTCGACAAGAAAATCAAGATTTCGACAATACTTGGACTTCTGCTCAGCGCATACATTATAAAGGAACTTAAAGCCTACGTATTATATTCCTCAATTGCCGCATGCATGGTATGGTTTGGTAGCGGATACATAAAGAAGGTAAAAAGCACTCTATTCAAGTTTGTTGTGGCTCCAATGCTCATAGTCATCGTAGCATTCGGAGGAATATATGCATTCAAGTATATTGGAGAAAACGTTGGCGGAGAATATAGTAATGTCGATGCAATGCTAGAAAAAGCGAGTGCAGCGCAGATGGACCTGAAACAGGACTACTACGGTGGAAATGCCTTCGACATCGGAGACTTCGATGGCTCAATAGGCAGCCTTATAAGCTTGGCACCTAAGGCTATAATTGCAGGACTATATAGGCCATTCATCTACGAGAGCCGTAGCCCGGTGATGCTATTGTCGGGATTGGAAAACACCATATTGCTACTGCTTACGCTATATGTATTCTTCAAGGCTGGAGTTAAATACACGTTTAAGCAGATTTTTGGTAATCCGTTTGTGGGTATGTGCTTAATATTGTCAATAGTGATGGCGCTAGGCATAGGTATTTCCACATCAAACTTTGGAGCTCTAGTACGATTCAAGATTCCACTCATCCCCTTCTTTGCCCTCGGCTGGCTCGAGATATTGTTTACGAAGAAAAAAGAAAAGGAAATAGCAGAAGAGGAAATTGTCCCTGATGAATAGGGAATTCCTAAAATACTGCGACCTTACTTAGTCAACACTTCCTTCGCCTTATCCATATATGGATCGTCGTCAAGAAGGATTACACTGGCTGCATTTACATCAAGGACATAGCTGGCAATCTGATACCTAAGCACGGTAGTAAGATATTTTCGCGACTTATCCAATTCTGTCTGCGAATACGAAATACCATCGCTCATTAGCCTTGCAAGAAACTTGTCGAACATACCGTCGCCTTCGAGAAATGCATCAAGGCTTTTCCTGCTGGTAATCTGCGACATCCTACCCCTGTTGGCATCGAAATACTCCACACAGAAGTCGCTGATTACATTTGCCTTGCTAATTTTCAGAAGCATATCCGAAATGTATGAGGTGTCATGCTCTACCGTTATATCGGGCATAAGTCCGTCGCCCTCGTACACCTTGCGCTTCTTGCCAAGAGTATAGAAAACCTTGGTGCTATCGACAGTTTGCTTGTTTCGTCCATAGCTTAGGTAATAATTTTCGAGATACGACATATATCCGTCCTTGTAGCTACGCTGTATGCACCGTCCCGACGGCAGATAGTAACGCGACACAGTAAGCCTTACCGACGAACCGTCGGCAAGATTGAACATACGCTGTACAAGACCTTTACCAAACGTAACATTGCCAACAACCGTACCAATGTCATAATCCTGGATTACGCCTGCGGTAATTTCGGATGCCGATGCCGAATTCTCGTTTACAAGCACTACCACCGGATAACCGGCACACGCACCATTGCGTCCCGATGAGTAAACCTCTTCGCGCTTCGAGTTTGCGCCCTCTGTATATACCAGCAAGCGCCTATCGGCAAAAAAGTTGTCTAAAATCTGCTGTGCGGCATACATGAAACCGCCACTATTGTCACGGAGGTCGAGAACTAACGATTTTATCTTTGTAAGCATCAGAAGTTTCAACGCATCGCCAAACTGCTCTGCTGTATTACCATTGAACGAAGTAACCTTTATGTAGCCTATGCCGTCGACGTTGGCATAATACACGCTTTCTACTTCTACTGGAGCGCGCTTTACATTGTAGTCAAACATCCTTCCATCGCGCAGAATCTTTAGACTTACGGACTTGCCCTCCTCTCCAAGAATTCGTCCGCGCACACTGTCGTTGCTAACACCGATACCCGAAATCGGCCGTCCATCGACATCGATAATCCTGTCGCCAGGCAAAAGTCCTGCCTTTTCCGAAGCACCGCCAGGTATTATGTTGGTAATCATAACTGTGTCGTGAAGTACATAGAAACGAATACCGATGCCTACAAAGTTGCCGGTAAGTTCTGTCTCGACCTCTGCCGTTTCCTTGGCTGTCATGTACGACGAATGCGGGTCAAGATTATGCAGGAAGTCGGAAATCATCACGTCCTCGATGCTGTCGCGGCTGAGGTCGTCGACGTAGTAGGTCTCGATAAGGTTCATAACATTGTCGATCTTGCTTCCAGAACCTACGTAAACTTGCGAATCCATTGCCGTGAACCTTGCAATGAACATTCCGACCACAACCGACAAGGCTATGAGCATAGGCACCAATATGGCAACCTTGGTATTATTGTACTTCATCGTCCTTGAAATTTTCGACTTCGATATTTGCACGCTTCAGCAACTCGATGCCTTCCGACTTGCGATATTCTTCGGAATACACCACGCGCCTGATTCCCGACTGGATTATCAACTTTGCACATTCTATGCACGGAGCAGTTGTTATGTACAATGTTGCGCCCTCGCTGCTGTTGCCCGACTTTGCCACCTTTGTTATTGCATTTGCTTCGGCATGAAGCACGTATGGCTTAGTAGTGTCGTTGTCGTCCTCACACTGGTTTTCGAATCCTGCAGGAGTCCCGTTGAATCCATCGGAAATTATCATCCTGTCTTTCACGAGCAATGCACCTACCTGACGACGCTTGCAATACGAATTCTTCGCCCATATTGCAGCCATTTCGAGATAATGCTTGTCAAATTTATGCTGTCTGTCTTCTTTCTTTATTTCCATGTCATTATCGTTTTATATTAAAAAGGAGGTTCTTCGTTACCAATATTGCCAAAACCTGTCGGTATTGTGGAATTTTCGAAGCTATTATCGTTGCTAAAACCTATATTATCGTTGCCCATTGCATCAGCAAAACCCTGAGTATTCAACTTAGATCCCCTGGTTTGATATACTTCAGTGTCTGATGACACAATCTCACCGACACCACGATCGTAGTCCTCGAACTTGGCCAGTTCCTGGACGAATTTCAGTTTCACATCGTCCACAGCGCCGTTACGGTGCTTAGCTACAATTATAGTTGCCTGGTCTTTGGTAGAATTTCCATCCTCGTCCTGTGTTATACCATAGTAATACGGACGGTGGATAAATGCCACGATATCGGCATCCTGTTCTATTGCACCAGATTCGCGAAGGTCGGACAACTGCGGACGCTTGTCGTTGCTACGCGTTTCGACCGAACGGTTAAGCTGCGACAAAGCGATAATGGGAACGTTGAGGTCCTTGGCTATTGCCTTTAGCGAACGCGATATAGTACTTACTTCCTGCTCACGGCTACCCTTATTGTCGCCACCAGCCGTCATAAGCTGCAGATAGTCGATTATTACAATGTCAAGATTGTGGCTACGCTTCAGTCGACGGCACTTGGCTCGGAGTTCGAAAATGGATATTGCCGGTGTATCGTCGATGAAAAGGTTCGCCTGCTCAAGTCCGTGCAGTTTTGTTTCGAGGCACTGCCACTCCGAATCGCTGAGCGTTCCGTTTCTCAACTTATCGCTACCGACTTCAATTTCGGCGGCAATAAGTCGGTTTACAAGCTGTATCGATGACATTTCCAACGAGAAGAACGCAACTGTCTTACCATGGTTCACTGCCATGTTCCTTGCCATCGAAAGCACAAATGCAGTCTTACCCATTGAAGGACGAGCAGCAACAATGATAAGGTCCGAATTCTGCCATCCCGACGTAAGCCTGTCGAGGTCTGTAAAACCCGAGGGCACGCCGCGGCAGGTACTTCCGCCCTTGCTGTTTTCGTCGGCAGCCTTGGCAATAGCATCCTTTGCAGCAACCACAACGTCGCCTATCCTAACGATATCCTTGTTCACAGAACCTTCCGAAACCTTGAAAATCTCGCCCTCTGCCAAGGTTATCAGGTCCTCGACATCGCGAGTTTCGTCGTACGAAGCTTTCTGTATTTCGGTAGATGCCTTTATCAGTTCACGCTGGATGTATTTCTGCTGCACTATTCTGGCATGGTACTCAAGATGCGAGGCCGTACCTATAAGTTCGGTAAGTTCAATAAGATATGGCACACCGCCAACTTCGTCGAGCTGGTTGTTCACCCTAAGTTCTTCCGACACGGTTATATAGTCGATTGGCTTTTGTGCGTAAGCGAGCCTCTGTATGGCATCATATATAATCTGGTGGGCAGGCACATAAAAGCTCTCGGGGCGTAGTATGCTCTGTACGTCGTATATGGAATTCGACTGCAGAAGTATTGCTCCGAGGACCGCCTTTTCGAGTTCGGGCGACTGTGGAGGAATCTTTCCGAGCAGGGTATTCAGTTCGTCAAGTACCTCGTTGCCTTGCTTTTTACCTTTCTTTGGTGCGTTCTTTTCCTGTGCCATATCTCTTTATTTTTGGGATTGCAAAATTACTATTTTTCAAACACGAGCGCCCTCATATTTTTCAACGGAGAAAGACTTTCTGCGAAGTATTATTAACAATTTCATCGCTAATGTTTTAGGTATTGCACATTTATAATGTTGAAAACGGAGACTAAGGCTTCGCCGTTTATAGGGCTAAAGCCCGTTTCTGAGGCTACGCCGTTTCAATGTTCAATGCCTTCGGCGTTTCTTGTGCTTCGCACGTTTCAGGTTTAACTTCGTTGAGGGCTACTTGTGCTGAGCTGCTCCCTGAGCGTAGTCGAAGGGCAGTCGAAGTACGCCGTTCAGGTTTCTGGTTTGAATGATTTGAATAGTAGATGTCGTTGCTCGCAACGACTCTACAACAACTGTCAACTTTTCAACTCTTAACTTTCAACTCTTAACTGAATCATATCTCCCACCCAACCGTAAATATCATCACGTTGTTGTATACGCCCCTGTTTAACCTGTAAACTTGTCCACCAGGATGTTTGCGTATTGGCAGGAAAAAGAATGTGTATGAAAAACGATAGTTCAAGAAAAAATGCTCACCTATGTAGTATTTTAGTCCGAAATGTATTCCGCAGTCGTAGTTGAAGAACGCCTTGTCGGGAGCAAGAAAGCCTTGACCCTCGTTTACCTCCGCCTTCATCAAATAGGCATACGAAACTCCTGCTTCGAGACAGAACTTGTTTTTGAACGTATAATCCACCAGGCGAGGAATCTTGAACTTATTCATCTGCCACGAGAATGTCAACGGCAGCTCTATGTACTGCAAACGTATTGCAAATATGCTGGTAATATCGCCGTATTCGTCCTTCTTAATTTCCTTGCTTCCCTTACGTATGTACGACACACCCAAAGCTAGCGACGCTCGCTGCTCGTCGCCGAAACTTGTCTGCGCATAAAGGCTACCTGTTGGGAATATCGCACTATAACCCCCTCTCCTGTCGCCATCGACCTGCGATATATCGAAGCCAAGCTTCAGGCCACCGGTAAACGACTGCGAAAATGATACTATTGGTGCAATCAGCAGGACAATGAAAACAAATAGCCGCATCATCCCCAAAACTATTGAGAAACAGCGACCATTTCAGCCTGCAAAACTTCCTTGGTGTCGGAATCGTAAACAAATGCCACAACCTTGCAGTTGGCCGCATTCCAGTCGGAACTAAACGCCTTGCTGTACGATTTCTCTATCGTTGCATCTTTTGCCATAGCATCGGTGTTATCTTTTATGCTTTCGCCAAGTGCACCATTAAAACTCATACGCAACACATGATTGTGAACATAATTTTCAATGTCAGGCGGGTTTGATTCATAATCCTTCTGTCCGCCAACGATGCCATCCTCGACTACGTAAACTGCCAATGACAGTTTGCGCGAACAAGCAGTTTCTGCTATAACCTTTACATTTGCAGTAGCTGTGCCACTCGCAATCGACGGCTCTACCTCTATTGAAAGTTCCGGTTCGACATTAACATATCCGGCAAATTGTGTTGCCCATTCTGTTGGCGCACTACTTATAGATGCAGGAAGCATAGTATTTATCAGTCCAGACGGCAAACCTTCCAAATCCATATAGGTACATAGATAATCTCCTTCTTCTGTCCTAAAGTCGGCGGCATAGGCTGTTCCAGGTTCTGGTGCAGCGTAAGTGGAGGTGCAATGGATTGCCACCGGAACTACTGCATCGTGATAAGTTCCTTCCAAACTGGTTATCATTTTGTGACCCTTAGGACAATTGCCACACTTATGACCTGTGAAGTCAAGAATCAGAACCTTGCGTACAAGCGTCTTTTGTCCAGAAGTGTCGGCAGGACCTGGAGCCGGTACATTGTCCTTCAAATAATGACCTTCTTCTATCTTGTCGCACGAGGCAAGAAAAAGTCCTGCCAACAAGACTGCGAATGTAAGTATTATTGTTTTCTTCATAATCATTTTTTTGTTATACCAAATCTAATCCGCCCCTTCGACTACGCTCAGGGAGCTACTATGTAGTTTTTTTAGAATGTACTCGAAATTGAAAGTGCAAATCCGTTTGATGCCGGGACATGCCTGCAAACACCGCCAACACACATCACGCCTTCACGCTGCTTACCGTAGGTCAGCTGAATGCGGTTACCACCCTTGACATAGCCGAATCCTACATTAAAGTAGTGGACACGCGCACTCTTATCAGGATTGCCGTAGTTCCAGTTGTCGAACACTGTGAAGAACCAGTTCGGCATGGTAAACTCGAGCTGTCCAAGAATCCAGTTGCCCTTGTCCTGCTTTGTGAACATTGCCTGAACTTCGGCCTTCAATGCATACTTGTCGGTAATCTTGTAGGTTGCCTCCACAACACCTATGTTGGCGCGCACATTGTCGTGTCCTGCTGTACCCATAAGCACGTTGTAGTTGTAGAACAAGTTCATGTAGGCAATATTTGTGTACCACTTTTTCGACCATTTCTTCGAGATTTCAACGTTGATGTCCTGATAGTAAAGCTCCTTGCCGACAGCAAACAGCGAAGTGTTGTAGCCGTAGGTTCCTGTTGTTCCAATTGGCGTTGAATCGTTCAAGGCTGTCTTTTTTATGTTGTGGACACGCGAATAGTTGAGTGTGATTGTTGTTCCGTACTTTCCACCCAGCTTGCTACCCTTTTTGAACTTGTAGAAAAATTCGCCTTTTGCACCCCATTCGCCCATAGGCTGGCTTGCATACGGATAGAAAGCCTGCAAAACGTAGGTGTAGTTGCGGGTAATTTCTGGCAAATAGCTTACGGTAAGGTCAGAGAGCGTAGCATTGCGGTCGCTGCGCAACGACATGTTGTCGACCCACTTGGTCGAGAGTATTACGCCGAGACCTTTCTGCGAATATGTTGCATTGATGAGGAACGCCTGTCCTGGACGATATATGTAGTTGTTGTCAGCCGATGGGTCGTTTATCTTATAGGCGTATTCCGAAATCAGGCTGAAGCCAGAATAGCCAAGGTTTATACGGCCTGCACCAGTTGCCACATTGTTGGGCAGATTGTAAATAGGATTGTCCTCCTTCTGGTACTTGCTGACAAAACTACCTCCTATGCCAAAGCGGAACTGGCTGTCGTTTAGCGACTTTATCATCTCATTGAACTGGATTTCGCCATCAACACCACGAAGAATACCGTCGGAAAGCTCCCAGTAATAACGTTGCTTTCCGACCAAGCCTTTTATGTTAACACCAGGCACAATCGTGTACTTTACACGCGCACCGAGGATAGCATTGTCGATGCCGAGCGACTTCTCCTCGTACGAACGCAAAGTGAGGCCATTGCCAAACTGCTCGTAAAAATGACCTACTGTAACCTCAAGGTTATCGTTGGTGAAGTTTGCCCAATATGACGGGACTCCGAATCCATCGTTCTTACCGCCCGAGTTCGGAAAACCGAGTAAGGTGTTGTAGTAGCCTTCGAAGCGTACGCCAGCCGAAAATTTCCCGTACGAAATCATAAAGTTTGCATACGAGTTCGACAGCAACCGTTCATCAACGGCTACCGCGCCTATCTTCTGGTCTTCGAAATAATACTGAAGGTCGCTCTGGAAATTTCCCGAAACGCTAAACTTGTTCTCGCTCTTGCCGTCCTTCTGTGCCCACAATGAAGCAGCAGAAAACATTACGACAAGCAGAAATAAAAATCTCTTCATATACTATAATGTTCGCATTACTTAGTTGCAAAATGGTTTCCCTTTGGAAAACCTGGAAGGCAAAAGGCTATTCCTTATCTTCCTTTTCTTGTTTCAACGATTCGCCGGCTGCCACTTTCTTTATCATCTCGAAAGTTTCGGCTTCGTCGCCTTCGAGGTACGAAGTATGCTGCCAAGCTACATTGCCCTTGCCGTCGAGCAGAAACGAATGAGGTACGTTGTTGACATTCATTGCACGCTTGAAATCGCCGTTAGCATCCAGATAGACATCGAAATCCCAGCCACGGGCATTTACAAACGGACCAACCGAATTGGTACTGCGAGCATCGTCGATCGATACGGCAATTATCTTCACTCCGGTTTCGTCGGCCCAGTCCTCGTATGCCTCGCTGAACGCCGTCAACTCCTTTATGCACGGTTTGCACCAAGTAGCAAAGAAGCAAATCATAACAGGCTTGCCATCATTTTCGATTATCTCCTGCGAATTGACAACCTTTCCCTTCAAGTTCTTGAGTTGTACCTGTGGAATTTCCTGCGAATATGCCATCGTCGACACTACAAACGCAAGTAACATTGCAAAAACAATTTTCTTCATATCTGTATAATTTTACGAAAACAAAAATAATGCTTTTTCAAAAACTATTCCATATTGACAAACTTTTTTCAAAAAAAACTTTGTCCGAACGAAAATA
>JAFZWY010000015.1 GCA_017617125.1 Bacteroidales bacterium
ACATGTGTCTCTTCATACTCGCGTACAACTGACAATTTAAAAGCCATTGTGTAGTCCTTTTGTGTACGCCTAACATACTTACTTTCTTTATTTTCCATTTCGTTACTATTTTTATTGTAACGCTATTTCAGGACGAGACATGCATAAAAATGAAAAAAGGGGGCTTCTGACCCCCCTTTTGTTTGTTTTTCAAAATACTAATACTCGTCCTCGTTGAAAAAGAAATCGTCCTTTGAAGGATAGTCGGGCCAAATGTCCTCTATGCTTTCAAATATTTCTTCATCGTCTTCAATTTCCTGAAGGTTTTCGATGACTTCCAGATTTGCACCCGAACGGATTGCGTAGTCAATGAGTTCGTCCTTTGTTGCTGGCCAAGGAGCGTCCTCAAGTTTCGATGCTAATTCCAATGTCCAATACATATTCGTATATTTTTTATTTCCTTTATTTTGGGAGTGCGAAATAATGAAATTTTTTGCACTTAGCAGTTTAAATCCCAGAAAAAATCTTCCTTTTTATTAACAGCCATATATTTTCGTCCCAAAACGAATAAATAGTCGGATAATCTGTTGATATACAGCATAATATTTTTGTCGACAAAGCCGATTTTGTTCAAGCTTACAATTCGGCGTTCGGCACGGCGGCATACTGTGCGCGAAATGTTGCACCAGCTTGTAATCTCGCAACCCGTGGGCAGAACAAAGCCTTTTTGAGGTGGCAGATTTTCGCTTATTCTGTCAATCTCTTTTTCAACATTGTTAATATCTTCATCGGAAATCTTGCGGATTTTTGCGGTGATTTTTTCGTAGGCTTCTTCGTCTGGGGTAGCAAGGAAGGAACCGATGCTGAAAAGTTTGTTCTGTATTATATTAATGGTATCATCGTCCGATTTTTCAATATCGAAATTGCGAATCATGCCTATGTTTGAGTTCAGTTCGTCGATTGTGCCGTAAGCCTCAATGCGGATGTCATCCTTCTCGATGCGGGTTCCGCCAACCAATGATGTGGTGCCTTTGTCGCCTGTCTTTGTGTATACTTTCATGGTGGTTAGTATTTATTGTTTGACCATAAAAAATGGAAATCCACGAGGGATTCCCATTTTTATTTTAACCGATTTATTACTTATACTCTCTTACAGTACCGGTTCCGTTAAGAACTTCGTTTCCGCAAATTGCGAGAGCAAGCATTTCGTTTTCACCCTTGTAAATCTTTACATTAGGTGTAATCCAGCTAATCTGGTCGGTAATCTGTTGCATCCACGGCTTGCTGTATGCAATACCACCGGTGAGGATGATAGCATCAACCTTGCCACGAACTACTGCTGCGAGGCGGCTGATTTCCAAAGCAACCTGATAGCAGAATGCATCAACCAGAAGTTTGCTCTTCGGATCGCCGTTGAGAGCGTCAACTTCTACCTTGTATGCATCGTTTGTGCCCAAGTATGCTACGAAACCGCCTTCGGCAGTTACCATCTTCTTAACCTTTGCCATGTCGTACTTTCCGCTGAAGCAAACTTCGATGAGCTTGCTGGCGTTGATGGAGCCAGAGCGGGTAGGTGAGAATGGACCGAGGCCGCAGAGTGCGCGGTTAACTTCAACGCAACGTCCGTGCTGGTGAACACCAACCGAAACGCCACCGCCCATGTGCGCGATGATGAGGTTGAGGTCTTCGTAAGTCTTGCCGATTTCACGAGCGTATAGCTTTGCTGTCATCTTCTGGTTGAGGCAGTGCCAGATAACACCTTCGCGTGTCGGGTCAAGGTCGAATTCTGGATGACCGGTAATCTTTGCGTATTCGGGACGCTCGTCAACGATACCCGGGTCGGCGATGTATGCGCATTCGAGACCTATTTCCTTAGCAATACTGTCGGAAATAAGAGCTCCGAGGTTGCAAGCATGCTTTCCCTGAATACCAGCGCGGCATTCTTCGAGCATAAGTTCGTTTACACGGTAAGTTCCCGATTCGCAGGGACGGGTAAGACCGCCACGACCTACAACTATTGCTATTTCGTCGGTGCTTACGCCATGCTTTTTAACCATGTCGAGGATGGCATTCTTGCGGTATTCGAACTGGTCGGCAACCTCCTTGTACTGCTGTATTTCCTCAATAGGGTGCTTGATGTTTTCGGTGAAGATTTCGTTTTCGCCTTCAAATATCGAAGCTTTTGTTGAAGTAGCTCCAGGGTTGATTATTAAGCTTTTGTTCTTCATATATTATTTAATGTTAATGATTTACTTATTTTGCTGCTAGGGCTGCAAGAGCGATTGAGTACATCTTCGACTTTGCAGAGTCGCCACGTGAGGTAAGAACGCAAGGAACCTTTGCACCCATTACCATTGCGCCGAGGTTTCCGTTGCCGAACTTGGTTATGCTCTTGTAGAAAACATTTCCCGATTCGATGTTGGGGAATACGATGCAGTCGGCATCGCCTGCAACCGGGCTGGTGAGCTTCTTGGTCTGAGCGCATTCCTTGTTGATTGCAACGTCGAGAGCCAAAGGTCCGTCAACCAAAGCACCCTTAATCTGTCCGCGTTCCGACATCTTGGCGATGATAGCTGCATCGACGCAAGCCTGCATTCCTGGAAGCATCTGTTCTGTTGCTGCGAGAACTGCAACTTTTGGGGTTTCGATTTGCAACGACTTTGCAACCTTGATGAGGTAGTTGCAGATTGCAATCTTCTGATTCAGGTCCGGAGCGGGTATAATAGCAACGTCGCCAGCAACCAACAACTTGTGGTACAGAGGAATTTCAAATACAGATACGTGCGAAAGAACAGCCTTTGGTCCAGGCATAAGTCCTGTTTCCTTGTTGAGGATGGCACGCATATACTTGTCGGTGCTGAGGAGACCCTTCATGAGGATGTCGCCTTCGCCCTTGTTGATAAGCGATACTGCAACAGCACCAGCCTTGTTTTCGTCGGCTTCCTGAACGATGCGGAACTTGCTTACGTCGAAGTTGTGGCGAGCACAAACTTCCTTTATTGTGGCTTCGTCGCCAACCAAAGTGCCTTCAACTATGCCTTCCTGAATTGCATTGTAAACTGCTTCGATTGTGTGGTCGTCGTTTGCGTATGCAGCAACCAATCTCTTCTTTTCCCTTGTCTTGAGGACGGTTAGAACGTCGTCTAATTTTTTAATATCCATGAGTTAAAATTTATAAAGTCATTAATTTTTAAGTGCCACTAAAATAGTATTTTTTTTGTGAAACAAACTGACCGTTTGAAAAATTTTATCAAAAGAAAAGTTTTATGCAGTGTTGATAAAAATATAAGATTAACATTCATAACGAGTTTGCAATGTTTTATGTGTGTTAAAAGTGTTTAAGAACATTGTTTTTGGGGCTAAAAGGCTAACAGATATGTAGGCTATCAGAATGCAGTTGCCACCCCCACATACCATAAGGTCTTTAAAGGCCTTAAAGATTGGGAGGGCAAGGCTTTAAGTCTGTTAGCCATTAATAGGTAAAAACTCGAAATATTTGTATGTTGTGTATGAGGTAATATAATATGTGATTTTGTTTAAAAATTTATTTCGTCGGTTCAGAAATATTTATTAAATCGCAAACTCAAAATTAGTTTTGTGATGAGAGTTTTTGAAATGGCGAAAAGGCTTGTTGTATGCCTTGCTTTTTTGATATTATATTCTAGTTCGGTATTGGCAAAAAATGCCGGATTCATTTCAGATATTGATAGAAATCCTGTTTTTGAGCAAAATCTCGGGCAGATTGTTGATGCTTCGCGCAATCGTTGCGACAATGTATTTTTCAAGGCGGAAATAAATGGTGCGACAGCGTTTTTTACAAACGAAGGCGTAACATTTTCTTTCTCGAGTGTGGAATTGTCGGAATACATGCAAATAATAATGGGCATCAAGGAAAATCCATACGCTCCGGAAGAATGGAAAGAAATCAGAAGAAAGGTTGAGTCCGGCGATTATCATGGGGCCGATATTGCACCAAAAGTTCAGTCTGCTGTTTTGCGAATACAATTCCTGGGAGCAAACTTGACAAAAGTGATTGGCGAGGAAAAGAAGCTGGAAACACGCAATTATTTTACTCCGGAATTTCCCGATGGTTTGTATGGTGTGCCAACGTTTCAGAAAATCCGTTACAGCGAAGTTTATCCAAACGTCGATTTGTTGTTTTATATAGAGAATGGCCTGCTGAAATATGATTTTGAATTATCGCCAAATGCTAACTTGTCAGATATAAAGTTGTTGTTTTCTGGTCAGAAAAGCATTTCCATTGACGAAAATGGCAATGTGGTTGTCGAGGCGGAAAGTGTAAAGTTGTATGACCATGCTCCGAAATGCTATCAGGAAGGTAATTTGCTGGAATCCAGGTTCTATTTGGATAAGGATACAATAAAATTTGAGGTTGACGGATATGACAGGTCGAAAGGTTTAATAATCGACCCGGTGCTTAATTGGTCGACATATTTTCATGACGGCACAAGTACACAAGCATTTAATTCGTGGGTAACTCGTCCTCTTTGGAATTCTCAGGGTGATATGTTCTTGATAATGTCTTCGTCAAGTAATTCTTTCCCCACAGTAAATCCAGGCGGAAATGCATATTTTGAACAGACTGATGGAGGATTGTGGGCTTCGGATAATCAAGTTCAGATAGTGAAATACAACACCAACAAAGAAGTTGTGTGGGCAACTTACTATTGCAATACGCAGGATGCTTATGTAAAATCAGGAAATCAGTCGGCGGTTATTGATAATAATGACAATTTGTATGTGTCTGGCTCTCTCTTTTATGCGTATTCCAGTGAAGAATCGTTTCCTCTATACAATCCGGGTAATGGAGCGTATTACGAAACAGCACTTGGCAATAATCGAAATTTCATATTGGAGTTCAATTCGCTGACTGGTCAGCGTTTGTGGGCGACAATGTTCTGTACAAGAGGTTCGTTCAGTTCTAGTCTTGAAATAAAAGGTATGTCTGTTGATAATAATAATAATTTGCTTGTTACGGGTGTAACATATACTCCGGATAACTCATGGACATCAATTCCTTTTCCAGCAACGAACCCTACAGGTCATTATGTGAACTCAAGTCCGGCTGAGGAAGAAACTCCATTTTTGGTTAGATTCAATGGGTCAAACCATGCATTGAACTGGTCAACCTACATAAGCCGAGGTGGAAGTGGAGCATACGTTACAAGTCAGGCAAGAATTGCAATCGACAACAGTAACAACATATATATAGCAAGCGGTTATTCGTCGCGTACTGCGGCTTTCTCTGGTGTAAATCCAGGATCGGGAGCTTATTACAATACTACTTTGCCGACATCGCGAAGAATTGCATTGTATAGGTTCTCTTCATCGGGTGCATTGAATTGGGCTACTTTGTTTGGTTCTACCGATGCGAACTGGGAGGATTGCTACGATGCAGGAATCGACGAAAATAACAACTTGATAATTGTTGGACGTACCCAAGGCTCAAATTTCTATACGACAAATCCTGGTGGTGGTGCATTTTTCCAATCGTCCATATCGGCTACAGGAAAGTCAGATGGCTTTATTTCTAAATTCAGTAGTTCGGGGAGTGTGTTATGGTCTACTTATATAGGAGGAGCATCTACACAATCGTCAAGTAATCAGTTGTATGCGATGGGGCTGGATGCAAATAGCAATTTGTTTGTAAGCGGGTATTCTTGCTCATCCTCTTATCCTCTTGTTCAGATGACAGGAAGCTATTATCAGTCGTCGTTTACAGGTTCGCAGTCGGTTACAATGTCGCAGTTTGATGCAAACGGGGTGATGAAATGGTCAACTTATTATGGAAATAATACGTATATTGCCGAGGGCGGATTCAACTGTAGAAGATTGTGTGGCGACAAACTTGTTAGGCTTGGTTATGTAAATAATAATAATGGTTCTGTGCCTACTATAAATACAAGTGGATATGATTATTATCATGCTGATTTTGAGGGTACTGGAAGCTATAATACGGATTTTGTAGCTGAGTTTACTCTGACAAATGTGCTCCCAGATATAGATTTGAGCGGAATTGAGGATGAATATTGCCTTAATTCAACACCTGATGCGTTGCCGACATCTGTGAATGGCATCGAGGGCACATGGTCTCCAAGTGTTATTTCGACAAGTGCTATTGTTACTGATGCCGAGTATGTTTTTACTCCGACAAGTCCATGCTATTCGCCAGAAACTTTATATGTCGATGTCATAAATTGTTGTAACCTTGCTATCGAAAGTACTAACTATTCGAATCCCAGTTGCGATGGCGTTGACGATGGCTCTATAAGCGTTACTATAAGCGGAGGAACGGCTCCATATTCGTATCATTGGAGCAATGGTGAAACTACAACGACAAACTCGACTACAGCGCAACTTACAGGTTTGGGTGCTGGCACATATTCGGTTACAGTGAGCGATAGCAATAGCTGTCAGTCGGGCGGCGCTCGCGAGACTACATCCGAGTGCTTCCGAATTACCGACATCCTTTTCAATTCGTGCGATTTTACAGCCGAGGGATACAACGAAATGGTAACTCTGCTTATAGGTCCCAACGACCTTAATGCCAACAATATGAATATTGACTGGCCAACATCGGGTGTGTCGTTTACTGGTTTCTGCGAAAATGCGTCAATTGTCGCTGGTATAAATGCTTCTATAACTGGCGGTGGTCGTGTTATTGCGCCTACAAATGGCATTCTGCCCGCAAATTCGGAGGTGCTGATTGTCACTTCTACACGTTTCGAATACGAATCATTCGACTTTTCTGGTCTCGACCACGATGTCTATATTTTGTTCCAGTGCAATAATTCTGTTACAACCGGACATTTTGGCAATAGCGTAGGCAATACTAGAAATTTCAGTGTTTCGTTTACGTCGCCATCTTGCAGCGATGTTGTTTCGTATACACCTCCTTCCGACGAAAATGGTAATGCTGTTCACTACAATGCCGACGGAACTTCGGAATACTACAACAACGGCTGTCAGGCTCCTGTATTCTTCGATGAAATAACTTTGACTGCTCCCGATGCTATAACATTATCGTATCCGACAATTTCTGGATACGAAAATGTTGAGATTGCAACAGTTTCTCCCACAACTTCGTGTTCTGGTACAGCTACATTTAGTGCAAGCGGATTGCCCGATGGACTTTCGATAAATGCATCAACGGGTGTTATTTCGGGAACGCCTACAGCACAGGTTAGCGGAAATATTTCTGTGACAATTTCATGCGGAGGCTGCGACGCAACTAGCAATGTTGCATATAATTTTGGTGAAGAACCAACTCATGATGGATGCGTAATAGAAGAAGATTTTTCTGAACTTACAGCAGGTGGAAATACGGCTACTACTGGAAACAATGGACCTTCAGGTACTGAATTGACACAAAATTCTATATCCGATTTTCCAACAACAAGTAAAGCATACGCTGCAGGTGGTGCTGTAAAACTTGGTAGTGGTTCTGCTATTGGTTACATACAGACCTCCGCTCTTGATTTGAGCGTTCCTTTTTATGTCGAGTTCGATGTTAAGGGTTGGAACAGTGTCGAAGGAAATATTATCGTTACCATAAGTGGTGGAGAAACACAAACCGTTTCGTATACAGCAACATTAAACGATAATTTCGAAACCAAGCATATAGATTTTAATGCAGCAACAGCTTCATCAACGGTTAGGATTGCAACTTCTGCCAAGCGTGCTTTCATTGACAATGTCAGGGTTTGCTATCCGAGCTCATGTACTATGACTGCAACAGCACGTCAGACTTCTGGAACATGCGAAGGAAATATCGGTATTGAGGTCGAAGCGTCAGACGGAACTGGTCAATTGTCGTACTCGTGGGACAATGGCGCAGGAACTGCCGCCCAGTACAATAATGCCGTTTCTGGTACAACCTACAATGTGGTAGTTACCGATGAGGCTGGTTGTACGGCAAATGCATCTGTAACACCTGTACAGACTGGCTTGCCGGAGATAACGCCTTCGTTTAGTCCAATTGTCTGCAATGGCGGCACAACTTCCGTTGTTCTCAGTGTGAGCGGCGGTACAGGCGCACCATATACATATCAGTGGGAAGGAAATACAAACACGACAAATACCATATCGGGAGTCTCGGCAGGTACCTACAATGTTACTGTCCGCGATGCCAATTGCTCGGCAACTTCGGCTATAACGGTTTCAGAACCGGAGCCGATAACTTTTACAGTGACATCTACGCCGCAGATTTGCAATACATTGGGAACTGCTACTGTTTCAAATGTAAATGGCGGAAACGGCGGTTATACGTACGCATGGTCGAATTCTGCTTCTGATGCTTCGGTAAATGTACAGGCTGGCAATTATAATGTTACAGTTCGAGATGTGGAAGGATGTTCGGCAACGGCAACAGTTTCTGTCGGTAGTAACCCGACAGCGGTTTCTTTCGATGCTGTGGCATCAAATCCGAACTGCAGTGACGGAACGGGAAGCATTGCGGTTTCAAATATTGTTGGAACTGCAAACTATACAATTGCATGGACAGGCGGTTCGCAGGATGGAGTTTCTGCAGATAATTATACAATAACAGGACTTGGTACTGGCAGTTATACAGTTACGGTTACTGACGCGAACGGTTGTAGTGCAACGCAGTCTGGACTTTCGGTCGAAATTCCTGCAGAAATAACATATTCGGTTTCAATGGTAGAGCAGGTTTGTGCAACACCAGGAACCATAACATTGGAAAATGTTGCTGGTGGTAACGGTGGCTATTCGTACGTATGGCACAATTCTACAGGCGAGGTTGTCGGTACCGATTCAAATGTCCTTTCGGGAATAAATGCTGGCGTATATAACCTGACAGTATCGGATGCAAATGATTGCGAGGTAACCGATGCAATAACACTCGGAAGTTCTAGTGGTTCTGTTTCGTTTACATCAGTAGCGCACGACCTATTATGCTATGCCGATGGCTCGGGTAGGATAGAGGTCCAGTCAATAACTGGCAACTCGCCGTATTCGGTGGCGTGGTCGTCGGCTTCGGCTAATGGTACCCAGGATAATATTACGGCATCTCAGTATGAAATTACCAATTTGCCAGTAGGAAGCTACACGGTTGTCGTTACCGATGCTGACCAGTGTTCACAGATGGCAACTGCAGTCGTCTCACAGCCTGATTCTCTAGCAGCTACGGCGTCCTTGCTTGCTGCAATAAAGTGCCATGGCGACCATTTCGGTGTGACGGCTGGCGCATCGGGAGGATATCTTGAGACTGGCAACGAATATTCGTACCACTGGAGCAATAATGTAAATCAGCAGTCGCAAAGTGGCTTGTCTGAATATGGGCCATATAATGTTACCGTATCTGATGATAATGGTTGCTTTGCTATGGCATCTTTAGAGGCAATAGAGCCGACTCTGTTGCAGATTGCAATTTCGGCCGACGATATTTTGTGCAACGGACAGACAACAACAGTAAGCGTAACTGGAAGCGGTGGTACAGGAGCATATACTGGTACAGGTAGCTTCGAGAATGTATCGGCTAGTGTCGATGCCTATACTTATACAATTACTGATGAGAATAATTGTTCGGCAACTGGAAATATTCTTATTCAGGAACCCAATCCTATTACCATAAGTTTTGAAAATATCGTTGCGCAGACTTGTGAAACAGTTGGTAGTGCAGACCTTTCTATTTCCGGTGGAACTGGCGTTTTCTCGTATTCGTTTGATAATGGAAATGCAAGTACCTATAATTCTGTAACTACCATAAATTTGACATCAGGAACGCATTCTGTTACCGTTTCCGATGCCAACGGATGTTCTGTGACACAAACAATAAATATCGGCAGCGGAACAACAATGTCGTTGTCTGTGCCCGATACTACGCATGTGCTTTGCAACGGAGGAAACAATGGTAGTTTCTCGATAGAGGTTGCCAACGGAACATCACCATATTCTATAGCATGGACATCTGGTATTATTACAGAAAATACAAGCTCTCATATTTTCGAAAATTTGTTGGGCGGCACTTATGCTGTTAATGTTACCGATGCAAATGGTTGCTCTGCGTCGGTTTCGGTAAGCATTCAGGAGCCGTCACCGGTTGTCGCTACTTCGTCAGCTGCCCAGATACTTTGTCATGGAGGATCTGCTGCCGTTACAGTTTCGGCGGTTGGTGGTGTCGCACCATATCAGAATACAGGTACTTATACCTTGTCGGCAGGCGATTACGATTATATTGTAACCGATGCAAATGGATGTCCGTCTCCTGTACACGTGCATCTTGCAGAGCCGTCGGCTCTGTCGGTAACTGCATCGACCACTGATGCTCAGTGTAACGGCGGAAATGGTAGCGCACATTTGCAAATTTCTGGAGGCGTTTCTCCATACACTGTGCATTGGCAGGACAATTCGACAGGTGTCAATAATACCCATTTGCCGGTAAATACCACTTTCGGCTATACTGTTACCGATCAAAACGGATGTACAGAACAGGGTTCGGTTTCTGCATCACAGCCAGAAAGTCTTGCTCTTGAACTTTCTGCAGAATCTGTGTCCTGCTATGGACTTTCGGACGGCAGAGTCTCGATTGCTACGTTGAGCGGAGGAACTCAGCCTTATACATATTCGTGGAACAATGGACATCAGGGAAATTCGTTGTCGGGTGTTGCTTCTGGTAATTATACTCTTACGGTTAACGATGCTCATGGATGCTCTGTAGTGGCAAATGCTACGGTGTCGCAGCCTTCGGCATTGTCGGCTAGAGCAATTGCGACAAATGTCAATTGTGGTGTTTCGGCAGGTTCGCTGATGTTGAATGTCTTTGGTGGAACGACACCATATACTTATGTATGGTCGAATGGAAGCCAGTCTGATTCTCAGTCTGGAGTTACCGAAGGCGTTTATTCGGTGACAGTTACCGACGATAATGGATGTTCTGCAACTTCGTCCGCAAGTGTCGGTATTATAGGAAGCATTGCTGTTTCTATCGATGAGGTTTCACATATTTCGTGTTATGGAATGTCGGATGCTTCGATTGTGGCGGCAGCCGAGAATGTGCAGCAGCCAGCATTGTATATGTGGAGCAACGGAATGACAAGTACTACGCTGAATGGACTCGATGCAGGCACGTATTCGGTCACAGTAAGCGATGCGTGGGGCTGTTTTGGTACTGCAAGTTATCGTGTGGTTTCGCCAACTGCAATTACGATGTCTTCGCAGGTTGTTAATCCGCATTGCTACAATTCTGCCGATGGATCGATTTCTGTCGAGGTCGGAGGTGGAAGGCCCCCTTACAATTATATGTGGACTAACGGAAGCATGAGCACGAGTCTGATAAATGTGCGTGCTGGAACATACGGACTTGTCGTTTCCGATTCTGAAGGCTGTATTTTGCGTCACGACTTTACATTGAGTTCGCCACAGATGATTACTATAGAAACTGAAATTGTCGATGCAACTTGTTATGGACAGGCCAACGGAACAATGACGGTAACAGCATTGGGTGGTGTTGGTCATTATATGTTTGGTATTGGCAAAAATCCTACTATGCAAGACGATAGCATATTCGAACATCTTGCTGCGGGCTTCTACAATGTAGTGGCAAGCGATGCAAACGGTTGTACGGCCGATGTCCAGGTTACTGTATTGCAACCCGAAAGAATACAGTTAGATTTTGCCATTAAGGAACCGACATGCCGTGACAGTAACGATGGCTCTATTGAAATTTTTGCAAGTGGTGGCGCTCAGCCTTATGTATATGCACTCGACTCTTATGTGTCCGATTCTTCACTGTTCGAAAAATTGAATCCAGGTTTGTACAGCGTTGCCGTTACCGATGCAAACGGATGTTTTGTTGTCGAGCGCGGAATCGTTGTCCCTGCCAACTGGATAAATTGTATCGACATTCCCGATGTATTCACACCTAACGGCGATGGCATTAACGACGAGTGGATAATCGAGCATATAGACATGTTCCCCGAAGCACATATTTATGTTTTCAATCGCTGGGGACAGTTGCTCTACAAGGGACAAGGCAACGATGCACCGTGGGATGGACGTTTCCGCGGACATTTCGTGCCCTCTGGCGTATATACCTACATTGTCGACTTGGGCGAAAATAAGGATAAGTTGGAAGGAACGGTAACTGTGTTGTATTAGAAGGATGACAATATAACAGTCACACATGTTGGCTGTACACCTAGTCTGTAGTTTGACTGCTAGCATAATTTAAAAATAGACCTTGGCAGACTTTAGGCTCGACGAGGTAAAATCTTCAATATGTAAATCGTCCTTCGTAAATCGTAAATAATATTGTATCTTTGCGCCAAATTAATAATTATGGATATTTCTGTTGTAGTTCCGTTGTATAACGAGGAGGAATCCTTGCCAGAATTGTGCGAATGGGTAGTACGTGTAATGAACGAGCATTCGTTTACCTACGAAATTCTGTTTGTGAACGATGGTAGCACCGACAATTCGTGGAATGTCGTCTGCGACCTGAAGAAGAAGTTCGAGCAGGTGCGTGGCATTTCGTTCCGCAGGAACTATGGCAAGTCGGCGGCTTTGCAGGTAGGGTTCCAGGCTTGCAATGGCGATGTGGTAATCACAATGGATGCCGACATGCAGGATAGTCCCGACGAAATCCCCGAACTTTATCGCATGATAAAGGAGGAAGGCTTCGACCTTGTGTCGGGATGGAAGAAAAAGCGCTACGACAATACATTTACAAAGAATATCCCGTCGAAAATATACAACGCTACAGCACGCCGGGTTACAGGAATCAAGTTGCACGACATGAACTGCGGACTCAAGGCATATCGCAACAAGGTGGTGAAGAATATCGAGGTTTACGGCGAAATGCACCGCTATATTCCATATCTGGCAAAGAATGCAGGTTTCTCGAAGATAGGCGAGAAGGTTGTTGAGCATCGTAAGCGCCAGTATGGTGTATCTAAGTTCGGTTTGGACAGGTTTGTACACGGTTATTTGGACTTGTTCTCGCTGTATTTCCTGTCGCGTTTCGGCAAGCGACCGATGCACTTTTTCGGATTGTGGGGCAGCGTGATGTTCATAATTGGTTTTATCGCAATTTGCGTGGTTGGTGGAATCAAGATTGCCGCCTTGTGCCGTCACGTACCGGCTCCGCTTGTTACCGATACCGCTTACTTCTATCTTGCTTTGGTGATGATGATTCTTGGAACACAGATGTTCCTTTCGGGATTTGTTGGCGAGATGATTGCCCGCAATTCTGCAACAAGAAACGACTATCAGATAGAGGAAACGTTGGATTAATCCACAATATCTTTCTTGCCCATATTTTCACCCAGAATATTTGTCATACGCAATGCGTATTAATCGGCGCAAATCATTGCGCCGCTACAAATTGTCAACATTTAGCTCAGCGAAGCTAACCTTTAGCTCGACGCAGTCAAATCTTCAAACCATTGAATTTTTGAATTCTTAAATTTTTGAATTCTTAAATTTTTGAATCTTCAAATTATCAAATCTTCAAACGCCGCAGGCATTCAAACGCCACTAGCCATTTTTTTTCGTTGTTAATAAATTTGCTAAAAAACATTGTTTTTGTTTGCGTCATTTCGCTACAAAAAAGTTACCTTTGGTTTTTCAAATTTTGGAACAATAAAATTATAATACAACAATGGATTTGATTCAAGAAATTATCAGAAATGCGCAGGCAAACAAACAGCGCATCGTACTCCCCGAAGGTGACGAACCTCGTACATTAAAGGCTGCAGACCAGATTATTGCAGACGGAATCGCCGATGTAATCCTTATCGGTCCTGCACAGAAAATTGCTGAAATGACAGCCGAATTCGGTTTGAAGAACATCAGCAAGGCTCGCATTATCGACCCGAAGAACAACCCCGAAAAGCAGAAGTATGCCGAAATGCTTTACGAAATCCGCAAGGCAAAAGGTATGACAATGGAACAGGCCGAAGGTCTTGCCGAGAACTTCATGTACCTCGGTATCCTCTTGGTTAAGGCTGGCGAAGCCGACGGTCTCGTAAGCGGTGCCCGCTCGACCACAGGCGACATGCTCCGTCCTGCATTGCAGATTATCAAGACTGTTCCTGGTGTTAGCTGCGTATCTGGTGCATTCATCATGTTCCTCCCCGAAGGCAGCAAGTACGGAACCGACGGCAAGATGGTATTCGCCGACTGCGCCGTTACTCCAATGCCAGATGCAAAACAGCTAGCAGAAATCGCTGTTTGCACCGCCGACACTGCAAAGAACATTGCAAAGATCGACCCGGCAGTTGCTATCCTCAGCTTCTCGACCAAGGGTTCGGCTAAGCACGAAGTTGTTGACAAGGTTATCGAAGCTACACGTCTTGCACAGGAAGCTCGTCCCGACCTGCTTCTCGACGGTGAACTTCAGGCCGATGCAGCTATCGTTCCATCAGTTGGTTCGAGCAAGGCTCCGGGCAGCAAGGTTGCTGGTAAGGCTAACACCTTGGTATTCCCGTGCCTCGAAGTCGGTAACATCGCTTACAAGCTCGTTCAGCGTCTTGCTGGTGCCGAAGCAGTTGGTCCAGTTTTGCAGGGCCTCGCTAAGCCGTGCAACGACCTCAGCCGCGGATGCTCGGTAGAAGATGTTTACAAACTTGTTGCAATAACCTGCAACCAGGCAATAGCTCAGAAAAAATAATCATTAACAACAAAATACGTAAAAGATGAAAATATTAGTTTTAAACTGCGGTAGTTCTTCAATTAAATACCAGCTCATCAACATTGACGCTAACAACAATTCTACCGTAATGGCAAAAGGTCTTCTCGAAAGAATAGGCCTCGAAATGGGAGAATTCACCCACAAGTACAACGGACAGAAGCACTACGAGCAGACTCCAATCGCCGACCACACTGCCGGTATCAGAATGGTTCTCAAGGCTCTCACCGATCCGGAAATGGGTGTAATCAAGGACTTAAAGGAAATCGAAGCTGTAGGTAACCGCGTTGCTCACGGTGGCGAACTTTTCAAGGCAAGTGCTCTCGTTAACGACGATGTAATCGAGAAGATCAAGTCGTTGATGGAACTCGCACCACTTCACACTCCAGGTAACTTGGCAGGTATCTACGCTATGCGCGAAGTATTGCCGAATGTTCCGCAGGCAGTTGTATTCGATACCGCTTTCCACCAGACACTTCCTCCGAAGTCGTTCCTCTATGGTTTGCCATACGAATACTACCAGAAGTATCATCTTCGTCGCTACGGCTTCCACGGAACAAGCCACGGCTTTGTAGCTGAAAAGGCTGCCAAGATGATTGGCAAGGACTGGAAAGACCTCAAGATAATTAGCTGCCACCTTGGTAGCGGTGCTTCGATTGCTGCAATCGACCACGGTAAGTCGGTTGACACCACTATGGGTCTCACAGCTCTCGAAGGTCTTATCATGGGTAGCCGTCCTGGTGATGTTGACCCGGGTGCAGTTTTGTATATCGTTGAGAAGGAACTTGCTGCTGGCAAGACTATGAAGGATATCACAAACATCTTCTACAAGAAGAGCGGTCTTGTTGGTATCAGCGGTGGCAAGCAGGATATGCGCGACATCCGTGCAGGCCGCGATGCAGGTGACGAAAGAAGCACCTACGCATTCGATATGTTTGCACAGCGCGTAAAACGCTACATCGGCGGTTACATGGCCGAGATGGGCGGATGCGACATCCTTCTGTTCACAGGCGGTATCGGCGAAAATGCATGGTTCATGCGTCACCCGATACTCGAGAACATGGAATGCCTCGGCATTAAGGTCGATATGGAAAAGAACGACAAGATTATGGGTGAAGATGCAATTATCTCAACTCCTGACTCAAAGGTTACAACAATCGTTGTTACCACCGACGAGGAATACGTAATTGCAATGGATACCATGAAGCTTGTTTTAGGAAAATAATCTAGAATAGGTATTCTATTATAAAACGATGTCGTATTCATGATTCATCAGGATACGGCATTGTTTTTTTTGTGAAAAAACACCAATCTGAAGGGGCACAGTGAAATGGTGGACTAATAATTTTGAATAAATGTCGGAAGAAAAATTTCAGGGGAAATACAGAATTACAACAATTCGTGCATCGTGGCATGATTACCGTTGCGGTGCATATTTCGTAACAATATGTACAAAAGACAGGGAACATTATTTTGGTGAAATTAAAAATGATGAAAAAGAAAATCATGTAATGAATTTGTCTAAAATCGGGAAAATTGCAGATGAATGTTGGCAGGCGATTCCACAACATTTTCCGCATGTTCAAATTCCATTATGGGTTGTAATGCCAGATCATATACATGGGATTGTAATTATTGATGATTTTGTAGAGACGCAAAATATTGCGTCTCTACATGATAACGAAACCGATCAGACGCAAAATATTGCGTCTCTACATGATAACGAAACCGATCAGACGCAAAATATTGCGTCTCTACAAGATAACGAACCCAATAAATTTGGACCACAATCAAAAAATCTGGCATCTGTTATTCGTGGATTCAAAATTGGTGTGACAAAATTTGCCCGCCAAAACAATATCCCTTTTTCATGGCAATCCAGGTATTACGACCGCATTATCCGCGATTCCGCCGAAATGAACCGCATTGCCGAATATATTGAAAACAATGTGGCAGAATGGGATATGAATAAAGATATTGATTATCAGATTAAATAAAACAATTATTTTTGCAGAAATAAATTTAACATCAACAAGGCATGAAACGATTTTCAATAATGCTGATTTTGCTGCTGACCGTGTGCTTTGCCATGGGACAGAAAACCTCATTGGAACACTCGCGCGTACCTATTTATTTGACTGGTGGCGGAAGTTTGGGTGCAACTGAATATTACGATGCTGGGGTGTCACCGTTGCATTACCTTGGTTTAGCCTTAGGTATCGATTTTGGACTTACAGTCGAATGGAAAAAATGTCGCATTACATTGGATAATACCGTCGGCGGATGCTTGGCTGCTGGCAACAAGGCTGATTCCAAGGCCGGCGCATACGGCATTACAATTAATAATAGGGTTGGTTTCCTGTATCGTGTGTCAGAACCTGCCGACGGATTAAGACTTTGGGTTGGCGGTTCGTTCAATCCGTATACCGACATTCGCATAAACCAGAAAATGATGAATGCAGCGGTTGGACTAACCTCGATGTATGCTATTGACGGAAACTTCCGTTTGGAATTCGACATTCCTTCGCGGCGTCGTACCGATTTGTTTATGTTGTTTGCCGACATTTCATTGCCTCTTGTGGCTTTGGGCGAACGTCCAGGTTATGCATACGTATATAATGCTACTTCGTCAAGCAATCCGGTCGATTATCTGCTAGACGGTTATCAGACATTTGCAAAGGCAATGCCTGGAGCAACAACCGACATCGGAATATTTTTCAACCTTAAGAATCGCAATAGGATAGGGCTTTCGTATCGTTGGGACTATTGGACTACTCACAATGCATCGGTACATCGTTTCGACAACGCCTATCACACTGTAAATTTAAAGTTCATGTTTAATATCAATTGATTATGAGAAAAATACATATAATATCAGCCTTGTTTGCCTTTGTTTTGCTCGGTACTTCGTGCGAAAAGGCATTTATGGAAAAGGAGCCTAGCAACGACCCTGTAACAACCTTTGAATACCTTTGGGACGTTGTCGACAAGCAGTATTCTTTCTTCGATGTTAAAGGTGTTGACTGGGATTCGGTTTATGCTGTATATAGACCAAAGGTTTCGGAAAAAATAAGTGACGACAGTTTGTTCAATGTCCTTGGTGCAATGTTGAATACACTCGATGACGGACATACAAACCTTGTTTCTTCGTTCGACGTATCGCATAACGAGGAAGTTTATCGCAGGATGTATGCAAACAAAAACATCAATACCGAAGTTGTTGTACTTAATTATCTGACAATCAATTATCATACGACAGGAGCTTTTGCTCACAATGCTATCCGCGACGGTCAGATTGCATATCTGCGTTATTCGTCGTTTATGGATGCTATTGCTGATGACGATTTGGAATATATTGTAAATAAGTACAAGAATACCAAGGGTATGATAATCGACTTGCGTCAGAATGGTGGCGGTAGTGTCGATAATGTCTGGAATCTGATGAAGCTTTTCCCGACAGGAAACAGACAGCTGTATCAGACGCAGATAAAGAATGGTCCTAAGCATGACGACTTTTCGGAAATGACTGTAATGGTGCAGCCTAGTCATGATGAAAAAACAACTTATCGTCATCCTATTGCTGTGCTTACCGACCGTGGTTCGTTCAGTGCTACATCTTTCTTCTCACTGTGTGCTAAGTCGAATTTCCAGAATGTAACAGTTGTGGGCGATACCACAGGTGGCGGCTTGGGATTGCCAAATGGTGGCGAATTGCCAAACGGCTGGTCGTACCGTTTCTCGATCACGCGTACCCTCGACATGAACAACAATAACTACGAAAATGGTATGCCACCCGATGTTACGGAAATCCTTGACCCGGTGCAGACTGCACAGGGCATCGACAATGTGATAGAAAAGGCTTGCGATATATTGCTGAACGCAACAAAGTAAAATCGTCAATCGTCAATCGTAAATCGTCAATCGTCAATCCCAATCCCCTTGTCTTGGTTTTATCTCATATTGGCTGCATTGTTTGAGGTCGGCTGGCCTTTGGGCTTCAAGTTGTCCGACCTGCATCCCGAACATTTCTGGCTGTATATTTCGCTTGCAGTCGTAAGCATGGCACTTAGCGGTTTTTTCCTCTATCTGGCGCAACGGGTTATTCCCATTAGCACCGCCTACATAATTTGGACAGGAATCGGGGCTGTATGTACCTTTGTGCTTGGCTTTGTGTTCTTTGGCGATTCGGCTTCGTTGCTGCGTATGTTCTTCGCCCTGCTGATACTGGTCGGCGTGGTAGGCTTGGAACTGACGGCCAGGGGATAAATCAGTTAATTCGACAATCGTAAGTCGTACTTCGTAAATATTCCTTATCTTTGCACTACAAAAACATATCTTATGGCTTTACAGGAATCTTTTGAAATACAAGGAAATAAACTTTTCAAGCGCCGTAGCTGGCTGCCAGTATTGATACTTGTGCCTGGTGTGGCATGGTTTGCCTACCTAACTTATTTGCGCAACGAGATGATGCCGTGGTGGTTGCCTGTGATTTTTCTGGGCATTGGTTTTATTGGTCTGGCAATCCGCATAATAACTGTCGGACATACACCTAAAGGTACTAGTGGACGTAACACGACTCAGGGACAGGTGGCAGAACAATTGAACACTTCTGGAATTTATTCCACAGTAAGGCATCCGCTTTATCTCGGCAATTTCTTCATGTGGCTGGCACCAGCGCTTATGGTCATGGACTTGTGGTTCGTACTATTCTTCTGCGCGTTCTACTGGATTTATTACGAGAGGATTATGTACGCCGAAGAAGCATTCCTGCGTAAAAAGTTTGGTGACGCTTATCTCGAATGGGCAAATGTTACGCCAGCATTCGTTCCTAGTTTCCGCAACCATCGCAAATCGACCCTTCCGTTTTCGGTACGTAATGTGCTCAAGCGCGAGTACAATGGTTTTTTCAATCTGATACTTATAATGACAGCATTCCGCGTGCTCGAATTTGCAATAGTAGAACATCGGTTCTATCTTGACTTGGTATGGATTTGCATTTTCGGTGCAGGATTGCTTATTTTCTTGGTGCTGAAGATTTTGAAGAAATTCACAAACGTATTAAACGTGGAGGGCAGATAATGAAAAGATATTTTGTGTTTGCAGTTGTTTTGTCGCTTGTTGCGCTTTCGTCGTGCAAGAATGGTGGAGGTGAGGAACGTGGCGACCTTGTGACGCGTAAGATTCTGTACGATGTGCCTATTGTAAATCTTCAGCTGGAAGACCGTACCGAAAAGGATCCGAATTGGTTCTGGGAAAATCTGCCATATCCGTCGGGCGATGAGTTTATCGACAAGCTTTTTGCCGATGTCCGCGACTGCGAAATACCTATTTATTATTACGAGCCCGAAGGCGACTACGACCATCTCGACCGCATTCCCGATAAGGAAGTTAAGCGATTGTTCGAGAACGATATGACTGTATCGCTTCCTGTACCCGATGTTTTCGACGAGACGACAAATAGTTTCATATCGAGGCCTAATGTCGATTTTCCGCTTGACCAGACAAGGATTCTGAAACTCAGATTCTTGGAAGAATGGCGCATCTATGACGGAATGATAGAAAAGAATGTTCTTGCTGTGGCACCTGTATTTACGATAAATATTGGCGGTACCGATGCTGCAGAGGGCTACGAATACAATACGGTTAAGTTCTGGTTTATGGCCGACAAAAAACTTTTGAAATAATGGAAGAGTATAATGTCGTATATCAGCGCGAAGCTATTGAATTTGTGACAGTTGCAAAGGAATTTGTGTCGTTTCTCGAGAATGCCCGTGACTTTAGCAAGGATGATTTTGTTGACCATGCGGTGAAGATTCTACCGTTGCTCTACCTGAAGGGAACATTGTTGCCCGAAATAGAGGACTACGATGAGAGTTTTTCGGAAAAGTTCGTAGATGAAGCAGCTTGGTCGTACATACAGCAGGTAACTTCGTCGAAGCTAGAGGACGACGACGATTTCATACAGGTACAGGACGCCGGTATGATGAGTTCGATGGACTCGATGAGCGTAGGCTTGTCGGAGATCTTTGCCGACTTGTATCAGGAGATGGCCGACCTCGTAGGCGCCTACCGTATAGCAAACGATGATGTTATGCTTGTGGCTTTGGCATGCTGCCGCAACAATTTCCCCGAATATTGGGGCGTGAGATTGCTTTCGTTGTTGAAGGCTCTTCACGAGATAAAGTATCGCAATGATGACTGAAAATAAGTATAGTCCGAATATTACCAACGAAGAACTGATGGTTTTGCCGCTGTATTCCTACGACGGCGAAGTTGTGTGTGTCGATACAATGGAGAAGTTTTACCAGGTGAAGGACGAACTTTTCCTGGAACCGCTCTGGGGCTTCGATACAGAGACTAAACCTTGTTTCAAGAAGGGCGCATCGAACAGGAAGAATGTGGCGCTTCTACAGTTGAGCAGCAGGGAGAAAACCTACATATTCAGGCTCAGCATAATAGGTATGCCGAAGGAACTTTGCGATTTCCTTTCGTCAGACAGGTTTACCAAAATCGGACTTTCGTCTCGCGACGACATAAAGGGATTGCAAAAGCTTACACCATTTACACCAGCGGGATTTATTGATTTGCAGAGCATTGCGCCCGATTATGGAATAGAGGAGAAAAGCTTGCGCAAGATGGCGGCAATAGTGCTTGGCGTCAGAATCTCAAAGGCTCAGCAACTTAGCAACTGGGAAAGCGAGACGCTTAACGAAAAGCAGATTCGCTATGCGGCTACGGACTCGTGGGTTACGAGACAGATTTATGTAAGGCTTACCGATGGAAACAACATATAAATATCGTGTTCTTTATGCTGACACCGATGCTATGGGCGTGGTGTACTACGGCAACTATCTGCGCATATACGAGGCTGCGCGTGGCGATTTTCTCCACAAGGTTGGAATGCCGTTCTCGAAGATGGCGGCGGAACTTAACATTGTATGTCCAGTTGTTAATGCCGAAATCAACTACCACAAGCCAGCTGTGCTCGACGAGGAAATTACCGTAAAGACAAGCATTGTGTCGCTGCGTGGTGCACGAATGGTTTTCCTTCAGCAGATATTCAATGCCGATGGCGTGCTGCTCAACGACATAAAGGTGACTGTGGCTTTTGTCGATATGGAAAAGAGGAGACCTGTAAAATATCCGGATGAGTTTGAACAGGTTATTCTTGTGTAATAATCTTATAATCAGTATTTTAACTATTTATTAAACCTCGTTGTTCACAAATAGAGGATAGGCGAGGGTGCTAGTTGTATATTTTGTGGTAATTTTGCATCGTCGAAAAAATTGATGATTGAGAAATGAATATGTATGTAATTGCAGGTTGCAATGGAGCCGGTAAGACAACGGCTTCATATTCCATACTTCCAGAAATGCTGGAATGTACTCAGTTCATCAATTCCGACGAAATTGCCAAGGAGTTGTCGGCACAGTCGAAGGGCATAAAGTTCGAGGCAACGCGCATAATGCTTGCCCGTATGTATGCACTTATTGAGGAAGGAAGTGATTTCGCTTTCGAGACTACTTTGGCAACAAAGACATTCAAGGCTATCATCAAGAAGGCAAAGGACAAGGGTTATAAGGTGACTCTTGTTTACTTTTGGCTTGATACGCCAGAGCTTGCTTTACGTCGCGTGCAGGAACGCGTTGAGCACGGTGGTCACGATGTGCCTAAGGATGTGGTATACAGAAGGTATGTGGCAGGAATGCGTTATCTTTCGCAGATATACATTCCTATTGCCGACTACTGGATGATAATTGATAATTCGAACAATCCTTTCAAACTTATTGCCGATGGAGCAAAGGAAGAGTTGTTGAATGTTTATGATGAAGATGTTTTTAATCAAATAATTACAGATGGAAAATTGCGAAATTAAAGAACTTCGAAAGAAAATTCTTAATGGATTGAATCTTTCTTATCGAAAATTATTGGAGACAAGAAAACAGTTGAACGAAACAATAGTTGTTTCGGAAGGTGGTAAAGTTGTATTGCTTGAAGCAAAAAAGGTTAGATTAAAAGTTTACAAATAGGATTATGGATAAAGTTGCCGAACTACAGACAATTGCTACTCAGGTAAGGCGCGACCTGCTGAGAATGATTCATGCAAAAAAATCGGGACATCCGGGCGGATCGCTTGGCGTTACCGACTTGATGGTTACATTGTATTTTGATGTAATGGAACACGACCCCAAGCATTTCGATATTAATGGCAAGGGACAGGACTTGTTTTTCCTTTCCAACGGTCATACATCGGCTGCATGGTACAGTGTTCTGGCACGTTCAGGATATTTTCCAGTAGAGGAACTCAAGACTTTCCGTGCTATAAATTCTCGTTTGCAGGGACATCCTACCACTGCAGAAGGTTTGCCGGGAATTCGTATTGCATCGGGTTCGCTAGGACAGGGCTTGTCGGCTGCCTGTGGCGCTGCATTGGCAAAGAAGCTCAATGGCGATAATCATACCGTTTTCTGCCTTATGGGCGACGGCGAAATCGAGGAAGGTCAGATCTGGGAGGCTGCAATGTTTGCAAATGCCCGCGAAATCGACAACCTTGTTGCTTTTGTCGACCTCAACCGCAAGCAGATTGACGGTACTACCGAGGATGTCATGAAACTTGGCGATGTTAAGGCTAAGTGGGAAGCATTTGGCTGGTATGTACTCGAGTGCAACGGCAACGACATTGCCGACCTGCGCAAGACTATTACCGATGCAAAGGGTCACCTTGGCAACAAGAAGCCTGTCATTATACTCATGAAGACCGAAATGGGTATGGGTGTCGATTTCATGATGGGAACCCACAAGTGGCACGGCACTCCACCAAACGACGAGCAGCTTGCTGCCGCCTTGGCACAGTTGCCTGAAACTCCACTAGGCGACTATTAAATTGAATTTGCTAGATTTTATATAACGGCGTTCTATTTGGGATGCCGTTTTTTTGTTTACGAAGTGCCTTTATCTGCTTATTACTTACAAATATAAAATGTTTTTACAATTGCTTTTTTTATTATATTTGCAAGCACATTAAATAGTAAATAATATGAGAAAATTTTGCTTGTTTGTTCTTGTGTGTTTCCTCTGCTTGGGAGCATTTTCGCAGGAAATCACACTTAGTTTTGTAGGACAGTTGAATGATTCGGAATATTGTCCTATGGATAGTGTGGTAGTTACCAATGTTTCTAGAAATTGGACTGAGTCTGTTGTATATCCCGACACAATAATAGTTGTAGGGGGTACTGTCGGTAACAATTTAAACATTGTAACAAATATGGGATTGGAGCAGAATGTCCCCAATCCGTTTGATTGTGAGACTCGAGTGGAACTCGCAGTTCTGAAACGCGAAGATGTTCGTATGCAATTGCTTGATGTTGCAGGTCATGTGTGTGCCGAATACACAGGTTCGCTAAACGAGGGTGTGCATGTGTTTGATATATCGGCTGCAAATCCGCAGACATATATACTGAATGCAATTTTAGGCAGCCGTTCGTATTCCATAAGGATGGTGAATGTTGGAAGCGGCTGTGGTTGCAGCATAAAATATTCTGGATTAGGAAAGGGCATTGTACGAAAATTCGAAACAACTAATGAGTTTGAATTGGGGAACGATATGCAATATGTTGGGTATGCTACCATTGATGGAGATCTGGTTGTAAGTGATACTGTAGAGCAGTCGTTGACCGAAAACCAGTGTGTAACTTTGCATTTTACTCGTAGTTTGCCACAAGTAGAAACTCTTGTAGCCAGCAGCGTTACAAATTTGTCGGCTATATTGCATGGACGAATAACAGGAACAGGAGGTTCTTCTATCATTGCTTGCGGATTCTACTATGGTACAAGTGAAGACGATCTTTCGCAGAATGTTACAGCAACATTAACCGACAACGTGTTTTCATACGAACTCGCAGATCTTACATTCGGCACAACCTATTATTACCAATCATATGCAATCAACAATGTAGGTACAGGCTATGGCGAAGTTAGGTTGTTTACTACAGACAGCTCGCTAAATGGTCATGATTTTGTCGATCTTGGTTTGCCTTCTGGCACATTGTGGGCAACTTGTAATGTAGGAGCAACTAGTCCCGAGGATTATGGCGATTACTTTGCTTGGGGCGAAACAGTGACAAAGGACTCTTATAGTCATGTTACTTATCTTTATTGTAATGGAAGTACCTCTGCTCTAACGAAGTATTGTAATGACACAAGTTGTGGTTATAACGGATTCACAGACACACTAACCATGCTTCAGCCTTCTGACGATGCCGCAACTGCAAACTGGGGGGAAGGTTGGCGTATACCGACTAAGGAAGAATTCAATGAACTATTGAATAATTGCACTGGTACCTGGACAACTAGAAACGGAGTGAATGGATACTTGTTTACTGGCACTAATGGTAATTCAATTTTCCTGCCTGCTGCAGGTCTTATTTATGGTGCTGGTAGTCCCAATGTTGGCTCTAGAGGGGCCTATTGGACGAATTCGATTTACAATAATCCGGTCTCGGCGTGGGATTTTTACTTCAATTCTGGTTCTTGCACTACTAATGACTGCTATCTTCGTGAATATGGTTTGTCAGTTCGTGCTGTTTGTATTACAGCTCCTGTAGTAAGAACCAAAAGAGCAGCAGAAGTTAACAGTTCTAGTGCTATCATCAAAGGTAATGTTAGTTACGATGGAGGCGCAGATGTAACAGAAAGAGGCTTTGTTTACGGAACAAGTGAGGACAATCTTACTGAAACCTTGTCGTGCGGTAGTGGCATAGGCAACTTTTCTGCGAATCTTACAAGTCTAGTTTCTGGTACTACCTACTATTATAAAGCATACGCTATTAATAGCGCAGGCATAGGTTATGGCGAAGTGAAGAGTTTTATAGCTGAGGATAATTTACCTGTCGACATAATCATGGAAGATGGAATTGCTTTAGATGTTGAGTGTGGACAGTTATACAATTTCTATGATTCAGGTGGAGCAGATGACAATTATAGCGATAATGAGAGAATGACAGCAACTATTACTTCAGTAGGTCTTATAAAATTGTCATTCTCCAGTTTTATTGTCGAGAACAGTGGATTGGGTTATATGCGTGTATATGATGGTGATGATATCTCTGGGATTACGTTGATAAATACATATGAAAGTACTTCTGCAATTTCAACTTACACAGCTTATAGTGGTATGATGACTATTGTATGGGAATCCTATGGGTCTAGTGCTGGTTGGGAAGCAACAATTTCAGCAGATTGTCCTCTTGTTAGAACAACCGTTGCAACTAATGTTACCATGACAAGTGCAACATTAAACGGCATTGTGTCTGATTCTGGAATTGCAGCTATAACAGGTTGCGGATTCTACTATGGCACAAGAGAAGACAGTCTTTTACAGAATGTAACAGCAAACATAATAGGAAATATGTTTTCATACGAATTATCAGGACTTGCATCAGGTACAACTTATTATTATAGGGCATACGCAATCAATAGTGAAGATACTTCGTTCGGAGAAGTAAGGGTGGTTACTACAGGTGGTGCGCTAAACGGTCACGATTTTATTGACCTCGGTTTGCCTTCTGGCACACTTTGGGCTACTTGCAATGTGGGAGCAACTGCTCCTGAGGGCTATGGCGATTATTTCGCATGGGGAGAAATAACACCAAAGGAAACATACAGTTCTAGTAACTATGTGTATTTTAATAGTTCTAAAATAACTAAATATTGTAATGATTCGCGCCATGGCTATAATGGTTTTACCGATACTCTTACCACGTTGCAGCCTTCTGATGATGCCGCCACCGCAAACTGGGGGGCAAGTTGGCGTATGCCAACTAAAGATGAGTTGGATGAAATGAAGGAATATTGTACAAAAACTAGTACAAATCAGAATGGTGTAGAAGGATACATGTTCACAGGACCTAATGGTAATACAATTTTTATGCCTGTAATTGACGTTAATTATCTAGTTATACATTACTGGTCGAGTTCTCTATGTCTTGATTCTCCAAGCAATGCATGGTTTTTTAACATATTCTATGGTGCAAATTGCGATACCGAGTCACGTCACTATGGACTTTCCGTTCGAGCTGTTTGCTCGCCAGGTCAGAACTAACTAAAAATGATTATAATTCACGGCAGTCGGCAAAGGTCGGCTGCTTTTTTTTTGTATTTTGCTCTTTTGCATTATATTTGCAGTAAATATATTGCCATGAAGAAGATTGTCCTCATCATATTGTCCATCTTGGTTTCAATGCTTGCTTTTTCGCAGACACACAAACCAGTAGTCGAAGAGCCAGAACCTCCGCTAACACGCATACTTTTTATTTTCGATGCGTCGATGAGTATGTCCGACAAGTGGGAGGGGGCGCAGAAGTTCGTGAAGGCTCGCGAACTTATGTTCGAACTGCTCGATTCACTTGAAAGGGTTCAGAAAAAGCATCCTCTTGAGGTGGCTTTGCGCGTTTATGGACACCAAAGTCCTGTGCCGCCGCAGGATTGCACCGATTCCAAGCTTGAAGTGTCGTTCGGCGAAAGCACAATCGGGATCATACGCGACAAGTTGATGTCGATAACGCCCAAAGGAACAACTCCTATTGCCTATTCGCTCGGCAAAAGTGAGGGCGATTTCCCCGACGACAAGGATAGCCGCAACATCATAATCCTCATTACCGACGGCATAGAAATGTGCCAGGGCGATCCGTGCGAGGTGAGCGCTGCCTTGCAGAAGAAAGGAGTTGTGCTGAAACCTTACATTATCGGTATCAACATCGATGTAAAGCAGGCTGATATGCTTGCCTGTATGGGCAATTACTTCGATGCAGGAAACGCCGGACAATTCCGTCAGGCAATAAAGACTATTGTGTCGGAAGTAACCTCGCTCACGGCTGTGCGTGTGAATCTACTTGATATCAACGGTAAACCTACCGAAACCAATGTGGCAATGTCGTTCCACGATATGACGTCGGGCGATGTGCGCTACACCTACATGCACACGATGAACGCTGAAGGTCAGCCCGATACGATTTATCTGGATGTGCTTTCGCAGTACAAGTTGAAGGTGCATACCGTTCCGCCTGTATATAAGGACGGCATAAGCATAGAGGAAGGCAAACTTAACATTATTGATGTTCCTGCTCCACAGGGCATATTGCTGGTAGATGTTAAGGGCGACGATCCTGCCGATTCCGACATTAAGTGCATAATCCGCGAAACAGGCATGCATCAAACAATCCATACTCTTGATGCCGACAAGAAGCAGAAACTCATTGTTGGTCAGTACGATTTGGAGATACTTACCATGCCGCGTACATATGTCAATGCAGTACGCATCGACCAGGGCAAGTTGCGCAAGGTTGACATTCCGCAGCCCGGAACTGTAATAATAAACTTCCGCAGTCCCGCCTTTGGTACGCTTTTGCACCAGAATGGCGACATTCTAACAGATATCTACGAATTTTCTCCCGACAAGACGCATTACAAGTTGCGTTTGCAACCTGGCTATTACCGCGTTGTTTATCGCGAACAGAAAAGCCATTCCGCTAAAAATTCGGCAGAATTCAAGTTCCGCGTGAAATCTGGTGAAATGACTGTGCAAAATCTGTAGAATCATTGAATACCAAAATATTATTCCCTATGAAGAATATTAGCTTAATACTTGCATGCTTTGTTCTTGTGCTTTGTTCGTGTTCAAATCACAATTCGGTAGTGCTTTCGCAAAATGATGATTATGTTATTGTGTTTGAGGGTGATACTTCTGGATACGATTGCATGGCAGCATACGAGTTGAGCGGTTTTCTTGCCGAAATATTCGGACATGAATATCCAGTCGTTACTTGCGAAGAGTATAATGGTGGAAATGCCATTTCGATAGGTTGCAATGCAATTTCGCAGGATATTTGCAAAAAGTATTCTGTTGATATTCATGATGATGGTTTCTTGATTCATACTGAGAAGCACAATCTTTATATATTTGGAAATCAAGAAATAGCATCGTTGTATGGTGTTTGTCATCTGCTCGAAAATTATCTTGGTTGCACATATACTGGCACAAACTGCATACAAGTAGAAAAGCAGTATGGAGCTGTAGAACTTGACCTTCACGTTGTGCAGAATCCTTCCTTTCGCTACCGTGAGACCTTGCAGTTGATTCCCAATGCCGACCCGCGCTATGCCAAGTGGCACAAGTTGCACAATCGTGCTGATTTCAATAGCGAATGGGGGCTTTTTGTGCATACTTTCAAGGATTTGGTGCCAGTTTCGGAGTATTTCGAAACTCATCCCGAATGGTTTTCCGAAATGAATGGCAGGCGTGTGCGTGACGGGCAATTGTGCCTCAGCAATCCAGATGTGTTGGAGGTGCTTTGCAAGAATCTTGAAGCCAAGATAAAGGAAAATCCCGACAAGAAAATATGGTCGGTTTCGCAAAACGACAATTATTCGTCGTGCCAGTGCGAGAATTGTCGTCGTCTCGATTCTATTTATGGCGGTCAGTCGGGGACAATGATATGGTTTGTGAATCAAGTTGCTGAGCGTTTTCCCGACAAGGTGATTTCGACGCTTGCCTACCAGCAGACGCGTCATGCGCCAAAGAACATAAAGCCGGCCGACAATGTGAACATAATGCTCTGTTCTATCGAATGTCCGCGCCATCGACCTATTTCTGCCGACACGTCGGAACATTCTTTCCAACGAGACTTGGCAGACTGGACTGCCTTGACGCACAACATTTTCTTGTGGGATTATGTGGTACAGTTCCGCAACTATATGGATCCGTTCCCAAATCTGCATGTTATTCAGCCAAATTTGCAGGATTTTTACAAGCATGGCATTCCGATGATTTTTGAGCAGGGTTCCAACCAGAATATTACCGAAAACTACGAGTGGAGAACATATCTGATTGCCCATCTATTGTGGAATGTAAATCTTGATGTTGATAGTCTGCGAAGCCGTTTCCTTGATGCGCATTACGGGAAAAACAGAGCAGAATTTATTACAAAGTATTATGACACAATGCAGAAAGCTCTGGTTGAATCGGGCAAAGGACTTAACATCTACGGCTATCCGATAGATGCGGTTGACAGTTATTTGTCGCCTGACAAGATTACAGAATACCGCAAATTCTTCGCTTCGGCGTACGCAGTGTCGCCATACGACGGTTGTACCGGTGAGGTTGCAAAAATTTACAATGATAGGTTGAGATTGCTGGAAATGCCGCTTGATTTTGCCGAAATTGACCTTTCAATGTATGGAATTGACGATAATTTGTCATTTTTTACCATCGGAAACAATGGAGAGAAGGTTGTAAAACCAGAAAAAATGCTCCTGGCGAAGAATTTTATTGCCGATTGCGAGCGACTTGGCGTAAAGCAACTTGACGAGGCAAAATATACACCGGCCCAGTTGCAGGAGAACCTTGCAAACTTTGTTGCAAAATCGACTGGCAAAAATCTTGCCTTGGGCAAGTCGGTGACTTGTTCGACAGAATGGAGCAACACCTATGATGTCGGTGGTCCAAAGGCATTGACTGATGGCAAGTCTGGCGTTATGAACTATTATTACAACTGGCTTGGTTTCAATGGAAACGACATGGATGTGGTGATAGACTTGGAATCGGAGCAGAGTGTAGGCGAGGTGAGTGCCGACTTTCTGTTTTATCCATTGTCGTGGATTTTTGCACCTAAATGCGTTACTTGCTATCTCTCAGCCGATGGTAAGAATTGGCGCGAAGTATCAAAGAAAAGCTACCAGAACGAGGAGTCTTTAGCTGAATGCAAGATTGTTGGCTTCAAACTTAATTTCAAAGAGCAGAAGTCACGATATGTGCGGTTGAAAGCCGAGTCGTTGCGAGTGAATCCTGAATGGCATCGTGGGGTAGGGCAACCCTGCTGGATTTTCTGTGACGAGGTGGTTGTAAGATAAAAAAGGCGGATTTCTCCGCCTTTTTGTTTTTTATGAGTGTTGGTGAGATTTATTTCTTCAGCAAATCGACGCTACGTTCAACAAACTTGCTTAACGATTCGCCCTTGAGCAGGTTGTTTGCAAGCAATGCGAGGTCGAACAGTTGGCTGACAATCTTCTGGCTCTTGCCGTATTCTTTGTACAAGTCCCTGCGCTTGTCGTCGTTTTCGTTAATCTGCTTGCGCAAATCATCGAGACGATTCTTTTCCTCAACAGGCTTTTCGTCCTCGGTCTTGTACTGTTTCATCTTTTCGTCGAGGGCATCCTTCTCGGCTTTCAGCTTGTCGGCTTCGGCGTTGATTTCGCTGCGTTTGTCGGCGGTTGCTTTCTCCAAGTCCTTGCTTATGCCAACGATAAGCGGATGGTTGGTGTTGACGATGACCTTGTAGTCGTCGGGCATGTCGCGGTAGAAGTTAGTTCCTCCGCTGAAAGCCGACATATCCTTCATACGACGCATGAACTCTTCGCGGACAATTACTACAGGCATATCTTCGGGCGACATGCTGTCGCTAACAACGTAGAAGCGTTTGTTTTCGGGTGTTACGCCCTGGAATGCCCACTTTATGTCGTCCTGTTCGTTTGCGCCAAGTACCGATTCTATCTTTTCCTCCTTGCGGATAAGGTTGTCGATGATGTCGGAGTCGACACGGACAAAATGGCATTCTCCGAACTTCTGTTCAAGAGCATTGATGAAGTGCATGTCAAGTTGACCGTCCATTAGAAGTACATCGTAACCTTTGCTCTTAGCTGCCTGAATGTACGAATATTGGTCTTCTACATCGGTGGCGTAGAGGTATACGAGCTGTTTGTCCTTGTCGGTTTGCTCTGGCTCAATGAGTTTCTTGTATTCCTCGAAGGTGAAATATTTTCCTTCGGTGTTCTTGATAAGTGCAAACTTTTCTGCCTTTTCGTAGAACTTTTCGTCCGACATCATACCGAACTCAATGAACAACTTTATGTCGTCCCATTTCTTTTCGAACTCGCTGCGGTCGTTCTTGAAAATTTCGGCAAGACGGTCACCGACCTTCTTGGTTATGTGGCTCGATATCTTCTTTACATTTGAATCGCTCTGCAGGTAGCTTCTCGAAACATTCAGCGGAATATCTGGAGAATCGAGAACACCATGCAACAACATAAGGTATTCAGGAACAATGCCTTCTACCGAATCGGTAACGAAAACCTGATTGCAGTAGAGCTGAATCTTGTTCTTGTTTACATCGAGGTTCGACTTGATTTTCGGGAAGTAGAGGATACCTGTCAGGTTGAACGGGTAATCAACGTTCAGATGTATGTAGAACAGCGGTTCTTCGAAGTTCATCGGGTAAAGTTCGTGGTAGAACTTCATGTAGTCTTCTTCCTTGAGATCGGCAGGTTTCTTCTTCCAAGCGGGATTTGTGTCGTTGATGATGTTGTCTTCGGCGGTTTCCTGCTCCTTGCCGTCCTTCCATTCCTTTTTCTTTCCGAAAACTACTGGAACAGGCAGGAATTTGCAGTATTTTTCAAGCATTTCCTTGATTCTGTTTTCTTCGAGGAACTCGGCAGATTCTTCGTCGATGTGCAGGATGATGTCGGTACCGATTTCGGGCTTTTCGGTTTCTTCGAGAGTGTATTCGGGGTCGCCGTTGCATTCCCAGCGAACAGCCTGAGCACCGTCGCGGTACGACTTGGTGATGATTTCAACCTTTTCGGAAACCATGAACGACGAGTAGAAACCGAGACCGAAATGTCCGATGATTGAATTCGCAATGTCCTTGTACTTGTCGAGGAAGTCGCCTGCACCCGAGAATGCGATCTGGTTGATGTACTTGTCGACTTCTTCGGCGGTCATGCCTATACCGTTGTCGCTGACAGTGATGGTTTTTGCGTCCTTGTTTACCGATACCTTTACTTTAATGTCATCTGTATTGCCGCTGTATTCGCCCGACTGCGACAAGGTTTTAAGTTTCTGACTTGCATCTACTGCGTTTGATACCAATTCCCTGAGGAATATTTCGTGGTCGGAGTATAAGAACTTCTTTATTACTGGGAAGATGTTTTCGGTGGTAACACCTATATTTCCTTTGTTTGCCATAATCTATAGTTTTTTTAGTTTGCGCTTGCATTTTTCAAATGTTATGCCATCGGGGAAAAGGTGACAATTTGTCATGATGGGGGGCGAAGGCTAACAGGCTTGCTGTCTAACAGTCTATCTGTCTAGCAGTCTTGTAGTCTGACAGCCGGACTGGTCTTCTTTCTGCCTTTTAGCCTTTTCTTCTTTCCTTGAACTTTGAACACTTGTAGACGGTCACGTTTAAACCCAGAAACGCCGCAGTCATAGAAACTTAGAACAGCGTACTTCGACTGTCCTTCGACAAGCTCAGTGACCGGCAACAAGAAACATTGAATTTTGAACATTGAGCAAGAACCCTGAAACGCTGCAGGCATTGAAACCCAGAAACGTGCGCAGCACATAGAAACCCAGAAACGGCGCAGCCTTAGCTTATTATTGAAGCAACTACAATCTGGAGGACTGTCAAGACAATTACGACGACTGCGATAATTAATGTGATATGAAGAGTACGTTTGCTTTTCTTGAGTTCGTATTTGCTGATTATCCTGTTTAGGGTTGGTGGCAGTTTCAAGTAAAGCATCTTGTCGTTTTTTACGTATGCGTCAGGACGCAAGTCGCTAGCCGACATTTTTAGTTCGCGGTTTTCGTTTTCTGTAAGCACTACTACCGATATTTGTTTGTCGATATTCTTTATCATTGGCAGGATTTCGACTACCGACTTGGTGTTTAGTCCGTGGCTTATAATCATGTCGTTGATAATCACAAATGTAAAGTTCTTCTCGTTTTTGTTTCTTTCTTGCAGGTTTGCCAGGAATTTTTGTACAGACGAGAAGGTGCTTAACTTGTAGTTGCGTTCGAAATTGAAATTGGACTTGAATTCATCGATAAACAACAGATCGTTGTCGACAATGTATATGTCAATTATCTTTGTGCTTTTCATCGGTTTAGAAGTCGTGAGATACGCCTCTTTTTTTCAGTCTGTTGACTAGCGCGTTTTTCTGGTAGTTAATTGCAATTTCGGGGTTTATGTTGCTTTCGAGCAGCCAGCGTCCGCCCTTGAACTCGAGAGCGTCGTACGACATGTCGGGACCATAGTACTGGTGCATGTCCTTGAATCGGTCTTCAGATGGCGACAGATGGTCTATGACAATTATCTTGTGCTTGTCGTTGTAGCGCAGCAGCATAGTTGCCCTGTCGGCATATTCGAATATAAGCCTGTTGGAGATCATCCTGTCGACCTTGAACATTTTTTTCTCGAATACAGGAATACCTCTCTTTGTGAAAGCGAGCACCTCGATGATTTTTCTGTTAACCAGATTGTCGGCCCCGTCCCATCCGATAAGGGTATAATAGGTGCGAGAGTTCCATTTGTTTGTTATGCATTCGTAGTATATGCAGCCGTACCATTCGGAGGTGGTGTAGTATTCGAGTATCTTTTTGGGATCAATTTGATTTCTGTTTCGTCTGTCCTGCAGTCCGTATATGTTTATTTTCCCGTTATCTTTCTGCTGTATGTAGCCGAAGTATTTATACGAGCCGTCGTGGTAGCAAAGGTTCCATGTGTATATCCTCAGTGCATTGTCGCTCGACTTTAGGCACGACATATATTTTACCGAGTCGATAGGGTGGTCGAATGATTCCGGGTTTTTAAGGAATTTTTCAAAGAACTCGAGTAGGTCGTGGTTGAGGTCTTCCTTTTTGTCGTCGGATTTTGTCTGCAGAATTTCCACGAAAAGGTTATTTATGGAGTCGACGACGGCCTTGAATGTCTGATTATTTTTCGACATTGCAAGGAACGGCATGATTATCAGTAATATGACTATTATAAACCTTTTCATCGAACGTGTAAAAGTTAGCAAAGGTAATGTAAAAAACTAACGTGCACAAAAAATATTATGTTTCACACGAAAATATTTGCAAAAATTGTTCCGTTCCGATGTCGAGAAATTGAAGATTTGTTCTGAAAAATTCGCTTTTTTTTCACTCAAATCTGCCGTTGCGACTTTTTTTTTATTAACAATGAAAATATATTTTTGATATTCAAAATGATATGAGTGAGAAAAAAAATAATTATTGTTATTGCTGTGAAATGCAAAAGACTTAACTTGCAATGCTAAAATATATGTGTAAGAGGTATGGCTTTTTTTTCGTTTTTACAGCAGGAGATCGCGATGGATCTCGGAACTGCAAACACAATTATAATTCACAACGACAAGATTGTCGTTGACGAACCATCTATAGTCGCAATCGAGGAGAAGACAGGAAAGTTGGTGGCCGTAGGCGACAAGGCACGCCAGATGCATGGCAAGACTCACGAAGGTCTGAAGACCATCCGTCCGTTGCACGACGGAGTGATCGCCGACTTCAACGCTGCCGAGCTTATGATTCGCGGTATGATAAAGATGGTTAATAAGAACAGAAATTGGATAAACCCCTCGTTGAAGATGGTTATCGGCGTACCGTCGGGAAGTACCGAAGTTGAACTTCGTGCTGTACGCGACTCGTCGGAACATGCTGGCGGACGAGAGGTGTATATGATATACGAGCCAATGGCTGCCGCAATCGGTATCGGAATGGACGTAGAGGCACCGCAGGGAAACATGGTTGTCGATATAGGTGGTGGTACTACCGAAATCGCTGTTATATCGCTTGGCGGTACTGTAGTTAAGAGTTCGGTACGTACAGCAGGCGACGACTTTACAAACGACATTGTTGAGTATATGCGTCGTCAGCACAACATAAGGGTAGGTGAAAGAACCGCAGAAGCCATTAAGATTAACGTGGGTGCTGCAATTCCCGAACTCGACAATCCACCGGCCGAATATATTGTAAGAGGTCCTCACCAGATGACCGCCTTGCCATTGGAAATCCCGGTTTCGCATCAGGAAATTGCTCATTGCATTGACCGTTCGATTTCGAAGATAGAGCAGGCTCTGATGTCGGTTCTCGAACAGACTCCACCGGAATTGTATGCCGACATATTTACAAAGGGTATATTCCTTACTGGTGGCGGCGCTTTGCTGAGAGGTCTCGACAAACGTCTGTCCGACAAGACCAATATCCCTGTCCATGTATCCGAAGACCCGCTACATGCGGTTGCCCGCGGTACAGGCATTGCTTTGAAGAATGTTGACAAGTTCCAATTCTTGTTGAGATAATTTCTAGCGATGAGAAATCTGCTCGACTTTGTCGTTAAATACGCATATTTCATTTTGTTTATACTGCTCGAGGTCTTGTGCCTCGTGCTGTTTTTTTCTGCAAATCCATACCAGAGGTACGAATTTGCCACGTCGGCAAACGTAGTGACTGGTGCTATTGCCGAGAAATGGGCAGGCGTTGTGCAGTATATGAGCCTTTCGGATGAGAACGAGGCATTAAAAAAGGAAAATGCCGACTTGCGCAACCGTCTCGAGGCCTATAGGCGGAGCAGTATCCCCGTACTTGGCAAGAAAGGTTTTGAGTATATTCCTGCGTCGGTAATTTCGGCGACAACCAACAGGGAGAAAAATAGCATAACGGTAAATGCCGGACGTAATGCTGGCATGGAAAGCGAAATGGGCGTGATTGGTCGCGATGGTGTGGTCGGTATCGTCAGTTCCGTGTCGGATAAGTATGCAGTGATAATGCCAATCATCCATCCAGATGCCCGCATAAGCGTTAAGCTTGCGGAAAACGGCTATTTCGGTTCCTTGTCGTGGAATGGTCGCGACGTGAGAGTAGCTACATTCTCGGAGGTTCCTGGTTATGTGGATGTTAGAATAGGCGATGAAATTGTAACTAGTGGATTTTCGGCAATCTTCCCCGAAGGAATTCCTGTGGGGTATGTAAAGAGTTTCGAGAAAGACCTTTCTACCGACTTCTATACGATTGATGTGGAATTGTACACCGATTTCCACAATATAAAGTATGTGTATGCAGTTAGGAACAACAACAAGGAAGAGATAAAAGCTTCAGATGATAAGACGCAGAAAAAGAAATGATTGAAAAACTGAAATATATATTCTACTTTATCGTTCTGTTGCTGGTACAGACTCTGATACTCGACCAGGTATGCGTGAGCGTATATGTCAATGCTTTTGTGTACATATTGTTCATTATGACGCTACCAATCGATACCAACAAGTACTTGGCTCTTCTGCTTGGCTTGTTGATGGGACTTTGCGTCGACCTGTTCAACTCTACGCTTGGTCTCCATGCTTCGGCCGGACTGCTGGTGGCATTTGTGAGGACATTTGCTCTCGACATATATTCGCCGCACGACGGATATGAGAACAATAAGCAGTTGAGCGTCCGCAATTACGGATTTGGATGGTTCCTTAAGTATGCAATAACAATAATTCTCATACATCACCTTTGGATATTCTTGTTTGAAAGCATGACCTTTGCCAACATTCTGTTTACGTTAGCCAAAGTTTGCGTAAGTTCGTTGACATCGTTGGCTGTGATACTTCTGTTCCACTTGTTGCTTATGTCGAGGAAATGATAGAGTACAAGATTCGCAAATATCCGATAATAGCAATTGTTGTAGTTGTGCTTTTAGCCATTTGGGTGAAAGCATTGCTTCTTATGTTCGACGATTCGCTGAAGCAGTCAGCCGAGAACAATTCGCGGCGCAGGGTGGTTCAGTATCCGTCGAGAGGCATTATCTACGACCGTGATGGAAACATCCTGGTGTGCAACGAGGCGGCCTACGACCTTATGCTGATTCCCCATCAGATTCATGAGTTCGATACACTGATGCTGTGTAGCGATTTGGGATTGACTAAGGAAGATGTCGAGTCGCGTATATTGAAGGCAAAGAAGTATTCGATGTACCGTCCGTCGGTGTTCATGAAGCAGATTGACTCGAAAGTGTATGCACAGATGCAGGAACATTTGTACAGGTATCCGGGTTTTTATGTCCAGAACAGGACCCTGCGAAAATACAACGGCGGTATAGCAGCCCATGTGCTTGGCGATATAGGTGAAGTTTCGGAAACGCAGATAGAAGCCGATCCGTACTACCAGAGCGGCGACTATGTGGGTAAGAGTGGTGTAGAACGTGGTTACGAAACAATATTGCGCGGTGTGAAAGGCGTGTCGTTCTATCTGGTTAACGTAAAAGGTGTGGTGCAGGGAAGCTACGAGGATGGAAAGTACGACACTGTTGCGATTCAAGGTAATGATATAACACTGACGATATCGAGCGATTTGCAGTCGTACGGCGAAAAGCTGATGGCAAACAAGGTCGGTGCTGTTGTTGCGATAGAACCCTCGTCGGGAGAAGTGCTTGCAATGGTATCGATGCCGACCTACGACCCGCAGCTAATGGTGGGACGAGTACGAGGCAAGAATTACGATAGTCTGTTGCATGCTCCATATAAGCCTTTGATAAACAGAGCTGTATCATCGACATATCCCCCCGGTTCCACATTCAAGGTGGCTCAGGCTCTGGTAGCCTTGCAGGAAGGTGTTATAACACCTAACCAGTCGTTCCCTTGCGACAAGTCGAAGGTCGGTTGCCATAACCATCCAACGCCCACATCGGTATCGATGGGAATACAGATGTCGTGCAATCCTTACTTCTATTTCGTTTTCAGAAGGCTTGTGCAACGCGGTATAGAAAAGAATTTGTATAAGGATGCTGCAATCGGACTTGGCTTGTGGAAGGAGAAGATAGAGACCTTGGGGTTCAACCATGCGTTCAATGTGGGTGTGCCAGGTGTAAACAAGGGTCAGATTCCTGGTCCCGACTACTACAACAGGCTGTATGGAGAGAACCGCTGGGCATTCAGTACAATTTATTCTGTTAGTATCGGTCAGGGTGAGGTGCTTGTTTCGCCTTTGCAGATGGCCAATTATGCTTCGATACTGGCAAATAGGGGCTACTACATAACGCCGCATCTGATAAAGCAGATAAACGGTGAGGATTATGAGGGCGAAATGGCGCAGAAGGTTGTGACGCCTTTCGAGAAAAAATATTTCGACATTTGCGTGGAAGGTATGGACTGGGTGGTAAACCGACCTGGCGGTACTGGACACAATGCATATATTCCAGGCATTACTGTGTGTGGAAAGACCGGTACGGCACAGAATCCGCATGGCAAGGATAATTCGGTATTTATGGCGTTTGCACCAAAGGACGATCCTAAGATTGCAATTGCCGTATATGTCGAGAATGCAGGTTTCGGCGGTACCTGGGCAGCACCAATAGCCAGGCTCATGATGGAAAAGTATATCAAGGGGGAAATTTCCGACCCCGATTTGGAACGACGGATTTTAACAACAACAATTTTACCAAATGCGACAAGGTAGGAGAAATAACATATGGGCCAATATCGACTGGGTTATAGTATTTCTATACCTTGCCTTGGTATTCATGGGCTGGATAAACATATATTCGGCAGTGTACGACGATACGCATCAGAGCATACTCGATATAAGTTGCCAGTACGGAAAGCAGCTGATTTGGATAGGCGCAGCCATTGTCGTGATCATCGCGGTAGTTCTTATCGACAGTAAATTCTACTCTACGTTTGCCTACGTGCTGTATGCCATAGGATGTTTGCTTTTGCTTTCGGTGCTACTATTCGGAAGGGAAGTCAACGGCGCAAAGGCCTGGTTCGAGATTGGAACTTTCCGAATGCAACCAGTGGAGTTCGCCAAGATTGCCGTATGCCTTGCCATGGCAAGGTTTATGAGCTCCGAAAGCTTTTCATTCAAATATGTACGTAATTACTTATATATAGGTATCATATTGGGCATTCCGATGCTTACAATTCTCTTGCAGAACGATACAGGTTCGGCACTTGTATTTTGTACCTTTATATTTGTGATGTTCAGGGAAGGAATGAACAGGATACTTTTCATTTCGGCATTTGCGTTGATTTTCCTTTTCATCATGGCACTTATTGTCGACACTGCGTTGCTGATGCTTATAGTTGGGCTTCTTTGCATAATAGGTCTGATGTTCGTTTGCGGACGAAACAAGTATACGCGTATCGTATTGTATTCGGCAGTCATATATTCGGCAGTTGTTGTTGCGCTTTGTGTCTTGTCGCCGGAGCACGCGGCAAAAAGTGTAACATATGCCATGATTGGCTACGGCGCAATGGCATTGATCATGGTTATCATGTTTTTTATAAGCAAGATGAAACCTTTGCTTTTTGCCATGATACTGATGGTTGGAATGGGTGGTTTCGTATATTCTGTCGACTACATATTCAACAATGTGCTGCAGGCTCACCAGCAGTCGCGAATAATGGACCTGCTGGGAAAGAACGAGGATGTCCTTGGTACCGGCTACAATGTTCATCAGTCGAAGATTGCAATTGGTTCGGGCGGAATTCTTGGAAAGGGATTCCTTCATGGTACACAGACCAAATACAAGTTTGTCCCAGAGCAGAGTACCGACTTCATTTTCTGTACTATAGGCGAGGAGTGGGGTCTTATGGGCATAACTGTCATTTTGGTGCTGTTCGGTGCGTTGATAATAAGGATTATAAACAAGGCGGAGCGGCAAAGGTCGACGTTCTCGCGAATATATGGTTATGGTGTTGCATCGATTCTGTTTTTCCATGTAGCAATTAATATAGGTATGACAATCGGTCTCGCACCTGTAGTTGGTATTCCGCTTCCGTTCTTCAGCTACGGAGGCTCTTCGTTGTGGGCGTTTACAATCTTGCTGTTCATATTTGTCAGGCTCGATGCCGACAGATTGCAGGTGTTCAGGTAGAATTTTTGCACTGAAAGTCATTCGTATGTAAAATAATCTTAACTTTGTCACAACGTTTAAACAGGTAGAAATATGGAAAAACATAAGACATACAAGTTTTTCAGGGGAATGCTTATGGCATCGGCTTTTACTTCGATGATGTTTGTAATGCAGGCATGCTACGGAACACCAAACAATGCCCTTATTGACGATGAGGTATTGGAATATACCGTTAGTGGTAAAGTTACGGCAAAGTCGAATTCAGAACCATTGGCGGGCATAAAACTTACTATCGATTCTACCGATTATGAAACAGTGACGGATAGTCTTGGCAATTTTAGCATTACACTCAATGCTTCGGACTACTGCGATATGACCTTTAAATTTGTCGATGAATCTGGAAAATACCAGCAACTGGATACTATAGTGCCAGTGTGCAACTCTCCTGAGCTCAATATAGAGATGGATGTCAACAATGCTCCAAAGGTTTCATAATTATTTCCGTCGTAAGGAAACCGAAATACACGAACTGAATTATCTGTTCTGGGAATGTACCCAGCGGTGTAATCTTAATTGTCGCCATTGTGGTTCCGACTGTGCAGTATCGTCGGCATATAAAGATATGCCGTTTGACGATTTTATGAAGGCGATTTCACCGCTCGAACAGCGCTACAAGCGTAATACAGTGCTTATTGTCATAACAGGCGGGGAACCACTTGTACGGCCAGATCTAGCCGACTGCGGGCGCGAACTTCGTAGACATGGTTTTTTGTGGAGCATAGTTACTAATGGTTATGCCTACGATGAGTCTATGCACCGCAAGCTTATGGCGGCTGGGCTTTCGAGCATTACCCTTAGCCTCGACGGACTGCGCGACACACACGATGCCTTTCGTAAGCGACAAGGCTCGTTCGACAGGGTGATGAATGCCATCGATTTGATTGCCAACGAAAAACGTCTGCCAACCTACGATATTGTCACTTGCGTGAGTCCGATGAACATTGGCGAACTTGCTGAGATGAAACAATTGCTAATTGCCCACAAGGTCAAGGCTTGGCGTTTTTTCACTATTGCACCGATTGGCCGTGCTGTTACCGACGACGGTTTACGTCTCGATGGCGCCCAGTTGAAGCAACTTATGGACTTTATAGTCGAAACGCGCAAGGAGGGCAGGATTGATGCCAAGTTCAGTTGCGAGGCCTATCTCGGCAAGTACGACCGCAAGGTGCGTGATTGGCATTATTTCTGTCGCGCAGGGATAAATATTGGTTCGGTGCTTATCGATGGTTCTATTTCTGCTTGCCCTAATATCGATAGGAGGTTTGCGCAAGGAAATATATATACCGACAACCTGCTTGATGTATGGGACACCCGTTTCGAGAAGTTCCGCGACCGCAGCTGGACAAAAGTCGGTAAATGTGCCGATTGTAAGGTTTACAACAATTGTCTGGGAGGAGCCATGCATCTTCATAACATTGATTCTCCAGAGATAATGGAATGCCATTATTCGAATCTTATGCACTAGCCTCCTGAGGTTAATAATTAAATTTTTTTGCAATATTATACTTATCTTTGCGTTGTATAAGTAAAAGTATTTTAGTATGAGACGATTAATGGTGTTGTATATGTTGCTGTTAAGCTGTTGTGTGTTTGCGCAGAACGAGCATGATATAGTATTTCATCATAACGTTTCCATTCAAATAAACCCATATTATCATCAGTTTGAAAATGTTATAAATCCATTTTGGAAAATAAAGAACGACCCTAGAGGAATAGTTGCAAATTTCAGGTACGGCTACAGGGTTCACAAGAATATTATTGTAGGTGGCGAATTACGCTACGAAAACGAAAAGTGGGAAATGAACCGTGTTATGTATGGCGACTATCCTGCAGACTATTGTAGCAAAGACAACAGATTCGACATTGGTGCATATTCTCGTTTTTTTATTGACAAGTTGCCTGTTCTCAAGCCATTTGCAGATGTAGGCGTAGCATATAGATACCAACATTCTTTTTTTGTTGATTATAAGCCAGGTAGTGCCACAGAAATCGGTGAGTTCCGCGAAAACAATTCATATTTCGCAGCATACGTGGCAGCAGGATTTTCTATTCTGATATGGCAGGATAGGTTCAATCTTGACCTTATGGCAAAATATAATATTCGTTATTTATACCCGTTTTTCTCATGGAAAATCGGGTATAATTTCAATGCAAAAAATAAATAGATATGAATAGGATAATTGCAATATTGGTGTTTTTTCTCTTCTCGCTGCCGATGTTTGCGCAGAACGACAGCATAAAGTTGCGTCCCAAGCAACAGATTGAGTACCGGCACAACATATCGGCGCAGGTAAATCCTGCTGGCGATTACTTAGATTTGATGATTTCAAATCAGACCACCGAAAGCAATTACGTGAACTGGCATGGCGCAATAAGATATACCTATACTGTGCATCCCAATATTCTAGTGGGCGCTGAAGCATCATATACGTCGTTTGAATATTACAACGCCGATTCGCAAAAGGACAAGACCAAGCTGGAAATTGGCTATTGGTCGCACGATGTAGGAGCATTGGCAAGGTTCATATACAACAAGCCGCAGTGGTGCCGACCTTTTGCCGACATAGTAATAGGCTACCGCAGGTCATACGTTTTTGGCAAGGATTACAGCCCAGAGAGAAACAGTTATCTATATACATATAATAGGTTCCAGTGGTATGCCGCGGTTGGGGTGTCGTTCCGCTTCTGGCAAAACCATTTCAACATCGACCTTATGTGCAAGGCTTCTACATTGAGTTTTGCCGACTTGCGAAGGGTTACTTTCGGGTGGAAAATCGGCTATAACTTCAACAGCAAATGAAAGTAAGGATTTCGATATTGGTTGTGGCGCTGGCATTGCTCTCCTCCTGCAATCGGGAAATCGACTTTGACTTTCCCGATGTGGAGCCTGCCATAGTAATAAACTCAATAATTACTCCCGAATCGCCATTCTGCGTACACATTTCCGCCATAATGCCAATATCCGACGAATCGTATATAGATGTGACAGAACCAGATGGATATGGTTTTACAAACACTTATACAGTTCCAAATCCCAAGATTATCGATAATGCATCGGTACTGATGTACGAGGATGGTGCGTTGTTGACTCCTCTTGGATATGCCGAAGATGGCTATTATTTTTCAGACAAATGCCCCAAGGTTGGATCTACATATACACTAGTAGTAAATGCTCCCGGTTACAAGGAATGCAAAGCGACAACAACATTGTACAACATGCCTGTCCTCAGCAATATGAGTTTTTGTGATACTATTTCCGTTGACGAAGAAGGTTATCCATTGTCAAGATTAAGCCTCACGATAAAAGACACTATCCCATCGCGAAATTTTTATGAGATGAGTTGCAGGGCTGTAAGCGACAAATACGATGTTGAATATGAATGGATTTATTTCAATAGTTCTCGTAATACCGACAAGGTGCTTACGCAAAGCGAATGTCTACCTTTTAACAACAGAGTACTGCTTTTTACTGACGACTATTTCAGCAGCGGCAACCACAATTTGGAAGTCATATACAACTACTTGATGTATGTTGCAATGGTGAAATATGACCTTGAAATCACCGTAAAGGCAATTTCCGAATCGTATTATGAATACCATCGTAGCAAATTATTACAGTCTTATCAGGATGAGGGTCTTTTCGAAGATTTTGCAAACGGAGAGACCCTTTCCGCTATTCCTGTTGACATATACTCAAACATCGAAAACGGATATGGCGTGTTTGCTTCATATTCCACAATGACAGATACGATAATGCGCAGATGAAAAAAGTAAAGCAAATATTAACATTGATGCTCCTGACTATGCTTTGCGGTCTACTGTCTGCGCAGGAAGTAAAGTTGTCGGGATATGTTGTAAGCGAAGGTTCGCGCGACCGTATTGCCGATGCCAATCTTAGCGACGTGTATTCGGGCAAGGGAACATCGACAAACGAGTACGGCTACTATGAAATGTATTTCAAATATGGCGACAGCGTACTTATAAACGTTTCGCACATTTCGTACACCGAAACAATGTTTGCACTGAAACTCACCAAAAGCACGCATTTCGACATCATAATGAAGCAGGGTCATACGCTTGCCGAAGTAACAGTAATCGAAAAAACACCGATAGAAAAACGTTTGGAAGTGAGTACAATGCGACTCACTGGCGAACAGATAAAAAACATCCCTTCAATAGGTGGCGAGCCTGACATAATGCGAGCCTTTCAGATGATGCCCGGCGTTGGTGCTGGTAACGAAAGCCGTGCAGGAATAAGCGTGCGTGGCGGCGATTTCGGTCAGAACCTTTACATACTCGACGGAACACCGCTTTTCAGCGTAAACCATATAGGCGGAATACTTTCAACCTTCGATGCCGACATTATCGAGCGCGCCGACCTTATCAAAGGTGGATTCCCTGCTAATTATGGTGGTCGCCTGTCGTCGGTGATGGAGGTGGAAACGCGCAACGTGGAGGACATGACGCGCGGAAACCTAACTATTGGTTTGCTCAATTGCAAGCTTAGTCTCGGCGGTCCTCTGAAAAACAAGAAGACTTCGATGCTGTTCTCGATACGCCGTTTCATGTACGACCTCATAATGTACCCGGTGTCAGCAGTGTTGCTCGACGACCAGAAAATTGCGTATACATTCTGGGATTTAAACTTCAAGATAAACCATAAGTTCAACGACAAGAACACGTTGAACTTCGGTACTTACGTTGGCGATGACATCTATAAACTTGGCAACGACATTTACGGAAAGCGTGATGTTTCGCGTTTTCGAATTTCGGGTGGCAACAAGATGGCATCGCTGAAGTGGGACCACAAGTTCGACGACCGTACCAGCAGCCGTATAAACCTAAGCCTTACAGACTATCACAGCACGAGTCTTGCAAAGTTCAATGATACAAATAACCGCGATTCAATATCTTCGCTTGTGTTCAAGAATGCTGTAAACATAATGGACTTACGCCTTGCTGCAGATGTAAAATGGAAAATGTGGGGAAAGTCGGTTCTTAGGGCTGGCATTTCCGAATCGCTGTTCGTATCGATGCCATACAGCACAAAGTCGCGAAGTTATTTAAACGACTCGTTGTTGTACGAAGACAAAAACCATGCATCTCATATCTATTCCAACGAAACTTCGGCATATATTCTTGGCGAAATGTATTTTGGCAAGTATGTATCATCGAATATCGGATTCCGTTTCTCGCATTACTACGACATCGGAGGCAAAAAGTCGTACTGGCAGCCTGAACCTCGTGCACTTGTTATGTTTCATATTCCAAAAGCATTCACAATAAAGATGGCATATTCGAGGATACATCAGAACATACACTGTGTTACTGGCAATGTGATGAACATTTATGCCGACCGCTGGATAGTTTCAACAGGAAAACTTCAGCCAGCAAAGTCGGACCAGTTTGATATTGGCATAGCCCGCAGTTTCCTCGACGGAATGCTCGAGACATCAATTGATGCCTATTGTAAGAAGATGTCGAACCTTGCCATGATGAAACGTAACATTTCGGTTGAAGGCATGACTGAAAACATTACCGACCTCGACTTGCTTGCAACTGGAGGCAATGGAAAGGCAATGGGAATAGAATTTCTGCTAACCAAGACACGTGGAAGTCTCACAGGTTTCATGGGCTATTCGCTTTCACGAAACATAAGGCAGTTCGAAGGAATAAACAAAGGCAGGTATTTTCTTGCAGATAACGACCGTACGCATAGTTTCAGCATTTCGCTCAATTGGGCGGTAAGTAACAAGTTCTCAATCTCGGCAAACTGGGCAATAGCAACAGGTGCGCCTATAACCGTTCCCGTAGGGCTGATGTACAACGAAGATGGAAGATACTCGTATGTTTATGATGGTGTTAGTAATTATCGTATGAAGCCTTACCATCGTTTGGACGTTGGTTTCAACTTTATGAAATCGTTGCATTGGGGAGAAAGAACGCTAACTTTTAGTGTAATAAATGCATACAACCGAAAAAATCCTTATTTATATTATATCGGGTATGCTTCTGATCAAATGTATTCACTTAGCATATTCCCATTCATGCCGGCCTTGTCGTATAGCGTCAACTTCAACAAGGTAAGTCTGATTGAACGCGGAAGACCATATTTGGAATCACAGAAGGAATTTCAGGAAATTTTCCACAGGCACTCTATTGGTTTCCAGATAAATCCATATCTCGGCGATATAAAGTTTTACAAGCCATTGGTATTCGCTGGACGATACACATACGGAATATTCGATTACCTGTCGGTAGGTGCGGAGTTCTCGGGTTTTTACGACAACGGAAAACTAAATACCAATGTTTCAATGACTACTATTGATGCCCGCTACGGACTGCTATGCCGTGTAAAATATCCATATCTGAAATACATCCATCCGTTCCTTGAAGTGTCAGCCTACTATGGACATGTAAAGGAAGAAACCAAGGGTGCAAATGCAGGAATCAGGAAGTCCGACTATTTCTCTGGTTATGCCGCTCCGGGTATTTCGCTAAACATGTTCCGCAAGCGCATTTCTTTGGATTTCTTCTACAAGTTCTCGCCTCGCAAGATCATCGATGACAAGTACTATGTTATGACTTGGAGGTTGAATGTGAACTTTTAGCGAATAGCAATAATCTGTTCATAAAAAATGTTTGGAGAGGTTGAAAAATCGCTCTACATTTGCGCTCCGAAGATATGAAGCCATAATTTGTGTGTGCTTTTGTATCTTATTGGTAGTTAATAACTTAAAATTTATTTATATGAAGTGGATTATTTATTTGGCATTGGCAGCATCAGTAATTGCCTTGCTTTTTGCCTATATCTTTTTTAGGCAGATGATAAAGGCCGATGAGGGTACCGACCTCATGAAAAAGATTGCCCGCCATGTAAGGAGTGGTGCTATGGCTTACCTGAAGCAGCAGTACAAGGTTGTGATAATTGTTTTTGTCATCCTTGCTGTTGTATTTGGTGTAATGTCGTTTTTCGGATTGCAGAACGAATGGGTATGGTTTGCTTTCCTGACTGGAGGTTTCTTTTCGGGATTGGCAGGATTCTTTGGCATGAAGACTGCTACATACGCATCGGCACGTACAGCCAATGCTGCACGTAAGTCGCTCAACAGCGGTTTGCAGGTGGCTTTCAGGTCGGGTGCTGTAATGGGTCTTGTTGTTGTTGGGCTTGCTTTGCTCGATGTTTCGGTATGGTTCATCGTACTCGATTATTTCATTCCAGCCGAGAATCACCTTATAATAATAACAACAACCATGCTTACCTTTGGTATGGGTGCTTCTACACAGGCATTGTTCGCCCGCGTGGGTGGCGGTATCTACACCAAGGCTGCAGATGTTGGTGCCGACCTTGTTGGAAAGACCGAATACAATATCCCCGAGGACGATCCGCGCAATCCAGCAACAATTGCCGACAATGTTGGTGACAACGTTGGTGATGTGGCTGGCATGGGTGCCGACCTTTACGAAAGCTACGCAGGTTCGATACTTGCAACGATGGCTCTCGGTGCATCGGCATTTGCAACATCGGCAGTGGAGGGAATGCAGTTGAAGGCAGTGCTCGCACCGTCGCTTATTGCTGCTGTGGGCGTTATCCTTTCGTTGATTGGAATTTTCCTTGTCCGTACTAAGGAAGATGCTGGCATGAAGCAGTTACTTTCGGCATTGTCGCGCGGAACAAACACAGCAGCAGTGCTTATCGCAGTGGCTACATTCGGAATATTTGCATGGCTTTTCGGTACTGAAACCAACCAGTGGTGGCAGGTATCACTGTCGGTGGTAGTCGGTTTGCTCGCCGGTGTAATCATTGGCAAGTCGACGGAATATTATACCTCGCAGACTTATCGTCCTACACAGAAGGTTGCCGAAAGTTCGCAGACCGGTCCTGCAACCGTAATAATTTCGGGACTTGGCCTTGGTATGCTTTCGACAGCAATTCCTGTGATTACAGTAGGATGTGCTATTGTATTGTCGTATTTGTGCGCAAATGGATTCAGCATCGAATTCACTGCCGAAAACTTAAGTCTCGGCTTGTATGGAATCGGAATTGCAGCAGTAGGTATGCTTTCGACATTGGGCATAACTCTAGCTACCGATGCCTATGGACCTATCGCCGACAATGCCGGCGGTAATGCCGAAATGAGCGGTCTGGAGCCAGAGGTTCGCAAACGTACCGATGCTCTTGACGCACTCGGAAATACAACCGCAGCAACAGGAAAGGGCTTTGCTATCGGTTCTGCAGCTCTTACAGCACTCGCATTGCTTGCATCGTACATCGAGGAGATAAAGATGGCGTTGATACGCGTAGGCGAGGCATTGCCTAATGGCGTTGAGGCTGCAAAGGCAACTTTGGTCGACTTTATGGAGGCATACAACGTTAACCTTATGAATCCTATGGTTCTTGTGGGCGTATTTATCGGTGCCATGATGGCATTTGTATTCTGCGGAATGACTATGAATGCAGTAGGACGCGCCGCACAGAAGATGGTAGAGGAGGTTCGTCGTCAGTTCCGTACCATTGCCGGTATTCTCGAAGGCAAGGCAGAGCCTGACTACGAGCGTTGCGTTGCAATATCGACCAAGGGAGCACAGCGTGAAATGCTTTTGCCGTCGATATTGGCAATCTTGGTTCCTGTGATTACAGGATTGGTACTTGGCGTTCCTGGTGTACTCGGTCTGCTTATCGGCGGTTTGTCGTGCGGATTTGTATTGGCCGTATTTATGGCTAATGCAGGTGGTGCATGGGACAATGCCAAGAAGTATGTCGAAGAAGGTAACTTTGGCGGCAAGGGTTCCGAAAACCATAAGGCAACGGTAGTAGGCGATACGGTAGGCGACCCGTTCAAGGATACGTCAGGTCCGTCGCTCAATATCCTTATCAAGCTCATGAGTATGGTAAGTATCGTTATGGCAGGACTTGTTGTAAGTTATCACTTGCTGTAATATACGAATTACGATATATAAAAATGGAATGTAACGAGTGTTGCATTCCATTTTTTTGTTTGTGCTAGTGTTACGTTTTTTTTCTTCTTTCATTATGAGCGTGGGAAGTGTTGTTTGAAACGCGTCATGGTACTTTTTTGCAAGAGTGTCGAGTCATTGTAGTAAAAAAGAGACGCAATGAATTGCGTCTTTACTCTTTCTTAGTGACGGTTGCTGTTTTCTTCTGGGCTTTCTTTGCCTTGTGTCTTTCGCGTGCCTGCTTGAATGTGATGTCGTCCCAGATTTTGCGCATAAGTTCGCCGAATGTGTCGAATTCTTCGGTGTAGAATATGCCGGCACCGGTAGTGTAGGGGCCGTATTCGGCTTCTAGGTCGGTGTTCTTGCGTGAGAAGCCTTTTATTCGCAGTGTGCCTTTCTTGTTCAGTTTCCACTGAACTTCGACATCGCCGACGAGGTTTTCGTTGTTGAACTTCTTGTCGCTAATGCCAAGGTTTCCGTTTATAAGCAGGCGGTCGTTGAATATCTGGGTGCTAAGTGCCACCTCGATTTCCTGTCCCGACACTTCGGTGCCAGGTTTGTACTTGAAGCCCACGTCGACGTCCTTCACTATCTGCGAAATCCAGTTGCTCAGCTGGTTCGAAAGCATCTGTGTTGTGGTGACACCCACGGCGTTGGTTGTCGTACCTGTCTGGTTCAGCATTTCGGCGTTGGGGTCGTAGAACTGGTTTAATACAAGTACGTATAGCAACTGTTTGTTTATTTCGTCCTGTGTGAGACTTGCAAGTTTGGTCTTAACCTTTTCGGGGGCGTTTGGAATGTTGATGCTGAATAGAATTTCGGGTGACATCAGGTTTCCGTTCAAGTGCATGTGGCATTCTACGTTAGCCTTTTGGCTATAGCTGTCGGTAGTGTCGTAATCTTCACGCATGAGTTCCTTGAGCGACACGGTGGTTGTGTACACGGCATCGAGGTTAAGCTTGCCCTCGTACGGATTGCCGTTCCATGTTATTGTTCCTCCGGCAGGAATGGTAAAGCGTTTGTTTATAATGTTTTCCAAGGTAAATAGGTAGTCGCCTTTTGCAACTTCTATTTCACCGTACATGTATAGTTCTTCGTCGGAAGTGTACTCGATTTTCAGCATGCCTTCGCCGTTGGCTTTTATGCGGTCGCCAGTGCGCGGGTCGAATACAATCTGAACCTCGGTTTCGGGCTGGACGTTTACATCGAGTTTTATTGAATATTTGCTCGACGAGAAGTTGTGCTGGGTAATTTCTTCGTCGTTTTCGCTATTCGATATAAATGTAATGTAGCTGGTGTTCTGCGAATGGTAGCTGTCTTCCATCGGCAGTATGAATTTGCTTCCGGCTTCGGTGGTTGCTCCGGCATATACCGAGAAGTCTTTTGGCGTTCCTTCTACCGTGAGTCCACCTGTGGCATATACTGTTCCGTAGAAGAGGTTGTTGTCCGACATCTTGGTGTTCATCACCTTGTAGTCGTTGAGGTCGGCAAGCAGTTCGAATCGGAAGTTAGTGAAATTGTCGTGGTATAGTCCTCCGTTTATAATTCCCTGGTTGCCGTTTTCGTCCTGCACCTTGAAATTGTCGAAGTATATCCTGTCGCTGGCAATGTATATTTTGTCTTCGGTCATTGCCTTAAGTTTCAGGTAGTCGTATGTGAATTCGGTTTGCTTCAGGCTGATGCTACCGTTCATCTGCGGTTTCTTTATGCTTCCTGCAATCGAAAGGACACCATTGGCATCGCCTTTCAGTCCGCTGATTTCGTATGCGTTGAGGTATTTGTCGAAAATGTCAAGTTTCAAGTTCTTGAGTATAATGCTTGCATCGAGGCTGTCGATTTCGGTGAGGTAGGTGCCTTTCATCTCGATGTACTTGTTTGTGCCGCTCACGACAAATGCCTTGCTTTGGTTCTCCCATTTCGACGACAGGTTTAGCTTTCCGAGATTTTCCTGGTTTATGCTCAGGTCGTTGATGTTTACATTGGCTGTAAATATAGGAATGTCGTATAGGTTTGCTACACGTCCGCTTCCCGAAAGTATGCCGCCGAATTCGTAGCCTTTGGGCTCAGTGATTGTATTAACGTTTCCGACATCGACGTTGTCAATCATGAAAGAGAGTATTTTGTCGGGATCTTTCGAGATGAATCCTTTCAGGCTTAATATCTGGTTGTCGTTAGTCAGCTTAAGGTTTTCGATTTCCACTTCCTTGTTGTCGTAGTTTATGCTTGTATGGCTAAGTTTCCAGATTCGTTCTCCGAAAATGAACTGTGATGGCGATATGTCGGCTTCGATACGTGGCATAGAGTCGTTTTCGTTTGGAATGAACTTGGTGCCCATGGTAAAGAATCCGCTGTTCTGGCTTGTCTCGTTTCCGCCCCAGTTTGTGTTGAGAGCTATGCTGTCGTTTTCGGCGTCGACTGTAACCTTTATGTCTTCGAAAGCTATGTCGCCGTATGCCAGATTCTTGGTGCTTATGTACATGGTCGAAAGTCCGTTGATGCTTGACATCTCGATGCTGCTTTCGCCCATTGTATAATTGCCCCTTGATATTTCGGGTAGGTTTATTTTGCCGTAAAGTGTTTTGGCAGAGCCGAATACATAGCCGCTTGATGAGTATATGTCGCCCTTGAAATTGAGTTCCGGGTCGTAGAATTTGGTGAAGTCGTTAATGTTCTTCAAACGGAACGAGTATGTGAAGTCGTTGTCGCTCAGAGTTTTCTGTTTAGATTCACCAAGAATCGACGGGATTGTCTTAGATATCATTCCGTATATTACGACAGGGGCTTCGTTCAGGTTGTATTTTCCGTACATGTTGAATTCTATGAAGTCGGACTTGACCTTGATGCTGTGTTCGTTGTTGTCGTGTTCTTCGGCTATCGCTTCGAGCTTGTTGATTTTTAGTTTTTTGTCGTCGATGTTGAATTCGGTCTGGCTCAATGTTATGTTGCCAACAGGATGTTTTGCCAAGTCGCCGCTAATATTGGCGCCAATAACGAACTTTATTTTTGAGTCGTGTGCGCTTTCGGGGGCCAAGTTCAGAGCTTTAAGGTCGGCATATACGTCGCTTGAGATTTCAATGTTGTTGCTTTTGCTGCCAAAGTTGTAGCTTCCAATGAGTTCGCCGGAAATATTTGGGTCGTTGATGTCGATTTTTCCGTCGAACATCTGGTTCGACAGGCGGCCGTTTACATTGATGTCGTTGTAGCTGTAGCCATTGAAGTCGAGTCGGTGTATTTTGCCGTTGAGCTTGTTTTGTGTCCGCGAAAGAGAATCGACATTTCCGCTTACGTTTATGTCGAGCGATAGCAAGCCAAGACCATTTTTGCCAGCGATGATGTCGTGGATGTCGAGGTCGGTGGCTGAAACCTTACCGTCGTATGCGAACGACTTTTCTTTCCAGTCGGGCATAAGTGCAATATCGGTCTTTATGGTTCCGAAATTTGTTGTGAACTGTCCGAATGCCATCATATCGTTGAGCATACCCGACAGGTTTCCATTGAATGCAATGTGGTCTAGATTATTAAGAGCCGATGGTATTTGTACGGGATTTTCGGGAGATATGAGGCGTAGAAGTCTGTTTATGTCGTTTTTGCTGGTGTACATGTCCGATATGTTTCCGAAAACGATTGTCTGGTCGACATCGGGGAAACCGTTGACCGACAGATTGGCGTAAAGCCTTGTGCTGTTGTACATTGCAATACCGAAGTTCTTGAACTTGAAGTCGTCGAGTCGTCCCGAGAAGTTACCTCTCACGTGTACACTGTCGGTAAAACCTTCGTATTGAGGCAAGAACGGGGCTAGGTCGGCAACGCAGAATACTATTGTGTCGATGTTCACGGTGAGTTTCTCAATCTTTTCGATAGGATTGCTCAGGTAGAGGCTGTCCTTGCCGGTTATTATGATTTCGGAGCAAGCGAGTTGCGAATAGTTGCTGTTTATTTTAAGTTCGGATAGGTTTATGCCTTTGTCGTAGTATTTTATTTTTCCTGCTAGGCTGTTTATGGCAATTCCGGATTTTTCGTTCATCGAGAAATTGTCGATGTTAACGTTCAGCGTATCGCTTAGGTATCTGAAACGGCTGATTTCAACGTTGAAGTCGCTGATGTCGATGTCGTGGGGATTGAACGCGGCTGTTGTGCTGCCGTATCTTTGGTCGGAATATTTCAGATGGCCGTTGTTTACAGTTAATTTTCTACATATCACGTTGAAATCGAAGTCGGTAGGGTCCTCGGATGCAAATTTTCGCAATATGTAGTCGTAGTTGGCATTGCCATGCCGGTCTATGCTGGCATTTATGTATGGCTTGTCGAGTTTTACTTCCGAAAGCATGAGGAAGTTTTTGCGTATCGAAAAACTTTCTACCGATGCTTCCATATCGTCGGCCGAGAGCAGCATGTTTCCGCACGAATCCTTCATTTCGACGTCGTACAGTATGACTTTGTTGGGGATTTTAAGGTATACATCACCCACAGTAAGTTCTATTTGGTAGTGGTCGGCGAAGAATTCAATGCATTTTTTTGCAATCAGACTTTGTAGGTAAGGTGAGTTCAGAATGGCTATAATGAGTATTAAGTCCTTGACTATTAGTAAGAACAAAATAATAAAAAACCTTCTGACCTTATATCTGAGCAAAATTTACGCAGTTTAAAGAATAAACTGCAAATATCTTAAAAATTATTGACAGCCTAAATTAAAGAATTGTAAATTTGCAAAAAAAAGCGAAGTGAAAATTTTAGGTATAGAATCTTCATGCGACGATACATCGGCATCGGTTGTCTGTGATGGAAAACTGTTGTCGAATGTTATTAATACTCAGGCTATTCACGAGAAATACGGCGGTGTGGTTCCCGAACTGGCTAGCAGGGCGCACCAACAGAATATAGTATTGGTGGTAAAAGAGGCGATTGAGCGTGCAGGAATCGGAATGGACGAACTTGATGCTATTGCGTTTACCAAGGGGCCTGGTTTGCTGGGTTCGTTGCTGGTAGGAGCATCGTTTGCCAAGGGCCTTTCGGTGTCGCTTGGTATTCCGTTGGTGGGAGTCAACCATCTCCACGGACATATACTTGCACATTTCCTGAGGGAAAAGGACGAGGACGAGTGTGTGCCAAAATTTCCGTTTCTCTGTCTGCTTGTGTCGGGCGGACATTCGCAGATAGTTCTTGTTAGGGATTATCTTGATTTCGAGATAATTGGCAAGACAATCGACGATGCGGCAGGAGAGGCTTTCGACAAGTGTGCAAAGGTTATGGGACTGCCATATCCAGGTGGCCCAGTGATAGACAGATTGTCGAAAATAGGCGACGAGAACAGGTTCAAGTTCGCAAAGCCGTCGATTCCAGATTTCGACTATAGTTTTAGTGGACTGAAGACTTCGTTTTTGTATACGGTACGCGACGAGGTAGCCAAAGATCCGAATTTCATTGCCGAAAATGTTAACGACCTTGCCGCATCACTTCAGAAAACCATAATCGACATCCTTTTCAACAAACTTGAAAAGGCCGTGAAGCAGACTGGCATAAGGCGAGTGGCTATTTCGGGCGGTGTGTCGGCAAATTCGGGACTGCGTAACCGTATGTTGCAGGCAGCCGAAAAGAAAAAGTGGGAAGTTTATATTCCGAAGATTAGTTATACAACCGATAACGCTGCAATGATAGCACTGGTAGGATATTATATGTATCAGATGGGGAAATTGTCGCCACTTTCGGTCATTCCGCAGGCTAGGATAAACTTCATGGAAATATAGGTTTAACATTTTTTTAATTTACCGAATTGATATTTTCGCTTTTTTTGGTGCGTGATTTGTAAGCAGTGTATGCTTGATGAATTAATTAATTTGCAAACGATAAAAATTTAAGGTTATGAAGAGAATAGTTTTATTGACATTGGCAATTGTGTTTTCTGGAATTATGATGGCACAGCAGTCGGAACCTGCAATTTCATGGGCAAAGACAGTTCACGATTTCGGAACTTTTAACGAGGAAGATGGAATACAGACCGCAATATTCGAATTTACCAATACTGGCGACAAGCCGTTGTTCCTTACAAACGTTAAGGCATCGTGCGGATGTACAGCAACCGACTACACAAAGGAACCTGTTCAGCCGGGCGGAAAAGGTTATGTAAAGGCTTCGTACAATCCGAAGAACAGACCAGGTAAGTTTACAAAGCAGATAACAGTTACAACTAACGAGTTCCAGCCTACTTCGATAGTAAGGATTACTGGCGAAGTTATTCCTGCTGCACCAAAACCAGAAGAAAATTAACAATAATTATAAAATAATAATAAGGTATTATGAAAAAGTTACTTTTCATTATTTTAGCATCGTTTGTCTCTGTCGCTTTGATGGCTCAGACAAAGGCTCCTCAGATTTCGTGGGAAAAGACGACGCATAGTTTCGGCGTTTTCAAGGAAGAGGCCGGTTTGCAGACCGCAATATTTGAATTTACAAATGTTGGCGAAGAACCATTGGTGTTGACTAATGTTAAGGCGTCGTGCGGATGTACCGCAACCGACTATACCAAGGAACCTATACAGAAGGGTAAGAAAGGTTTTGTAAAGGCTTCGTACAACCCGCAGAACCGTCCTGGTAAGTTCAATAAGTCGATTACTGTTACAACAAACTGCGAAACTCCGACCACCATCCTTACTATTTCGGGCGAAGTTATCCCGAGAGAAAAGGGTGTAGAGGATTATTATCCAAAGGATTTCAACGGATTGAGACTTAGAACTGCTCACCTCGCATTGAACGAAGTGTATAATACCAAGGCTGTTACCGATACCATTGGCGTTGTCAACATGACCGAAGCTCCGATGAAGGTTACTTTCCAGAATGTGCCAAAGCACATAAAGGTATGGATGGAGCCTGCAACTCTTGCAGCTAAGAAACCTGCCGATAAGATGGGACAGACCGGTAAGATTTACGTTACGTACGATGCTAAGCAGAAGAACGACTGGGGATTCCTTCAGGACAGAGTTTCTGTTGTTGTAAACGACAGCGTAAACAATAAGAACAAGATTACGATCAGCGCAACTATAGTTGAAGATTTCTCGCACCTTACCGAGCAGGAACTTGCAAATGCTCCTAAGATTGTCTTCTCTCAGACTGAGTACGATTTCGGTACTATCAAGCAGGGCGACAAGGTAACCTACGAGTACAAGTTCAAGAACGAAGGTAAGTCAGACCTTATCATCCGTAAGGTAAAGGCTACTTGCGGTTGCACAGTTCCAAATCCCGAAAAGATGGTTATCAAGCCAGGTGAAGAAAGCTTCATTAAGGCAACCTTCAATTCGGCAGGAAAGAAGGGCCACCAGAGCAAGCCTATCACAATCACTACCAACGACCCGGCCAATTCGAGCATGGTTGTAAAGATTGTCGGCAATATCGAAGAACCAAATGCTCAGTAAAATATAACCTTATGCAAAAAAAAGCGACAGGATCAAGATTCTGCCGCTTTTTTTATGTGCTTCGCACAAAAGTTTCAGGTTTCAATGGCTTCGCCGTTTCATGTGCTGCGCACGTTTCTGGTTTTAAGTTCAACGTTTAAAGTTTAACGTTCAATAGTTTGATGATTGTAGCGACGCAATGCTTTGCGTCGTATCGTTAACCAAAAACCTGAAACCAGAAACTGGAAACCTGAAACCAGAAACTAGAAACATGAAACCATAAACCTGAAACATTTTTATTATCTTTCGCAAAATTTTTGAGTATGAAGAGAGTTTTGTCGATTGCTTTTGCAATTCTGATTATATGTTCCTCTGTGGTTGCGCAAAATGGTAATTACGAACGCAATACGGTTATAGTTAAGGTCAACCGCAACAAGGTCGATACTTTTTTCAAGTCGGCTTATGTTGTTGGTCTACGCGAGCGTTTTGGCGATTTCGACTACAAGATCGAATTCCCAGATGCAGTGCGACCAGTTAAGGAATACGACGACTACGGACGTCGCCAGTCGGACATTACCACAATATACCGTCTTGTGTTTGCCGATGATGTAAGCATAGAGCAGGTTGTTTCGTATTTGGCAAAGAATGGCGATGTTGAATATGCCGAACCTCTGTACACGGTTTCGTTGCTCGAAGTACCCGACGATCCGTTGGCTCGTCCCGAAAACGCCAATGCCGACGGAGCCTATCAGTATTGGACAAGGAATGTACGTTCGTACGAAGCCTGGGACATCTGCAAGGGCGACACCTCTATTGTGATAGGTATTTCGGACACTGGTACGGGGCTTACTCATGCCGACCTGCAAGACAATATCAAGGTCAACTACGCCGATATTATCGATGGCATCGATAATGACAATGATGGTTATGTCGACAACTACAAGGGTTGGAATTTTGCCTACGACAACAACAATGCGCAGATTCCGCACGGATGCAACAGCAACGAGCATGGTGCATACGTATCGGGAATTGCTGCAGCTGTTACTAACAACGGAATCGGGGTTTCGGGCGCTGGATACAAGTGCAAGTTTGTGCCTCTGAGGATTATGAACGACGAAGGCTCGCTTATAAATGTATACCAGTCGATTGTGTATGCGGCAAACCATCGTTTCGATGTTGTGAATTGCAGCTGGGGAAGCACTTCGTACCAGCAGATGGGGCAGGATGTGGTTAATTACGCAACAATAAATTACGACGTCCTTGTTGTTGCTGCCGCAGGAAACAATGGCGTCGAGGGGAAATTTTATCCGGCTTCGTTCGAGAATGTGATTTCGGTCGCTGCAACAGACCGTAACGATGCCAAGTGGAACAATTCGTCGTATTCTACAACAGTTGACGTGTCGGCACCCGGAACCATGTATGTGTCGACCAGCGAGAATGGTTACGTAACAATGTGGGGTGGGACATCGTTCTCCAGTCCGATTGTAGCAGGGAGCGCTGGAATATTAAGGTCCTTCTATCCAAATTACAATGCCCAGCAGATAGGGGAGGTTATACGAGTGTCTGCAGACAACATAGATACGCTCAGCTATCTTGTGCCCGACTCGATAATGCAGGTCGACAGTACTTTTGTGGAGTACGTCGACGAGATTTCTGTCGATAGCATCTGGGACGACCATCTATATTCGTACGACAGCATTTCGGTAGACAGTACCTGGTCGGATTTGCTGCAGGCATACGAGTACGATACCGTACACAATCAGATTTTTGCTGGCGGATATGTATACGACACAACCTATTATGATGTGTATTTCGGTCAGTATGTTTACGATACGACTTACATGGATGCATCGTACCGCGTTTATTTTAACGCCGATTATGCAGGAATGATGGGCAAGGGGCGATTGAACCTTTACCGTGCTCTGACGATTTCGTCGGATAGCCTTTATTCGACCTTGCTTCACAATATGGTGTTCGACAGGCACGACGACGTAGTTGTTGTTGAAGGAAAGATTACGAATTACTTGAATGCAAGGGATAACCTTAGGATGCAAATTTCCACGGAAAGTCCTTATGTGCAAGTAGTTGACAATGAGATTTTGCTTGGCTATCTAGCTTCTATGCATGACGATAGTTTGTCGGTTGTCAATGGAAATGCGATTGTGCTTGAAGTTTTGCCCGATGCACCAAAGGAGTTGACAGTCAAATTGAAAATAAATTTTATTTCTGATGAGTTTGTTGATGAGCAGATTATCGATGTTCCGGTAAATGGAGGCTTCGTTGATGTTAGAACTGGGAATTTGAACTTATCGGTTGCAGGAAACGGACGTCTCGGATATGTAGACCTGAATACTGAGGTTGGCCATGGATTCTATCTCAACGATTACTACGAGTTGTTTTACGATTGCGGCATAATTTCGGGAGTATCGGGCAATGAGGTATACAGCGCTGTGCGTCAGCTGTCCGACTTTTCTGTGATTGAGTATCCGCATTACGTTGACGATACACTGTCGGTTACGCATATAGCTGCAAAAATGACAGATACCTTGGATTACAATTCTCACAACTTGGAAATTTTACTCGATGTATATGCCGATGACGAGGATTATATTCTTATCGAATATGCAATCGTAAATAAAGGACTTGAGCCTGTCGACGGATATTACTACGGTCTGTTTGTCGACTGGGACTTGTATGAGCCGGCCGAGAATAGGAGCAGGTACGATGCGACTCGTAATTTTGCATATTGCACCTACGAGGGAAGCAATTCGCTGTATGCAGGAATGAAACTGTTGGGTAGATCGCGGGCTGTAAATTATACATTGGCAAATAAGGCTGGTGGCGACGGTGCAATTGATATTTCGGATGGTTTTTCGGATCTTGAGAAATTCTATATGATTTCGAATTCGGCGATTTGCAGCGAGGTGAGCGATATCGTGCAGTATACGGGTGCAGGACCTATGCGCATCGGGACTGGTGATACGGCAAAGGTTTGCATAGCCATGTTTGCTGCCGATTCGTATTCTCGTCTGGTAGAGTCAGTAGACGCAGCAGTTGCCAAGTACAATTATCTGTATGGCAACCAGGGTGATATGGTTGATGAGAATAGTGTCGACAGTGAGTTGTCGGTATATCCGAACCCAGTTTCCGAAGTTTTGGAAATAGTTGGTGCGGATGGAAATTTCGAAATCATGGTTATTGATAGCGAAGGCAGATGTGTATTCTCTGGCAAGAATGAGTCGATACTTGATGTTTCGGGTTTTGCCGCAGGAACATACAGCGTGAAGATTATAGGAGAAATGGGAGAGAAAACGACTAGGTTTGTCAAAGTTAAATAACAATCCCTTTGCTTAATGACGATTTCCCTCATCTCCTTGAACTTTGAACTAGCGCCCTTGCCACTTGTATAGTCGTGGCGCGCCGCTACCACTACAATTTGAAACCAGAAACTTGAACGGCGAAGCCCTCAACGAAGTTAAACGGCGAAGCCATAGAAACCAGAAACTTGAACGGCGAAGCCCTCAACGAAGTTAAACGGGCGTAGCCCATTGAAACGCCGCAGGCATAGAAACGTGAAACCTGAAATTGCGCAGCCATTTAGCCTATTTTCCCTCTTTTTTCGTATTCTCTAATAAGTCCCTCTGCATTTCTTGCGCTCAGTTTCATCCATTGAGCGAGCAATTCGGTGCGTTCAACAGGCGACAGGTGCCAGTCGATGTCTGAATTTCTGAGTTTTGATGTCAGTTCGTATAGGCAGAGAGCTGCCGAGACCGAGATATTGAAACTTTCGGTGAATCCGTACATGGGAATGCGGACAAATTCATCGGCATTATCCATTACAATGTCCGACAGTCCAGGTTTTTCAGAACCGAAGAAAAGTGCGATTTTGCCTTTCGACAGGTCGAGGTCCTTTATCAGTACATCGTTGGTGTGCGGGGTAGTGGCGACAATCCTGTATCCGGCTTCGCGCATTGCGTTTATTGCGTCGAGAGTATTGTTTTCCTTCTGGTTGAACCTTCTTATGCTCAGCCATTGTGACGAACCCATTGCCACATCCTTGTTTTCCATGTAGCTGTATCTGTTTTCGATGAAGTTGACGTTTTGTATGCCGAAGCAGTCACAGCTGCGAAGTACTGCCGAGGCATTGTGCGTCTGGAATATGTCTTCGAGTACAACCGAGATGTATCCAGTTCTTTCGTCGAGAACCTTGTTGAGAGTCGACAGTCTTTCTGGTGTTACGTATGATGTAAGAAAATCTATAATTTGTCTAGCTTCCATCTGATTAAGGTATATAAAGAAAAAAAGGGGAACGAATGTCCCCCTTTTTTTCTTTTTTAGAAGATTACTTCTTGTTAACAGCCTTCTTCAATGAAGCACCTGCTGAGAATCTAACAACCTTTCTTGCTGGGATGTTGATAACTTCCTTAGGATTGCGTGGGTTGTGACCTTTTCTTGCAGCTCTCTTAGTAGTTCCGAAAGAACCGAATCCGATGAGAGTCAAAGAATCACCCTTCTTAAGGCATTCTTCAGTTGTGTTCATGAAAGCGTCAAGAGCTCTTCTTGCGTCAGCTTTTGTCATGCCTGCCTTTGCAGCCATCTTTTCAATTAATTCTACTTTGTTCATCTTTTAAAAATTTGTGTTTGATACTAATAGTATATTTTGAGCAAAGATATAAAAACATTGTATACGTGCAAGCACTTTTTATAAAAAAAATGCAATTTGTTAATATCTTGTGAAAACTGTTAATAACTTCGGCTGTTTTTGGGCTTCTTCGGTTGAATCGTAGCGCCTTTAAGCCTTGTCTTGACGGAACTATTTTTATAAACAAATTTTGTTAAAAAAATGCTTGGCGGGGGTTGCATATATGAGTAGAAATTAGTATTTTTACACCAATTTTGTGTAAAACACAAGGATTTGATTATAAGAATATTAGAAATATAATTACGATAAAAAATGCTTGAAGAAGAAGGAAGAGCAAAGATAATTTCGATTAGTGTCGAAGATGAAATGAAGTCGGCATACATCGACTATTCGATGTCAGTAATAGTTTCGCGTGCATTGCCTGACGTAAGGGACGGTTTGAAACCCGTTCAGAGAAGAATCCTTTTCGGTATGGAAGGTTTGGGGCTTGCTCCAGGTAAGCCTCACAAGAAGTCGGCGAGAATTGTCGGTGAAGTAATGGGTAAGTACCACCCGCACGGCGACTCGTCGGTATATTTTGCAATGGTAAGGCTCGCACAGAACTGGGTAATGAGATATACTTTCGTCGACGGTCAGGGTAACTTCGGTTCGGTCGACGGCGACAGCCCGGCTGCTATGCGTTACACAGAGGCTCGTCTGTCGAAGATCTCCGACGAGATGATGGCCGATATGGACAAGGAAACTGTAGATTTCGTCAACAACTTCGACGATTCTCTGCAGGAGCCGAGCGTTTTGCCGACAAAGATACCTAACCTTATAGTCAATGGTGCAAACGGTATCGCCGTAGGTATGGCAACCAACATGGCACCGCACAACCTCGCACAGACAATCGACGCAACTGTCGCATACATCGACAATCCCGAAATCGAAGTCGATGAACTTGGAAAGATAATCCAGGCTCCCGATTTCCCGACTGGCGGTATAATATATGGTATAGATGGTGTTCGCGAAGCTTATGCAACAGGTCACGGACGCGTTGTCATCCGCTCGAAGACCGAAATCGAGACTTCTGAACGCGGTCACGAACGCATTGTAGTTACCGAAATACCTTATATGGTCAACAAGGCCGAACTTATCAAGCATATTGCTAACCTTGTTACCGATAAGAAGATAGAAGGTATTTCCAATGTAAACGACGAATCTGACCGTCGCGTTGGTATGCGTATCGTTATCGACATCAAGCGCGATGCCGTGGCTAACGTTGTACTTAACAAGTTGTTCAAATACACCGAGTTGCAGTCGTCGTTCAGCATCAACAACATCGCACTCGTAAAGGGTCGCCCGATGGTTCTCAACCTCAAGGACTTGATTCACTACTTTGTAGAACATCGTCTCGATGTTGTTACCCGTCGTACCGAATTCGAACTTCGCAAGGCTGAAGAACGTGCTCACATCGTTCAGGGTTTAATCATAGCAAGCGACAATATCGACGAGGTTATCCAGATTATCAAGTCGTCCGACAATCCTACCGAAGCTAAGGAAAGATTGATGCAGCGCTTCAATCTCTCTGAAATTCAGGCATCGGCAATAGTCGAAATGCGTCTCCGTCAGTTGACCGGTCTCGAACAGGAAAAGTTGAGAGCCGAGTACGAAGAATTGATGAAGCGCATTGAGTACTTGAAGGAATTGCTTGCTAGCATAGATTTGAGAATGCAGGTCATCAAGGACGAACTTCTTGAAATCAAGGAAAAGTACGGTGATGAACGCAAGACCGAAGTCGTTTACGCTTCCGAAGACATGAATCCAGAAGACTTCTATGCAAACGAAGAGGTTGTAATCACAATTTCGCACCTCGGATACATGAAGCGCACTTCGTTGTCGGAATTCAAGTCGCAGAATAGGGGCGGTGTAGGTTCAAAGGGAACTGCAACCCGCGACGAGGACTTTGTGGAACACATGTTCGTTGCCACAATGCACAATACCTTATTATTATTTACAAAGCTTGGAAAGTGCTACTGGCTCAAGGTTTACGAAATTCCTGAAGGTACAAAGACCTCGAAGGGACGTCATATTCAGAACATTATCAACATCGACAAGGAAGACGAAGTTAAGGCTTACCTGAATGTGAAGTCGCTGAAGGACGTTGACTACATCAACAGGACTTACGTCGTGATGTGTACTCGCAACGGTGTGTTCAAGAAGACCTTGCTCGAGGAATATTCGCGTCCGCGCCAGAATGGTGTCAACGCTATCAATGTTCGCGAAGGCGATATGCTTCTTACCGCATCGCTAATCGAGGATATCGAAGGCGAAGCTCCGACAAATGTCATGATTGGTGCTTACGGTGGCAAGACCATCCGCTTCCCGCACGACATTGTCCGTCCGATTGGACGTACAGCAACCGGTGTCAAGGGTATAACCTTGGACGATAACGATTATGTAATAGGTATGATTACAGTCCGTCCGGAACAGGATGTACTTGTAGTTTCCGAAAACGGCTACGGCAAGCGTTCGAGCATCGAGGACTACCGTGTTACAAACCGTGGCGGTAAGGGTGTTAAGACCTTGAATGTCACCGAAAAGACTGGTAACCTTATCAGTATCAACGCCGTTACCGACAATGACCACCTGATGATTATCAACCGTTCGGGAATAACAATCCGTCTGGCAGTTGATACTCTGCGCGTTATGGGTCGTGCTACTCAGGGCGTTCGCCTGATAAATCTCCGCGACGGCGATGTAATCGCTTCTGTAGCAAAGATAGAAGGTGGTGCCGAACTGGAACGCATTGCCGAAGAGGAAGCAGCAAAGATAGCACAGCTCGAGGCTGAGGCTGACGGAGTTGCAGAGCCTGTTGACGAAGAAATTCCACAGGACGAAAATAATGGCGCAGAAATTGCAGTGGAAGAAAATAACGAGAATACAAACGAATAATGATAACATTTAAAATTTAAGATTATGAAGAAGTTATTTTTAATAGGTATAGCTTTGATGGCAGCACTTACAATGAGTGCCCAGAAGCAAATGATTACCAGCGCATGGAGCTATCTTAAGGATGGCTACCTCGACGACGCGAAGAAGGCAATCGACAAGGCAGAGGCAAATCCGCAGACTGCCGAAAGTTTCAAGACTTTCTGGTTCAAAGGTCAGATTTATCAGGAAATCGGAAGTTCAAAGGAAAAGAAATATCAGAACCTTTGTACCGATTGCTACGAGACCGCTTACGAAGCTTATATGAAGGCTCTTAAGTACAACTTTGTAAAGCCCGAGCATCGCGACATCGACTTCTCGACCCAGGCCGGCTTGATGAAGTTTGCTAGTATTCTTAACCAGAACAATGAAGCTAACTACGAAAGTACCGAGGCTTTCATGGACATTTTGTTCCAGCGTTTCCCGGCTTTGTCTAACGCTTTCGTTAACAAGGGTATCAAGGCTTTCAGAGAGCAGGATTACGAGACTTCTTATTCTCAGTTCGCAAAGGCAATAGAGATTTCGACATTGACATTCTCTATCGATACACAGATTTACTATTATGCATCGCTTGCAGCAATGAGATGCAAGAAGTACGAAGAAGCCATTTCGCTCAACGATTTCCTCATTCAGGCAAACTATGGTGCCGACAACAAGGAAAAGGTTTCTGTTTATGTAAACCAGTCGATGGCTTTGAAGGAAACTGGTGACACTGCCAAGATGCTCAAGGTTTTGGAAGACGGTATTGCTAAGTTCCCGAACGACAGCTACGCCCTTGTAATCGAAATGTTCAACTACTATGTAGCATCTGGAAATTCAGAAAAGGCAAGGGAGTATATAAACATGGCAATGGAGAACGATCCTAACAATGCTCAGTTCCTCGTAATCCGCGGTACTTTGTCGCAGGAAATGAAGGACAAGGCTGCAGCAGAGGCTGACTTCAACAAGGCTCTCGAAATCGATCCTAACAACTACGATGCAGTTTACGGACTTGGCGCTCTCTATATCAATACCGCTGCCGATACCGTTGAATGGGCCGACAAGAACGTTCCTCCGACAGATTTCTCAGAATATGAAAAGTATCAGGAAATTGCAAAGTCGTACCAGTTGAAGGCTCTTCCGTTCCTCGAAAAGGCAATGTCTATTAAGCCGAACGATTTGCAGGTTCTCCAGATCTTGAAGGAATTGTACTACAAGACTGGTCGTTACGAAGAAAGCCAGCAGATGAGTGCAAAGATTAAGGAACTTACTGAGTAAGATTATGTTAAAAGATATTTTGACGGAGAATGCGAAAGCGTTCTCCGTTTTTTTTATGCGGAACACAATGGCATTTGCCCACTAGCCGACGTTGCAAGCAATGCCGCTATAATTCTTTGTCCTGTACAGACGTGCCATGGCGTGTCTCTACAGATTACGTGATTCCATCAACGCATCGCATTATATTCGGCGCAACGCATTGCGCCGCTACAAATGTTTGTACAGACGCATGATTTTGCGTCTCTACAAATAACCATTTAACCTTGAACGTTAATCATTGAACTAGATCCCTTGACCCTTGTACAGTTGTGGCGCGCCGCGACCTCTACAACCTTAAACCAGAAACTTGAAACTTGAAACGGCGTCAGCCATTGAACTCTTTAAACTATATTAAAAAACATATTGCACCATATTGAAATTATTCTTAAATTTGCGGTTGCAAAAAATTGAAATGAATAGGTTTAATACTATAATAGAAATGAGGAGCTTGGTATTCCTAAATATCAAGGAGCGCGATTCGTTTTAGTATTGGAAACCATTTTCGGCATCTAACTATTTTGCTGAGAATAGTTTCCTATTTCATTTCTTTCCGAAAGGACAATCAAAAAATTATTAATAAATTTTAAAATTTAAATTATGGAATTACCATTTGCAGAAGCGTGGAAAATTAAGATGGTTGAACCCATTAAGAAATCCACAAGAGAACAGCGCGAAAAGTGGCTCGAAGAAGCCCACAACAACATCTTCATGTTGAAGAGCGACTATGTATATATCGATTTGTTGACCGACTCTGGTACTGGTGCAATGAGCGACCGTCAGTGGAGCGCAATGATGATGGGTGACGAAAGCTACGGCGGAGCACGCAGTTTCTACCACATGAAAGATACTATCACTGAACTTACTGGTTTCGAATATGTTATTCCTACTCACCAGGGTCGTGCAGCCGAGAATGTTTTGTTCTCGTACTTGGTAAAGCCCGGTATGGTTGTTCCTGGTAATGCTCACTTCGACACTACTAAGGGTCATATCGAAAGCCGTAAGGCATTTGCTATCGACGTTACCGTTCCCGAAGCTTACGATACTCAGCTCGAAGTTCCTTTCAAGGGTAATGTAAGCCTCGAAAAGTTGGAAAAGGTATTGCAGGAAAATAAAGGCAACGTTCCTTTCTTCGTACTTACTGTTACTAACAATACTGTTGGCGGTCAGCCAGTTAGCATGAAGAATATCCGAGAAACCTGCGAACTTTGCCACAAGTACGGTGTTCCGGTAAACATTGACTCGGCTCGTTTCATCGAAAATGCTTACTTCATCAAGACTCGCGAAGAAGGTTACGCAGACAAGACCTTGCGCGAAATCGTTCGCGAAATGTTCGGCTATGCAGACAGCATGACAATGTCGGCAAAGAAGGACGCTCTCGTAAACATGGGTGGTTTCATCGCAACTAGAAAGAAAGATTGGTACGAAGGTGCTAAGTTGTTCTGCATTCCTTTCGAAGGTTTCCTTACCTACGGCGGTATGAACGGCCGTGATATGGATGCTCTCGCAGTTGGTCTGAAGGAAAACATTGAGTTCGACATGGTTGAAACTCGTATCAAGCAGGTTCACTACCTTGCAAAGAAACTCGACGAATACGGCATTCCTTATCAGCGTCCTGCTGGCGGTCATGCAATCTTCGTTGATGCCGACAAGGTGTTGACCAACATCCCGAAGGAAGAGTTCCCGGCTCAGACTTTGACATGCGAACTTTACCTCGAAGCTGGTATCCGTGCTTGCGAAATCGGTTACGTTCTTGCTGACCGTGACCCGGTTACACGCGAAAACCGTTTCGGTGGCAACGACTTCGTACGTCTTTGCATTCCACGCCGTGTTTACACCAACAACCACATGGATGTAATCGCAGCTGCATTGAAGAACGTTTACGATCGTCGCGACACTATCAAGCGCGGTCTCGAAATCACCTGGGAAGCAGAATTGATGCGTCACTTCACTTGCCAGTTCAAGAGACTCAAGTAAATTTACGAAGTACGATTTACGATTGTAGATTGAAAAACAAAAGGTTGCCATGGCAACCTTTTTTGTTTTATTTCATCTTGCTTTTTGCATTCTCCAATATAAAGTGCAACCTGTTGAACACATTTGCTTCGGAGGTGCCGGCGTCGAAGTCGAGGAAGAGCAGGTTCATGTCAGGATAAATCTGCTTGATTTTCTTCTCCATGCCCTTGGAAATGATGTGGTTGGCAATGCAGCCGAATGGCTGTAAGCTTACCACGCTGCTGATTCCGTTCTTTGCATAGTTGGCAATTTCGGCAGGCAGAAGCCAGCCTTCACCGAAGTTGGTTGCCGGATTTACAATCTTGGTGGCGTCTTCAAATGCTTCGAAAAGATTGTCAAACGGACGGTAGCTCGGGAAGCCTGCGCAAATCTTGTCGTACTTGCGGGCAAACCTTGCTATTAGGTTGTAAATGCTTGTGCTTACGAATGTTGGCGTCTTGCTGGGCTTAATGTGGTATTTGCGGTTTACTGCATTGTTTACCAGTCCGTTGATAAAGAAATTGTATATCGAAGGTACTGCCACCTCAAAGCCTTGGTCGTTGAGCCAATCGACGACATACTTGTTGCTGAACGCATTGTATTTCAAGTATATTTCGCCAACGATGCCAATGGTCGGGTAGGTGCTTCCTTCGTTGATGTTCTCGCGGAATTCTGCAACGGCTTTTTTCAGAAGTCCCTGGAGTTTGTCTCCCTGCTTGTTTTCGATGTATGGGAAACTCATTTCTGTGTATTTGTCCCTGATTTTCCGAGCGATACCTTTTGTCTTTTCCCTAATGACTGCACCCTGGTACAATTTCGAAAGGCAGTCGGCATAAAGCATCGTGTTGAGTAGCAAGCCCATGTTTTTCGAAACATGAAGGTCGAATCCAGGCTGATAGTTTATCTTGCTGCTTCCTGTCGCAACCGAAACTACGGGAATATTCTCGAATCCTGCAGTCACCATTGCGTTCTTAATCAGCGACAAATAGTTGCTGGCTCGGCATTGTCCACCTGTCTGCGTGATGGCAACGGCAATGTCGTCCGGATTGAATTTTCCGCTTTCGAGAGCCATCATTATCGTGCCGATGACAATGGTGGCAGGGTAGCATATGTCGTTGTTGGCGTATTTGAGGCCGTATTCGTTCGATTCTGGCGTTCCTTTCGGCAGGTTGAGCAGATTGTAGCCCTTGGCCTTAAAGAAGGCCGGAATGAACTCAGAATAGCCTTCTGCGAAATACGGACCTATAATTAATCTGCGGCGGTCTTCTTCCATAAACGGCTTGGTGGTCACAAACTTGGTCTCCTTGCGGTGTCCGTTGTTGAGCTTGAGGCTTTCGACGAGTGAGCGGATACGCAGACGAAGAGAACCAATGTTGTTTACATCGTCAATCTTTAATATGGTGAGATTCTTGCCTTTACGGTTGAGAATGCTTCCCATTTCGTCGAGGATGAAGGCATCGGGACCGCAGCCGAACGAGGTGAGTTCTATGAACTGGACATTGTCGGGAGCGTTGGCAACATAGTGTGCAGCCTTGAAGATTCGCGTCGGGAAACTCCACTGTGTGAGCGAGTGCAGTTCGTCGAAGATGTTTTCATTGTCCAGATACGAAACATTTTCGGTTACAACGTCTATGCCCATCTCGGCAACTGCCTGTGACACTTTGTGCTGTATGAGCGGGTCGATGTGGTAGGGACGGCCGGCAAGGACGATAACAGTTCTGCCGTCGCGATTGGCTTTTTCAATTACCTCGGCGGTGCGCTCTGTGAGGCGTGCGCGGAAGTTTGCTTGTGCTTCGATGGCATTTTCGATGGCTTTGCGACGCATCTTCTTGTCAAAGCCAAGCGACTTCAAATAGGCATTGCACGACTTCCAAAGCAACTCATCATTACTGAATGTAATTATCGGATTGTCAAATCGTATGCCGTATTTATTTTCAGTATCGATTGAACTCTTTATTACATCACCGTAACCGCTCACGATGGGGCAGTTGTAGCTGTTGTTCGACTTCTCATCGTCCTTTACTTCGAGTACGATGTAGGGGTAGAAAATGAAATCGACTTTCTTGTTGACAAGGTCGAGGATGTGGCCGTTCATCAGTTTTGCCGGGAAGCAGATGTTGTCGGACATAATAGACTTGACGCCAGGTTCGTAGAGCTTGTTTGTCGAGTCGCCGGATAATACGACTTCGTATCCCAAAGTGCTGAACATAGCCTGCCAGAACTGGAAATTCTCGTACATGCCCAATGCGCGCGGCAGTCCTACTTTCTTGCCGTTCTTGGCTGTTGAATATTCGTGCTTTGCAAACAGCATGTCGTCCTTCTCGGCATGCAGGTTGATGCCCTTGGCGGTGCTTTCGGACCTGTTGGAGAAGACTTTCTCGCAGTTGTTGCCTGCGTAGAACGAATTGCCATTCTCGAACTTGAAAATGTTTACAGTGCATTGGTTTTCACAGCCTTTGCAGTTTACAATCGAAGACTTGTATTCGTTGAACTTTATGAGTTCCGATATTGTCGTCTCGTTTGTACAATCGGTTGATTTTCCGTAGATTGCTGCTCCAAAAGCGCCCATAAGTTCGGGAATGTCGGAGAAGAACACGTTTTTGCCTGTGAGTACTTCCAAAGCCTTTACAATGGAGAGGTTCTTCATTGTTCCGCCCTGAACTACAATGTTGTCGCCAAGTTCGTTCAAGTTCTTTAGTTTCAATACCTTAAACAGACAATTCTTGATGACGGAGTAGGAGAAACCTGCGGCAATGTTCTCGATGGAAGTGCCTTCGCGAAGCGACTGTTTTACCTTTGAGTTCATAAACACGGTGCAGCGGGTGCCGAGGTCGTAGGGCTGGTCGGCGGTGCACGCCATGCGTGCAAATTCAGCAACAGGATAGTTGAGCATGTTGGCGTAAGTCTCTATGAACGAACCACATCCCGACGAACAAGCCTCGTTGATTTCGATGCGTTTTATACTGCCGTTGTCGATGAATATGGCTTTCATGTCCTGTCCGCCTATGTCGAGTACGAACGAAACCTCTGGACAAACCTCCCTTGCAGCAATGTAATGTGCCATAGTTTCGACAATTCCATTGTTTAGGTTAAAGGCTTTCTTTAACAGGTTTTCGCCGTAGCCCGTTGCTGTACTGCTGACTATGCTAATTTTTATATTCTTCTCTTTTTCAAATTGTTGCAGTGCTTCCATGCTTTCTACGAAAGTGCGGAAGCTGTTGCCGTTGTTGCGACGGTAATCCTTGTATATTATGTTGAGGTTATCGTCGATGAGAACGACTTTTGTCGTAGTGGAACCAGAGTCAACGCCAAGATGACACCTGATTTCTGAGCCTTCGATCGGCACTACGCTTTTCAGTGAGAATTTCTGTCTTTCAGTCTTCCATTTTTGGAATTCTTCTTCCGAATTGAATAATTTTCTTAATACATTACCATTTGATTTAGAGTAAGATTTATGCTCTTTATTTAAGTGTTTGATTAAGTCGGAAATTAAACTTGGCGCTTCGTTGTACTTCTTTGCGAGGAAAGCGCAGCCCAATGCTGGGAATAGTTCTGTATTCTCTGGAATTATACAATCTTCATTGTTTATTTTTAAGATGTTAATAAAGCTCTCTTTAAGTTGTGGTATAAACTTGAACGGACCACCGCAGAAAAGTATTGGCGGTACTATGTCGGTTCCGCGGGCAAGCGACGATGTCACCTGCATTGCCACTGAGTTGAGCACCGAAGCGGCAATGTCCTGTTTGCTGGTGTTTCGGCTTATAAGGTTCTGTATATCAGTCTTCGAGAATACTCCGCAGCGTGAAGCTATGGGGTAGATTGTTTTGTGGTCGGCGGCCAGCTGGTTGAGTTCTATCGGTTCTATGCCGAGCAGCGTGGCTGTCTGGTCGATGAAGGCACCAGTTCCACCGGCGCATGAGCCGTTCATGCGGATGTCGGGAGTTTTGCCTGGCTGGAGGAAAATCATCTTGCTGTCCTCGCCGCCAATATCGACGAATGTGCGCACTTGCGGATATTTTTCCTTAATCCATTCGGTTGATGCGATGACTTCCTGCACGAACCTTGTGCCTATTTTTTCAGCGTAACCCATTCCTACAGAGCCAGTTATTACGGTGCTTGCATTTATGTCGCCAAGTTTTTCGGTTACTTTTGCAAGCGTTTCCGACAATGTATCGACCACATTGGCGTTGTGGCGCCTGTATTCCGAGAACAGAATGTTGTCATCGCAATCGAGGACTATGGTTTTTACAGTTGTTGAACCGATGTCGATTCCGAGTCTATATGATTGATTTTCCATGCTTTACTTATTTTTAGGTCTTAAGCTGCACATTATTGTCTCTACCACTTCGTGCTTGCGTTGCTGCAACAGCTCGGCAATTTCTTCATCGTCGAAGTTGAACTGGCTTTCGAGGAGCGGAAGCATAAAGAATATTATTATGTTCATTGACACTATGTTGATTAGCAGGTCGAGGGTGGAGATGGGACGGATGTTGCCTTTCTGGATTTCTTCCTGCAGTTCGTGGTCGAAGCGACGGTATATTTCAAGGTTCTTATTGTAAATGTTTTTGACAAGAGCACTACGGCGTTCTTCGTTAAGTATCAGTTCGTTGACTATCAAAAACGGAATCTGCCTATTCTCTATCAGCAGGTCGAAGTGCGCCTCTATTTTCTTGCGTAGCCTTGTGGTGAACGGCTCATCGCTGTCGTCGAAGGTTGTGAAAATGTAGAGGAATTTAGTGAATTTCGCCTGGAAAATCTGCTGGAACAGATTTTCCTTGGTGCGGAAATAATAGTGTACGAGAGCCTGATTACATCCCGCTTTCTTTGCTATGTCGGTGGTACTCACCAGCGAAAAGCCCTTTTCAAGGAACAGTTCTTCGGCACATTGCAGAATCTGCTGTTCCATATTGTTGTCCTTGTTCATCCTTTGCATTTTAAAATCTGTCGCAAAACTAATAAATTTATTTAATAGACTTATTAAATAGGGTAATTATTTTTTTATGAAGTAGATTTTGCAAATTTCTTTCCCAATCCGATTAAAATTCATAATTTTGCCATCTAAAATTTCTATTAGATGGAGAAGACGATATTTATAACAGGTGGTGCCGGTTTCATTGGCTCGCATGTTGTAAGACTATTTGTAAATAAATATCCTCAGTATCTGATTGTTAATGTGGATAAACTGACATATGCAGGCAACCTGGAGAATCTGAAGGATGTCGAAAATGCATCAAACTACAAGTTCGAGAAGGTCGATATTGTCGACTATGAAGCCATAAAGTCGCTGTTTGCAAAGTATTCGCCAGATGCAGTAATTCATCTTGCTGCCGAAAGCCATGTCGATCGTAGCATTACTAATCCGTTGGAGTTTATTTACACCAACTTTGTAGGTACGGCAAACCTGCTGACTGCTGCACGCGACTTCTGGAAGGGCGACTACGACAACAAGCGTTTCTACCACATTTCTACCGACGAAGTGTACGGATCGCTCGGAAACGAAGGTTTTTTCAAGGAGACAACTCCGTACTCGCCACGTTCGCCGTATTCGGCTTCGAAAGCTAGTTCCGACCACCTTGTTCGTGCTTACCACCATACTTTTGGTATGAACGTGGTGTTGTCGAACTGCTCCAACAACTACGGACCAAACCAGTTCCCAGAAAAGCTTATTCCGTTGTCAATCAATAATATAAAGAACAATAAGCCAATTCCTATCTATGGAAAGGGTCTCAACGTCCGCGATTGGTTGTTCGTCATCGACCATGCACGAGCAATCGATTGTATTTTCCACAATGGTCGCAACGGCGAAACTTATAATATAGGAGGTAACAACGAGTGGACCAACATCTCGTTAATCAAGAAGTTGTGCGAAGTTATGGACAGAAAGCTCGGTCGCGAAAAAGGATCTTCCGAAAAGCTGATAACTTATGTTACCGACAGGGCAGGACACGACCTTCGTTATGCCATCGATTCCACCAAATTGCAGACCGAACTGGGTTGGAAACCGTCGCTGCAGTTCGAGGAAGGCATCGAAAAGACTGTCGACTGGTACCTGGCTAACGAGGAGTGGCTCAACAGGATAGTTTCGGGCGACTATGCTAAGTATTACGAACAAATGTACAAGAACAGATAAAAACAAAAGCAATAAAAATATTTCAGAATGGAAACATATTACATTGGAACAGAAAGATTAACGCTTGACAAATTAGAAGAAATCATCGAAAGCGGATGCGAAATCGCCTTGTCGGAAGAGGCTATCAGGAACATTGAGCATTGCCGCAACTATTTGGACGAGAAGATGAAGAACCGCGAGAAACCGATTTACGGCATCACTACTGGTTTCGGTTCGTTGTGTAACACTTCGGTCTCTGAGAACGAACTTGAGCAGCTTCAGGAAAACCTTATAAAGTCGCACTCCTGCGGTATGGGAGAAGAGGTTGAACAGCGTATTGTCCGTTTGATGATGTTCTTGAAAGTCAAGAATATGTCGTATGGTATTTCGGGAGTATGCGTGTCAACAGCTCAGCGTCTTGTCGATTTCTACAACAAGGGCATAACTCCTGTAGTTTACCAGCTTGGATCACTTGGAGCATCGGGCGACTTGGCTCCGTTAGCTCATATAACTCTCGCAATGCTCGGAATGGGCGAGGTATACTATAAGGGCGAAAAGCGCAATTCTGCCGATGTGCTTGCACAACTCGATATGGAACCGCTCCGCCTCAAGTCGAAGGAAGGTCTTGCTCTTATAAACGGAACTCAGTTTATGCTTTCGCACGCCATCGACGCTTTGTTGCGCGGTCGTAAGATCTTGAGGAACGCCGACATTATTGCAACCATGTCGCTCGAAGGCTTCAACGGACTTGCAGACCCGTTCACCGAGAATCTTCACACCATACGTCCGCACAAGGGACAAATTAAGACTGCACAGAACATTCGTGCATATCTTGCCGGTTCAGAACTGCAGAAGCAGAAGAAAACCACCGTTCAGGACCCGTATTCGTTCCGTTGCGTTCCGCAGGTTCACGGTGCTTCAAAGGATGCATGGACCTATGTAGCAAGCGTTGTGGAGACCGAAATCAATTCGGTTACCGACAATCCTATGGTATTCCCCGATGACGACCTCGTATTGAGCGGCGGTAACTTCCACGGACAGCCACTGGCAATCGTTATGGATTTCCTTTCGATTGCAATGGCCGAAATAGGTAGTATTTCCGAACGTCGTATCTACCGTCTTATCAGTGGTGACAGGGGATTGCCGGCATTCTTGGTTGCAAAGCCAGGTCTCAACAGCGGTTTCATGATTCCGCAGTATACGGCAGCATCTATCGTCAGCCAGAACAAGCAGTTGTGTATGCCTGCAAGTGTCGACTCGCTTTCGTCGTCGAACGAGCAGGAAGACCATGTAAGTATGGGCGCAAACGCTGGAACAAAGCTTCTGCGCGTAGTTGCAAATGTCGAGAGAGTGCTTGCAATCGAGTGCTTTGCCGCAAGTCAGGCACTGTACTTCCGCGAACCGCTTAAGCCATCACCTTTCATTCAGGAGTTTGTCAGCGACTTCCGCAAGGAAGTTCCAATCGTTCAGGACGATACTGTAATGTACAAGTTGATGAACAAGTCGCTTGAGTTCTTGAAGAACAGAAAATAATTAAACACAACTTTTGACAAAAGGGTGATCCGCAAGGGTTGCCCTTTTTTTATGCTGCGCTGTGACAAACTTTAAACTTTAAACTTTGAACTTTAAACTAGAAACTGCGTCTATTCGCTAGCAATTCGTTGTACAGATTCTTCATGTCGTTGACGAGGCGGTTGTAGTGGAACTTGTCGCGGACAAAAATCCAGCCGTCCTCCGACATCTGCTTGCGCAGGTCGTCGTTGTTGACAAGCATAAGCAGGTTGTCGCTGAAAGCTTCGACATTTTGGGTGGGAGAGAGCAAGGCTGTTTTGCCTTCCATAACCACGTCCCTGATGCCTCCGACAATAGTGCTTACAACCGGCACATTTGCCGCCTGCGATTCGATTATCGATACAGGTGTGCCTTCGTTCAGCGAAGTCAATGCCGAAATTTCAGAGCCTGCAAATACATAGTCGGCATCCTTTATCCACGAGGTGAAAATAAGGTCCGAATTAGGCACTTTATGCTCTGGCGTGGATATCGACAGCCCGTGGTGGGCGGCATATTCGTAGAGTGTGTTGCGCAGGTCGCCGTCGCCGACAATAACGCCACGAACCTTGCGGTTTGTCTTCGACTTCACCTCCTTTATGGCGTCGATGAACATTGTGTGGTTCTTCACCGGTACAAGACGGCCCACAATCGAGACTGCAATCTCGTCGTCGGCAATGTCGTACTGCTTGCGGAAGGCATCGCGCTTCATCGACTGATTTTCCTGAAAGCGGTTGAGGTCGAAGCCCAAAGGTATTACGCGGAACTTGTCGGCTGGTGCAATCTTGTATACCTCCGACAGCTCGTACTTCTGCAGGTCGCTGATTGCTACTATCGCTGTGGTTTTCTTGGCATAGTGCTGCTCAATCTTCTTGAATGCAGCGGTTACGTACTTGTTGAAATACGAGTTGAAGATATGTCCGTGGAAAGTATGCACAATCACTGGCACTCCGCAACTTATGGCTGCCTGTCGCCCAAGTACGCCAGCCTTGGAGGCGTGGGTGTGTACTATGTCGGGCTTGTAGCGCTTGATTATGTTCTTAATCTTCTCGTATGCCACCATGTCGTTGTAGCCGTTGATGCTTCTTATCATCTCGCTTATCTTGATGGCATGTATCCCAAGCTTCTGGACAATATAGTCGGAACAAGCTTCCGACTTGTCGTTCATTCCCCCAACCAACAGAGTTTCGTAATCGGGCGCCATATACTTGGTAAGATAACTTACGTTGTATGTAGGTCCGCCAAGATTGAACCTGTTTATTATCCTTAATACTTTGGGCATTAGCTTATTAACGATGTTAGATTGGCTTTCTTTGTCCTTTTTGCCTTTATCGCAATCAGGTTTGCAATAAGCACGGTGACGGCAATGCCGACAATACCGAGACAAAGGCCTGTTATGATCAAAAAAAGCAGCAGCACCCAGTATCTCATGTTCAGGACGCTGCTTACCTTTATTCCTTTTTTCTTTTCTTCGACAATGTGAAGGATGGAACCGTCGTAGACATAAATGTCGCCCTTCCTAATCACGGTCTTGCTGTAGTTGGCCTTGATCAGGTCGAAGATTTCCTGTTTCCTGGGCGACATTTCCTGCATTTTTGCCTAGTGGTTCTGCTTATAGATTTCGAGGCGTTTTTCGAGCAATTCCATCTTGTCGGGCGTAATCTGCGATACGCAGGCGCGAAGTCCGTACTTCTTGCTACCGGTGTTGTCGAGCGTAATAGCGCTGATTCCGTAGTGCAGAAGTTCTTCGAGCAATTGGGCGCCAGTCCAGTCGCGATAGGTGATGGTGAAATAGAAACCATCGGCAAGGTCTTTGTCTATGTCCTTGTCGTATACGATGTTGAATCCTGCGTCAACGAAAAGTTTCTTCATCTTTTCGGCACGCTTTCCGTATTCTTCGATGTCCTTGATGAAATTGAAAGTGCCGTCGTTTGCGGCCTTGAGCATTGCTGCCAAACCGTACTGTGCCGAGTGGCAAACACCAGAACTCAATGCGTATATTATTCTCATTACGAATGTTGCACCGAACTGGTCTCTGCCGAAACGCTTCTGCAGGTTGGGGTATGAGCGGTGGAAAATCTTGTCGGAAATTGCCACAACAGCCACGCGTTGACCTGCATAACTGAATGCCTTTGATCCCGAAATCATCAAGATGTAGTTGTCTGTGTAGTTTGCAACAGATGCCTGATATGGTGGGAATCCGGGGTGATAAGTGTCATCGCGGAAATCCATTCTAAAGTATGCAAGGTCTTCTATTACAATGGCATCGTACTTGTCGGCAACCTCGGCGATGATTTTCAGTTCGTCATCGGTGAAGCATATCCAGCTTGGATTGTTGGGGTTGGAGTAGATTATCGAGTTGATGTTGCCTTTCGAGAGGTAGGATTCAAGTTTTTCGCGAAGTTTTTCGCCACGATAATCGTAAACGTCAAAACTTTCGTACTTGTGTCCCATCACATTGAACTGCTGTTTCTGAACTGGGAAACCCGGGTCGATGAAAAGTGCTGTGTCCTTCTGCGGATCGAGGTTCGAGCAGGTGAGGAAGGTTGCGTAGCCGCCTTGCATTGAGCCGACTGTCGGTATGCAGCATTCTGGCGATATGTCAACTCCGATGAAGTTCTTAACGAACCTTGAGGCTTCCTTCTTGAGTTCTGGCACGCCGTCAACCATCGGGTAGATGGCAGCCACGCCGTCGTTGAGAGCCTTTATTTCGGCTTCGGTGCCAATCTTTGGCGGCTTGAGGCTCGGAACGCCCATCTCCATCCTGACGAATTTCTCGCCGGTTTCCTTCTCTATGCAATTAACTAATCCGACAATTTCTCTGATTGTCGATTTGCCTATGTTGTTGATTCCCAACTTACGGCATTGTTCCTGAATAACTGTGTCACAAATTGGTGTGTTAGCCATATCTATTTGAATTTAA
>JAFZWY010000004.1 GCA_017617125.1 Bacteroidales bacterium
ACATGTGTCTCTTCATACTCGCGTACAACTGACAATTTAAAAGCCATTGTGTAGTCCTTTTGTGTACGCCTAACATACTTACTTTCTTTATTTTCCATTTCGTTACTATTTTTATTGTAACGCTATTTCAGGACGAGACAACTTTTAACTAAAAAAAAGCCCTCCGTTTAGGAGAGCTTTTTCTTTTTTTATTTGAGTGATTTATTATCCGTTTATCTTCTGGTTTGCAATATCCATCACTTCCTTTTCGATTGCCAGAGCACGTTTTTCAATCTCTTCGCCCTTCTTCAGGATGTCGGCAACAAACTCCTTGTCGTTGTACGACTTGCAGTTTATCTTCACGTTAAGGAATGCACCCTGAACAGCCGACCTTGCAGCCAAAGCACCTACGCCTGCGTCGCTTATCGAAGCTTCGAGACCGTTCTTTGCCATCTCGAGCATTACCTGCATGCTTTCGCAGCTGAGGCTCATTGTCTTGAACGGAATTTCGATAGCAAACTTGGTTGCTTCCTGGATTGCCTGTTTGCGGCGTGCCTTGTCCTCGTCGCTTGCCTTTGGCAGTGCAAATGCATCCATAATCTTGTTGAAGGCGTTAGTGTCTTCGTCAACCATCTTGAGCAGTTCATCGTGGTAATATTTGCCCTTTTCTGCCCAGTCGCTGTAGTTCTTCCAGGTGTCGTCGTTGCGGTGCTTGAGAGCGGTGAGGTTTGCAACCATAGTTCCCAATGCTGCACCTAGCGAACCCATATATGCCGAAATTGAACCTCCACCAGGAGCTGCTGATTCCGATGCAGTGGTGTGGCAGAACTTTACCAAGTCCATGTCGATGAGCTTTGGCTTGTTGTCCTCAAGCATATATTCAATAACGTTCTTCTTCGGGTCGAAAGGCTTAACGTCGTTCAAACCGAGCGAGCGAACAGCTATCTTTATGAGTTCTTCATCCGATACACCGAGTGAACGTCCTTGTTTCTGCAGGAAGTATTTACCAGCATCGAGCAAGGTCTTGAGTGGGGTAACACCAACAAGTTCCGAACCAGTTACGCGGATTCCGTGTGCAGCAGCGCGTTCGCAGACGGTGTCGAAAGCAACGTGCAGAGGAGTAACGTCGATGTCGGTGAGGTTCATCGAAATCTGTGCGATTCCGTATTCCTCGATGTACCATCCGATTGCCTTAACCGATTTCAGCAGGCCAGGAACATATACCTTGTTGCCGTTTTCGTCGAGTACCGGCTTACCGGTTACAGGATGACCTTCGCGCTTTACACGACCACGTTCGCGTACGTCGTATGCTATCGAGTTTGCCTTGTTTACCGAAGTAGTGTTGAGGTTTACGTTGAAAGCTACGAGGAAGTTGCGTGCGCCAACAGCAGTTGCGCCTGTGTGCATTACGCTGTCGTTCCATTCGCGTGGACCGAAATCGGGATGCCATTCGTCGCTGCCGATGCGCTTTGGCAGTGCTTCGTATTCACCCGAGCGGCAGTTTGCAAGGTTGCGGCGCTTCGGTTCGAAAGCTGCACTTTCGTAGCAGTAAACTGGAATTGCTAGTTCTTCGCCTATGCGCTTTGCAAGTTTGCGTGCATATTCAACGGTTTGTTCCATTGTGATGTTTGAAACAGGAATCAAAGGGCAAACGTCGGTTGCGCCGAAACGAGGGTGAGCGCCGTGGTGTTTGCTCATGTCGATGAGTTCCGAAGCCTTCTTAACTGCAAGGAATGCTGCGGTGCATACAGGTTCTGGTTCACCAACAAAGGTTACAACCGTACGGTTTGTTGCGGCTCCCGGGTCAACGTCGAGGAGCTTTATTCCTTCTACTGATTCTATTACATCGGTTATCTGTTTGATGACAGCCATATCGCGTCCTTCGCTGAAATTAGGAACGCATTCAATTATTTGCTTCATTTCGATACGTTTTTAAATTTTGCACAAAGATACAATATTATTTACGATTTACACTCTTCATTGTCATGCTGAATTTATTTCAGCATCCGCCACTATAATACTCTATCCATTCCGTCCTGCACTCCCTTTTTCAGATCCTGAAACAAGTTCAGGATGACAAAAAGGGCGCGCTTTCCCTCTTCCCCCGTCATGCTGATCCCGAACTGTCATGCTGAACTCGTTTCAGCATCTGTCACTATCACACTCTCTTCTCCAGTCATGCTGAACTTGTTTCAGCATCTGCTACTAATATTATTCATTTTTCTATCGGATTGCTTACGCGAGCTAAAGGTTCTGAAACAAGTTCAGGATGACTATTCGGGGTGCCCCCTTGGGTTTCTGCATCCGTACCATTATTGCACGGCACTACACAATAAAAAACAAATCCCAATCGCAGACGGACTGGGACTCGCCATTTATGAAAAAGATTATTATTTTATTATCGAAGCAATCTTTTCATGGAGCTTTGCAGCGGCTACAGCCTTTGTCTGAAGAATCATATTCTTGATAGCCTTGCCGTTGCTCTTGCCATGACCGATAATAACGGTTCCGTTAACACCGAGTGCAGGGGTTCCACCAACATTCTCGTAGTTGTAGTTCTCGAAGAACGGGTCGTTGATGCCTCTCTGCTTCAGGATGCTGTATATCGATTCGGCATGCTTCAGGTAAATGTTTCCAACGAATCCGTCGGTAACTATCACATCTACCTTGTTTGTGTCGGAACAATCGCCACCTTCAATGTTTCCAATGAAGTTGATGTTGTCGAGTTCCTTCAGAAGCTTGTAAGTTGCCTTTGCGGTAAGGTTTCCCTTGCCTTCTTCAGCGCCGATGTTCAGCAGGCCAACTCTCGGGTTTTCGATTCCCATTACATATTTTGCGTATGCGCTACCAATCTGAGCGTATTGCACAAGCACTTCGGGCTTTGGGTCGGCGTTGAGTCCCACGTCGAGAATCAAGTTGTTGCCGCCCTTGTTGTTGGGGCATATCGACGATAGGCAAGGTCTGATGATGCCGTCGAGGACACCAATTACTTGCGTTGCGCCAACCATCATTGCTCCTGTATTGCCTGCGCTTGCAAAACCATCAATGATTCCTTGTTTGAGGTAGATAAATCCCTTTACAATTCCAGAATCTTTCTTTTCGCGGAATGTTTTTACGGGATCGTCGCCCATTGCAAATGTTTCGGAACAATTAACAATTTCAAAAACACCAGCATCGACGCTGCGATTGGCGAAATACTTGCGGATGTACTCTTCGTTGCCGAAGAGGAACAACCTGTCGTCCTTGTCCAAAACTTCTAAAGCAAGGATTGCGCCATCAAGAATGGCATCTGGTGCGAAATCCCCGCCTTGTATGTCAACACCAATGTTCATATGGTCTTATTGTTTTATTCTCCCTTTTGTTCGATAACGAGTTTACCTCTATAGTATCCGCAGTTTGGACATACATGGTGATACTGTATTGTTGTTCCGCAGTTTGAGCATGTTGCCAACGTCGGGAATTCTGCTACATAGTGGGTACGACGTTTGTTTCTTCTCTGCTTTGAGGTTTTTCTTTTAGGATGTGCCATTTTCTTAAACTTTTAGTTAGTTATTATTATTCTTTAATTCTCGCAACGCTTCCCATCTCGGGTCTATTGCGTCTTCTGTTTTTTCTGTCTCTTCAACCTTGTACTTGTCAATCAGGTCTATCATCTTCTGGTCGCAGGTAGGATTACCGTCTGCATCCTCCGGATGATAGTGCGCTATCGGCAATGCAAAGTGCGAGTATTCGTAAATGAAGCTCGACACGTCAATCGAATTTGCATCGCGACTTAGCGTGACGGCATCGCTGTTGGTGTCGAAGTTGGTCTCGTCGCCATAGTTTACCAGAATTTCATCGTTAATTTCGATGGGCTGTTTGTAGAGTTCGAGACATCTGTCGCACGTCAGCTTTACCGTTCCCGACAAGTCAAAGTTCAATAGCATCGAGGTCTTTTTCTTTAGCAAAGTTACCTTCACATTAACCTCTCCGCCCTTTATTTCTCCGCCTTCATACGACTGAAAAAACGCATCGCCCGCCTTGAAGTCGAAGGTATATTCCTTCTCTTCGAGCCCGTCCAACGGTATAATATATTGGTTATCACGTTCCATTCCAATCGTATGGCATTAAAATAAAATTCGTGCAAAAGTACAAAACAATTTTGGAATATGAAAAAGAAAAATATTCTTTCTTTTTTTATGAACAATTTGTAGCGTCAAACTAGTGTGTTGCCTCAAATCCTCAACCTTCAGCTCAGCGAAGCTAAATCCTCAAATCTTCAAATTTTCGAATCCTTCTTCAAATTTATCCTGAACGTTGTCCCCTTGCCAATTTCCGACGACTTGACAAAAATCTTTCCGCCGTGGTATTCCTCTACTATTCGCTTAGCAAGGCTTAGTCCTAAGCCCCAGCCGCGGTTCTTGGTAGTATAGCCAGGTTTGAATACGTTCTTGAAATCTGTCTTGCTGATGCCTTTGCCAGTGTCGGAAATCTCGATGCCGACATTCTTGCCGTCGTCTTCGACGTTTATCCGTATTGTTCCGTTTGTGCCTATGGCATCGACAGCATTCTTGCAAAGGTTTTCTATTACCCATTCGAACAGCTCGACGTTGAGCGGTAGGAAAATCTCCTCGGTTTCGGTAAGGTTTGTTTCGATGTGTACACTGGCCGGTATACGTGTTTTAAGATACGATACAGTATTGCGTATGCTGCCCGTAAGTTCGTTTTCGTGCAGGTTGGGCTTGCTTCCGATTTTCGAGAAACGTGCAGCAACCTTTTCAAGCCGCTTAACATCCTTTTCGATTTCGCGGAACATTTCGGTTTCACCGTGCTCGTCGCGCATGATTTCGAGCCAAGCCATAAGCGACGATATAGGCGTTCCCAGTTGGTGGGCGGTTTCCTTCGACATGCCTAGCCATACGTGGTTCTGCTCCGACTTGCGCAAAACATTCAGCACTACATAGCCCATTATTATGAATATGGCAATGAGTATCATCTGCACATAAGGGTAGAACTGAAGCTTCATGAGCAGGAGCGAGTCGGAATAATATATGGTATTAAGAACATTGCCGTCGGGGTCGGTTATCGAGAAGCTTTCCTTGCCGTTGTTGCGGAACTCTTCGAGCTTTTCGGCGGCATATTCGGCATTCTCCATTTTTACAGTATCAAGGTTTCGGTACGAAATTATGGTCTTATTGTCGGCATCGACAAGGATGACGGGGATGGTCTGGTTGTTTTCGAGCACTTCGAACAGGAAGCCAATGTCGGCATCGGGTTCTGAATTGATGAAACTTTGCATCGCATGCGACCACAATTCCATCCTACGGTATTCCTCATGCCTTAGATCTTTCATGAGGTTGTTGGTGTATATGAGCGACATGGTAAAAATAAGTGCTGCAAATACCAGCAGTAGTATTTTCCATGTTTTGCCGTGCGTGTATGTCTTGTCTTTCATATTTATTGCCAGGATTACGTTTCAAACGTGACAGTACATAAAATATTGTCAATCATCCGTTGATTTAATTATGTCGATTCTTATCTTCGAGTCGTGCTTCAGTCCAAGCAGATTCTTGGCGCTGGCTCCGCGTATTGCCACTTCAAGCAGGTTTATCGAGTTGAAAAGGCATACGATCTCTGGAACTTCAACGTCCTTGTACGACTGGCAAATCCTATTGGTCCTATGCAGGTTTGAGTTGAGAAAAATCTCGAATTTGTTTTCACCGATTACATTGTTGAAAGTTTCCCTGCTGATGTTTGTGATGGCATTTCCATACGAGTCGATGTAGATTACGCTTCCGAGCAGTCCGCGTCCAGTTATCTGCGGTTGAGCCGCTGTGTATCTTCGAACATCGTCGCGAATTTCGCCAAGCTGCTGTATGTCCTTGCCCGAGAGTATGAACTTTACAATCTCGGCGAAGACATTCTTTTCGACAAAGACGCTGTCGTCGGCAAAGGACTCTCCGCTGATGAAGACTGCGACCTCTGGTTTGTCGGCAAATACGATGCCTAGGGCTCCATTGTCGGCGCCGATGAAGTACTGCCCGTGGTACATGGCAACTACAATGTCGGTATTGTTGTCGGGTTCGCTGTCTACACCTATAATATGTATAGAGCCTTCGGGGAAGTCGTCGATTATGCTGCCGAGGACAAACCCTGCGTGCTGCCAGTTGAATTTCTCTATGTTGTGCGATATGTCGACGAAATTGGTGTCGGGGTGTTTCGACAGAATTGTAGCCTTCACAGCACCTATGTAGTAGTCGCTGTTGTGCCAGTCGGTAGTCAGTGTTACCAGTTTCGTCATTTTCGTTGCAAAAAATCTTATGACTATGCCAAAAAATTGCTTTTCTTTGTTCCGCAAAAATATCAAAATTTATCGATGACTGAAAAAACTATTCTGATTGAAATTGAAGATTTGCAAAAATTCTTCGGAGTGCGCGACGAAAACCTGATGCTATTGGTTAGGAATTTCCCTCGTTTGAAGATTGTGCAGCGTGGCGATGTTGTGAAAGTTGCCGGTGACAAGGAGGAGATAAAGGTTTTTGAAATGAAACTTAATGCCATGCTTGAATTTTTCGGCAAGTACAACCGTCTTGGAGTGGAGGAGGTGCGCGAAATTCTCGGTAGCGACACCAATTCGGTGAGCATGGTCGAGGACAAGGACGTGCTTCTTTATAGCATCAGCGGTAAGCCAATCCGTGCGCGTACAGCCAACCAGAAGTTGCTTGTGGAGTGTTTCCAAAAGAACGACCTGCTTTTTGCCACCGGACCTGCTGGAACAGGAAAAACCTACACGGCGATAGCATTGGCGGTAAAGTCGCTCAAGGAAATGAGGGTGAAGAAAATCATTCTTTCGCGTCCTGCTGTGGAAGCTGGCGAAAATCTCGGTTTCCTGCCTGGCGATGTGCGCGAGAAACTTGATCCATATCTGCAGCCGCTCTACGATGCTCTGCTCGACATGATTCCATATCGTAAGTTGGAAAAGTATCTCGAGGAGAAGACCATACAGATTGCTCCCTTGGCGTTTATGCGCGGCCGTACTTTGAGCGAGGCTTTTGTAATTCTCGACGAGGCGCAGAACGCAACATACACCCAGCTTAAGATGTTTCTCACTCGTATGGGCGAAAATTCGAAGTTTATCGTTACTGGCGACCTTACGCAGATTGACTTGCCGAAGAAATCGGATTCCGGTTTGCTTTCGGCTCACCGCATACTTGGCAACATCCCCGAAATATCATTCGTGCAGTTCGATAAGGGTGACATCATACGCCACAAGGTTGTGAGCAGGATAGTGGATGCTTACGAGAAAAGCGAGAAAAAGGACGAATAGAAACACATAATTTTTCGATTGACATGATTTCGTTTGAAAGTGACTATATAGCTGGAGCCCATCCAAAAATTTTAGAAAGACTGGCGGAAACAAATATGGAATCGCTTGTTGGATATGGCGATGACAAGTATTGCCGTATGGCTGAGGAAAAAATTAAAAAGGCATGCAATCGCCCCGATGCAAAAGTGCATTTCCTTGTCGGTGGCACCCAGACCAACCAGGTTGTCATAAGCAGTATGCTTGCCGACTACGAAGGCGTGATAGCTGCTACTTCTGGACATATCAGCGTGCACGAGGGAGGTGCAATCGAATTCAGCGGACACAAGGTGCTAGCTATCGAAGCTACCGACGGGAAACTGAACGCAGGCAATATCGACGCCTATGTCAACACTTTCTATGCCGACGGCAACCACGAGCACATGGTATTCCCGGGCATGGTATATATTTCTCATCCTACCGAGTACGGAACGCTTTACAGCAAAGACGAGTTGACAGCTATTTCAAAAGTCTGCAGAAAGCATAATATTCCGTTGTTTATGGATGGCGCTCGGCTTGGCTACGGACTTGCAAGTCGTCAAACCGATGTAACTTTGCCCGACATTGCCCAGCTTTGCGATGTGTTTTATATAGGTGGCACGAAAGTAGGGGCACTTTGCGGAGAGGCGGTTGTTTTTACTCATAACAATGCACCCAAGCATTTCATTACCAAGATGAAGCAGCGTGGAGCCTTGCTTGCAAAAGGCCGTTTGCTGGGCATCCAGTTCGACACGCTTTTTACCGACAATCTTTATATGGAAATCAGCTGTCATGCTATCGAAATGGCCGAAAGACTAAAATCGCTACTTAAAGAAAAAGGATATAGTTTTTATTTGGAATCGCCGACAAACCAGCAATTCATTATCCTCGAAAACAAGCAGATGAGCGAACTTGCAAAAAATGTCTGCTTCAGTTTTTGGGAAAAATACGACGATTCGCACACAATAGTCCGCTTTGCAACAAGCTGGTCGACCACCGAAGAAGATTTACGCAAATTGGAGGAATGTTTGTAAAGCAACATTGAATCCTAGAACCCAGAAACGCCGCAGGCACATAAACTGCGCAGCCACTCAAACGCCGCAGGCATTCAAACTTTGAAACAGCGCAGCGAGAACGGCGAAGCCCTCAACGAAGTTAAACCTAGAAACAATTAGAAACGCCGCAGGCACTTAAACGCCGTAGCCAATTAACTTTCAAATACCTTCAGGAACTCGTTAGGGATATTGCTTTCGAAGTGCATTTTTTCGTGAGTACGCGGATGTGTGAACCCAAGAATCCATGCATGCAGACCTATACGGTTGAACAGATTTTCCTTTGATCCGTATTTCTTATCTCCGATAATTGGTTGTCCAAGGTCGCTCATGTGTACGCGAATCTGGTTTTTGCGACCGGTTTCGAGGTTTATTTCCATTAACGAATAGCGTCCTTTGGTCTTGAGTGTCTTGTAGTGGGTAACAGCGAGCTGTCCGTTTTCGCGGTCTTTGGTGGAATAAACGACGTATGCCTTGTTTTGTGCGAGGTACGACTCATAAACTCCGTCGCCAATAGGTTTGTCGCCCGATGTTACGGCAATATAACGGCGGTCGTATATGTTGGTTTTCCAATCTTCCTGCAGCAGCGATTGTATTTCTTCGCTCTTGGCGAACATCATCAGTCCCGAAGTTTCGCGGTCGAGGCGATGAACGATGAAGATGCGGTTGTTGGGATTCTGCTCCTTGATGTGTTTGCTAAGTATGCTGTATGCGGTTTCGTTGCTCTTTGCTGTAGCAACCGAAAGCATTCCAGCAGGCTTGTTGATGACAATTATGTCGCTGTCTTCATAAACTATGGTTATGCCTTTCAGGTCGCGTCCCGTTGCAATTCGCTTCCAGTGAATCGAAATCTTGTCGCCAGGGATTAGCTTCTGATTGTACAAAGTTACAACGGCGCCATTGAGTTCTACCGTCTTGTTACGCAACCACGACTTTACTTTGTTGTGACTGCGGTCGGGGAACTTTTTCATCAAAAAGTTGATGAGTTCGTCGGGTTCGGTTACTTCCAAGTTAGTAACTTTGGGCTTTTCAAAGCGTTTGTAGTTCTTTTTTGCTCTGTATGGCATAATGTGTTTTTTTAGAACAGTGATTTTTTTGATGTTGTGGCAATGAATTCCTTTAGATAGAAAGGTTCGTAATATACCAGATCCTCGAATTTGCCTGCGCGGAAGGCTGCTTCGGAAAGTTCGCCCATGAATTCTGCCGACGGGTATATGTCGTCTATGAACATGAAACCATCGTTTGCGAGTATTTCCTTGCATTTGGGGGCTCCGTTTCCGCAGAAAAGCAACTTTTTGCCTTCGTATTCGGCAAACGATTCCTCGGTGATTATTTTTGCCTCTACTTCCGACAAATTTGCCAGTTTTGAATCGGTTGTCATGGTATATACTTCCATACGGCGCGCATCAATCATAGGGACAATCAAATCGTATTCGGCATTGTACTTTGCTTTTGCCATTGCGGCAATTACCAAAAGTGTGTTTACCGAAATCAAAGGAATATCGCCGCCAAAGCAAAGTCCTTTGCTTGTGCTTGCTCCAATGCGCAGGCCTGTGTAAGACCCTGGTCCACCGCTCAATGCTATGGCGTCCAAATCAGAGACTTTCAGTTTAGCCTCGTCGAGGACTTCTTTTACAAATACGGCCAGCATTTCGGAATGAGCTGCCTTACGGGTGTTGTCGGGTTGCATCAGGCGAAGATTGGTGCATTTGCCGTCGTTTGATATTGATACCGAGCAATAGTCGGTCGAGGTTTCTATGTTAAGAATTCGTGCCATGCGAAAAATTTTTGCAAAAATATAGTTTATTTACGATTTGGCAAGGCCGAGCTAAAGGTTACGAAGTACGATTTACGATTGAATATTTGTTGGGCAAAAAGGCCCGAAGAAGAGAAGTCGAAAAGGCTAGCGAAGACCAGTCTAGCAGAAGACCTGTCTGTCGGCAATACCGCAAGGCGTTTGGACTGTTAGACAGCAAGGCTGTTAGCCTGTTAGCCTTTGAGCCTTCAAACCCAGAAACATTGAAACGGCGTTAGCCATAAAAAATTTTTTCTTACCTTTGCATTTCAAAAACATTGCGCATGAAGAAGATTTTGGTCACCGGCGGAGCCGGATTCATCGGTTCGCATTTGTGCGAACGACTGCTCAACGAAGGCAACGAAGTTATTTGTCTCGACAACTATTTTACTGGTTCGAAAAATAATGTTGTCCATTTGCTCGACAATCCATATTTCGAGTTAATACGCCACGATGTAACCATGCCTTTTTTCATTGAAGTGGACGAGATTTACAACCTCGCATGTCCAGCTTCGCCAATTCATTACCAGTACAACCCTATTAAGACCATCAAGACTTCGGTAATGGGTGCAATAAATATGCTAGGCTTGGCAAAGCGTATCAAAGCCAAGATATTGCAGGCTTCGACCAGCGAGGTCTATGGTGATCCGGACATACATCCTCAGCCCGAAACCTACTGGGGCAAGGTGAATCCTATAGGTTCGCGCTCATGCTACGACGAGGGCAAACGCTGCGCCGAGTCGTTGTTCGTCAACTACCACAAGCAGAACAATGTTCGCATTAAGATTGTGCGCATATTCAACACATACGGACCCAACATGCATCCAAACGATGGCCGCGTTGTGTCAAATTTCATTGTTCAGGCATTGCAGGACAAGCCCATTACAATATACGGCGACGGTAGCCAGACGCGCAGTTTTCAGTATGTGGACGACCTTGTGGAAGGTATGATTAGGATGATGAATACGCCCGATGAGGTTACTGGTCCAGTAAACATTGGCAATCCTGGTGAGTTTACAATTCTTGAATTAGCACAGAAGGTAATCGAACTTACTGGCTCGAAGAGTAAAATCGAATTCCACGAGTTGCCTGAGGATGATCCGATGCAGCGCAAACCCGATATCACAAAGGCTTCGGAATTGCTAAATGGATGGCGACCCAAGGTTCAGCTGGAAGAGGGACTTGTAAATACGATAGATTATTTCAGAAAGATAGTTCAATAAATAAAAAAAGCGGTTCCGAAACCGCTTTTTTGTTGTTATCGTGTCAGTTCGCCTATATTATTTCATCGGCAAGTTTCTTGAAGTCAACACCGTTGAAGTTTCCACTGCTCATCATCAGGTAGTTGGTACCATGGCAGTCGGTGGAGCGTAGGTAGTCCTGCAACTTGTTGGTGTCGGTAAAGACTGTTACGTTTCCGCCAAAACTTTCCTTTACGTATTCTTCGGGAATGTCGGGCAACTGCTTGTGCTTTAGAACTTCGCGGTTGTAATATACGATAGCGGTGTCGGCCTTGTCCATTGCTCCGTTGTACTGTGGGATAAAGTTTTTCTGCAGGCTGCTGAAAGTGTGTAGTTCGATGCAGGCTATGAGTTTGCGCTTTGGATATTTCTGCTTCAACGCATTTACGGTTGCTTTCAGCTTGCTTGGCGCGTGTGCGAAGTCGATGTAGAATGCCGAGTCGTCGGTTTCCTTTACCAGTTGCAAACGTTTTGCCGCACCTTCGAAAGTTTCCATTGCCGACCAGAAGATGTCGTCCTTTATGCCTAATTTCTGGCAAACCTTGTAGGCTGCGTTGATATTCTGGAAGTTATGGTCACCAAAAACGTTTAGCACATATTTCTTGTCGCCACGCACAACGCAGTACTTGCCTTCTTCTTCAACGACGTCGATTTTGCCGTAGGATTCCGACTTGATGTCATGGTTTACACGGCTGATTTTTTTCAGGTTCTCATCACCCTCGAACCAGAAAAGGTTTCCTCCGTACTGTATCGACTTTACAAATATTTCAAACTGCTCGACATATTTCGGAAAAGTGGGGAAAACGTTTATGTGATCCCATGCTATGCCAGTAAGTACGGCGATGTGTGGCTTATACCAGTGGAATTTCGGCGTAAGGTCTATTGGTGACGACAGGTATTCGTCGCCTTCGAAGATTGCCACGTGGTTTTTGTCCTCGAGGTTAACCATTGTGTCGAATCCCTTGATGTTTGCGCCAACCATGTAGTCGAAGCCGAGGTTTGCGTTTTTCAGCACGTGCATAATCATCGAGGTTATGGTTGTCTTGCCGTGGCTTCCGCCGATAACGACGCGCATTTTCGACTTTGTCTGCTCGTAGAGGTATTCGGGGTAGGAGCAAATCTTCAAGCCGAGTTCCTGTGCGCGGACAAGTTCGGGATTGTCCTTGCGGGCGTGCATTCCGAGGATTACAATGTCGATGTCGCCGGTGATGTTTTCGGGATGCCAGCCGAAATCCTTTGGCAGAAGTCCGCAGGCTTCGAGGCGCGAACGTGAAGGTTCAAAAATTTCATCGTCGGAACCGGTTACGTTGTAGCCTTTTTTGTGTAGTGCTATTGCGAGGTTGTGCATTGCAGCACCGCCAATTGCTATGAAATGTATTCTCATCTTACAAAATTTTTATTATTCTGCGAGTATAGCAATTTTGAGGGAATAGTTGACAGAAGAATTGCGGATGTTATTAAATTGGAGATGTGAATAAAAAGGCAAAAGGCAAACTCTCCCCCTCTTGCCATTAAGGCCGTTAATGCCTTTAATGGCTTTAACGCAGGGGGGAGAACAATAGCCATTTGCCTTTTCACCTTTTTTATTACCTTTGTCCAAAATTCAGAACCATGGAAAACTATATAGAACAAAAGGTTGCACTGGCGGTGCAGTATTTCAAGAATGGCTACAACTGCTCGCAGTCGGTGTTTATGGCATTTGCCGACGATTTTGGTGTTGACAAAACAATGGCAGCAAAGATTTCGGCATCGTTTGGCGGAGGCATAGGCCGTATGCGCGAGGTGTGCGGTGCGGTGTGCGGAATGGCAATGTGTGCTGGTTTCATTTCGCCAGCCGACGATCCTTCGGACAAGGCTGCACGCACAGCCAACTATGCTCTTGTGCAGGAGTTTGCTGAAAAGTTCCGTGCCGAAAACGGTGACATCATCTGCCGTCGTTTGCTTGGTCTGCCCGACGACACCTGTCCATGTCCCGAACCATCGGCCCGCAATGCAGAATTCTACAAGAAGCGCCCCTGTGTTGAGTATGTTGCGTATGCTGCAAGATTGGTGGCGGAGAAGATGAGTTCGGGAAGGGTTTGAAGATTTGAGGGTTCAACGTTCAATAGTTCAACGTGAGCGTAGCGAACACATTCGTGAATATGTTTGACGCCGTTTGAAGGCTGATAGTCAAAATGAAGACCACTTTAACAGGCAGACAGTTAGTCTGTGAGACTGTTAGCCTGGTCGCTTTTATAACACTTTTCTGGCGAGTTTATGATAGGTATTTTTTACTTGGGATTCGGAGTGTTATTTCATAATATAAGGCTTTCACAATTATGGCATTTACAATGAAGTCTAAAAAAATATTAAAAACGTTTGTTTGTATTGTATGTTTGTTTATTTTTGCACCATTATTAATTTAAAGTTTATTAATATGAAACGAATTGATTTATTGAAGTATGCCATTTATGTATTGGCAGTGTGCGCATTAGCAATGTTTAATAGTGGTTGTGAGAAAGAGAATCTTAAAGAAGATTGTTTAAGTAATGTTAATTGTAAATATGTATTTTACAAAGATATGGAAGATTACGACAATCGTTTGCGGGAAATAATTACAATGACAAGGGAGGAAAGAGAGAGATATGAATTGTCGCAAGGTTACGAATCATTTGGTACTTATTGTGAAAAATTATACGAAAGCATTAATCCGGAATCTTTCAGGTCGTTTGATGAAGTTGTAACTTATGTAGAAAAGAACAAAGATTATTTGGAATTGATTGAAGATGAAAATGGAGAATATACATTGGAAGTAGTTAATAGAAACAAGATAGAAAGGTATATGTATGGTGTTGATAAAATTTTCGTCATCAAGGATTCTGCCTACAAAGTATTAGATGATAATATGGTTTCTTGTAGTGCAAAATTGATTGCTGATTTGACAAAAATAAATGAAGATAATTACATGAGTTATATTAATAATCCCCAGTTTACTTTTATAGTCACTAAAACGAATTCTTCAGATATATGTTGTAAAGATATTGATGTTAATAACGGCACATATGAAAAAGATGAAGTGGTAAATGGTACTAATAAAACGAGGACAGAAATAATAATAGAGTATGGAAGTTATTTTGATGGAGTAAGGAGATGTCATGCTGGTGTAAAAGTAAGACCATTAAAAAAGACTGCTGGAACGTGGTTCTGGTGTACAAGAACGATAGATTTGCACACCGATTTTTTCGTACATTATAAATATAATAACATATGGTATGAAACAACTCAATATTCATATTATTCAACACAAAAAGGATCTGTTCATGAATATTCAATATGGGTTCCAAATTATGTTCAAGAAGCTCATTTCGGTCGTGTCTATGCGTATGGTGATACTCCAGATACGAATCCTGCAATTATAAACCACTGGTAATTATTGTAGATATGAAGTTCCATAACGCTATCGTTTCAATTTTTCTTTTATTTTTTAGTATGATAGTTGTGGCGCAGAAGTCGTCGTACATTAAGGATAGGCTATCTTTTGATGTCTCATATACGTTACAGAAGCGAGACTTAATGAACGATGAAGTCCAAAGGGTAAGAAAAAATGCTTTGTCGCTGTCGGCGTGTTACGGTGTGACTAAATTTTGGGAACCAGGATTGTACTATAGTTTAAGTGAAGAGACATTTGGTGGAGGTTCTCATTTCGTAGGAATTAAGAACAATTTTCACATATTGCCTTTTTTCATAAAGCCAGACAATAGGTTTTTCCGCGTTTGCGTCTATATAACGGATGTTTTTGCCGTAAATCTTATTAATTTTAAGGCATATGGAGTGTTTTATTACCTTTGCGACGACATCGGATTGGGAGCTTCGTTCTATTTTGCAAAGCACATAGGAATTAATCTTGAATACAGATGGGGCTTTATGCTTACGGGTAAACCTAAAAGGAGTAATTTCCAGAATGTTATAAATTTCGGATTATGCTTTAGATTCTTGACAAAATGAAGAACTTTGTACCCTACATACTTATTGTTGCCATACTTGCTGCAGGATTTTCTTCCTGCCGCAAGGTGGTAACCGACAAGTTTCCCGACTATCCGCAGAAGATAACAGTTAATTCTATAGCAAAGGCAGGCGAGCCGTTGATTGTAAATGTGTCGTTAACTGGCAACATAAACGATTCAACGCTTGTCTTTGTCGATAATGCAGCGGTTAATCTGTATATAAATGGAAATCTTGCCGAAACTTTAAGCTACGAAGGCGACGGCTATTATGTTTCTACTGTTGTGGTCAACGAGAACGACAGCCTTGAATGTTTGGTTGCGTATAATGGCGATACAGCCATAGGTCATTGCATAGTGCCACAGAAAGAAATTCCTCTCGGTTTCGAATATACAGCAAGTGCTGGCGTCGATGATTGGGGCGAAGTGTTGCAAGGTATAGTTACTACTATTGGAAACCAAGAAAATTTGAAGAAATATTATGAGATAAAGATTTATACAATAGAAGGCAAATTTGACAACGAAGATTATTATAGTGGAGTTGCGATAATGGACATAACCGATCCCATTATTAAGAATGAAGGTCTGCCCTTGCCGTTGTTTTCTAATGAACTTGCATCTGGTTCTAAATTTTCTGTTACAATTAAGTTTCTGCCAAACAGTCGTGGTTGGGCTAATGGACATTTAATTGTTAAACCATTGCTTGTAAGATTCCGTGCAGTTGACGAGAATTACTACAAGTTCACCCGGATGCACTATCTTTATACCGAAGGTCGCTACTCCGAAGGCATTGTCGATAATCCTGTAATGTTCAATGCTTACTCTAATGTTGAAAACGGTTTAGGAGTATTTGCCGCTTATACCGAATACGTAGACACAATTTATCCACCAAACTATATGCAACAATGAAAAAGGTAATCGCAATATTGATGTTTTCGTGTATTGCCTTGGTTGCAATTAGCCAGAATAAGGTTTCGGTTTCGGGTATAGTTGCCGATGCCGAGACAGGCGAGGTACTTATTGGTGCAAATGTTGTGGATAGCGCAGGAAATAGTTGGAGCGTAACCGACAATTCTGGATATTTCTGCCTTCATACCATGCTGCCTGCAAAAGTTTCGGTATCGTTCATAGGCTATGCTACCGAAAGGCTTGCGGTAGATGCAAAAACAAAGCTTCCACTCAGAATTTCGCTTGCACCCGACAAGCAGATGCTAGGAGAGGTAACTGTTGTGGCGCAGGGCAGAAAGCAGGGCGGTAATGTGTCGGAAATGAGCATAAAGGAAATATCCGAACTTCCATCAATGGGTGGCAAGCCCGACATTGCAAAGGGAATGTCGCTTTTGCCAGGAATCAGCACCCAGCGCGAAGGTACAAGCGTATTGAATGTAAGAGGCGGAAATCCTGGCGAAAACATGTACCTTTTCGACAATGTACCGATAATTTATGTAAACCATCTCGGCGGATTTTTCTCGACCTTCAACCCCGACATAATAAACGACATACGCATATACAAGGGAGGATTCCCTGCAAGATACGGTGGCAAACTGTCGTCAATTATCGACATAACCCAGAAGGAAGGCAACAAGAACAAGCATTGCGGTTCGCTGCATGTCGGTATTACTGACATTTCAGCTACTGCTGAAGGTCCTGCAGGACTGAAAAACTCAAGCTACATAGTGTGCGCACGAAAGACTATGATTGGGGCGTTGCTGCTCTTTGCATCTTATCTAGCCGACCAGAACTACCTTATCGGGTATGGTTTCTACGATTTCAACGGAAAATTTTCGTGGAGTCCGACCGACAAGGACAAGCTTACTGTAAACCTTTATATCGGCGACGACTATCTTGGACTTCGAAGCAAAAGGCATACACAATATGTTGATCCACAGCAGTTCCGTCTTGGTTATATGTGGGGAAATGTGATGGCATCGGTACAATACAAGCGCATACTTGGCAGCAAGACATTCCTGTCGGCTGGCATTTCACATTCGCGCTACAGACTGCGAACGGGCTACAAGATAAAGCAAGAAGTAGATACGCTTCCCGATGTTAGAAGCCGTTTCCTTTCGTCGCTTGATGTAACTATGCTTGATTTGTCGGTAAAGCACGACTTTTTCAAGTTCTGGAATATGGAAGCTGGCGTACAAGGCGAATTCCAGTCGTACTTGCCGACATACAACTTCGAGCAGAAAAACACAATTTATTGTCCTGCCGCATTTGCCTACTTATCGACAACGCTACAATTCCTAAAATATTCGAGTGCAACTCTCGGCGTAAGGACAAATGGAATAATGTCGAGTGCCTACAGCGATTTTTCAATCGAACCACGAGCATCGCTGACCTTTGGCTTCTCGCCCAACCATAGGCTTGGCTTGAGCTATATGACAGCAAAGCAATATTCACACCTAGTATTCACAACGGGAAGCATAATGAACAACGAGGTCTGGATTCCATCGGGCGGAAAAATCAAACCGGCAAAGGTAACGCAGTATTCGGCAGAATGGGAAAGCGATTTCCTTGGCGGAAAACTGGCAATGTCGATAGGTGGCTATTACAAGTCGTCGACCGACATTGCTACATATAAGGACGGCTTTACCAATTTCATTGGCGACGACAACTGGGAGTCGAAGGTAGAAACTGGCGGAATAGGACGGGCATATGGAGTCGAATTCTTGTTGCGCAAAAAAGCAGGTCGGTTTACAGGTTTTGTCGGCTACACTTATGCAAGGTCGTTCCGTAAATATGCCAATATAAACGATGGCAAGGAATTTCCATACGATTTTGACCGTCCGCACAATTTCAACATTGCGGCAAGTTATAGGATAAACGAAAAGTTCAAAATTAGTGCTACATGGACATACCAGACAGGTTTGCCATATACGCCGGCATTGGGCAAACAATATGTTCCTGCGATTACAGAAGAGGGTGAAATTTATATGTACGAATGCCTAATATATGGCGAGCGCAACAGTGGCAGAATGAAGGACTATCATCGTCTTGACATTGCACTTACCTACGAATACAAAACCAAGAAAGGTCGAGATGCGGCATGGAGTTTCGACATATACAATGCGTATTTCCGTCAGAATCCATTCTTCTATTATTACAATGCTGCAGACGGAGGAGATACCTATTATCCTAATCAGGACATAAATTCATACGCTTTGAAATTGTATCAGGTAAGTTATTTCCCATTCTTGGCTTCGTTCTCGTACAAAGTGTATTTTGGCGGAAAATAACATACAAACCGAATAAGCCTGAGCGTGAAGATTTGCAAAAGCCTTATATATAGCGTTTAACTGTTGGTTGCGCATTCTTTCGGGCCAGTTTAGTACATCATTCCAAACAACCACAGCGGAATCTTGTTGTCGATGCCGATTTCTATGCCGTCGGCAACTACAAAGCTGTCCTTCGCGCCGCTTATCTGCCTATAGCCCTTGCCGTGTCCGCCAACCTCGAAAAGATATGCCGAGTTGACAAGAAAATCGCCCTTCTGTGGCATAATTATGCGGTTCGATGCCGAAAGCTGGTTGGCAAAGAAGGTTTCGCGTATAGTGCCAGTCTCAGCCTTACTTGACAGCGCGTCCATAATGTTGGTATTTCCAAAAACAATCTTTTCGGGCTTCACAAGTTGCTTCAAGCCCCTGTCCTCGGCATATAGCATCCGTATCACCCCAGCCCTGTCAAGCAAGTCGAAAAGCCGCATAAGTTGGTTTCTGCCAATCTGCATCATCGTGCATAGCGATTGTATGTTGAGCGTATATGGAACCGTTTCCGACAGAATCACAAGCAACTGCTTGGCCTTTTTCAGCGATGCGTACTCTATTTCGGTAACGGCGGGAATGTCGTAGTCGATAATGGTATTGACAACCTGCTGAACTCGTGTAAGATAGGTAATTTCGGAGCATCCCCTGTAATACGGATAGTAGCCCCGCTTGAGATATTTCTCGAACTTGGGCAATATCTTGCATCTGGTGGAAATCTGCGTGGCAATGTCGTAGTGCGACTTCATAATGTCCTGCAACGAATACACCTCGCCGAACTTTTCGCCCTCGAAGTTCAGGAATTCCCTGAACGAAAGCCCCCGCATCTCGTATATCACGCACCGCCGCGACAAGTCGGAAATGGAATTGTCGATCTCGAGCAGCGACGAGCCGGTAAACACTATGTGCATATCGGGAAACGAATCGTAGATGTTTTTTATCTCCACCGACCAGTTGGGATACCTGTGAACCTCGTCGAGGAAAAGATACTTGCCACCGTGCGCTGCGTGGTACTCGGCAAGCTCGAATAAGGTATGCGCCGAAAACCAGATGTTGTCGAGCGAAACATACAAGGCTTTCCGCCTGTCGGCAATCTTCGATTTTATGTATTGCAGCATTATGGTCGTCTTGCCGACGCCCCGCGCACCCTTAATCCCGATAAGCCTGTCTTCCCATTGTATCTCGTCGAAGATATACCTAATGATGTCGAGCGATGTCTTCTCAACAAGCTGTGCCGATATTCTGTAAACGCTTTCCATACCGCTGTCCTTTCAATCAAAATTTCATCGCCACAAAGGTAAAAACTTTTCTCTGGACAGAAAAATTTTTGCAAATATTTTTCTATACACAGACGATTTTTGATTAAAAGTTTTCTGTAGATAGACTATTTTCTTTGTTGCATAGAGTTTAAAGCAGAGCAAGTAATAAAGCATTTGTGTTGCTACAATCAACCATTATAATTTGAAATATTTTGCCCATAAATTGCTCTCTTCTATTGTTTATTTCTTTTTTTGAATTTTGTTATTTTGTATGGCTTATGTATTGAAGATCAGTACGAAACAAATCAAAGCAGCATGCAATTCATTTGTATTGTTAACAAAAATTCCGCAATCTGCTTTTCGCCTTGAAAAATCAAGGTATTGCGATTGTTGATATTTTCACGCAAAAAAGTTTTTACCCTTTTTAATTTGTTGAGAATAAAAGATTTATTCTCCATTTTAAAAAAACAGGAATTGACTTGTTGATAACATCAAATATCATCAGCCTCTAATATTTGTAATTTTACAATCCCAAAAAAGATGTAGAAATGGAACAGAAGAAAACATACCAGATGGACGATGCGCAGAAGGCATCTGAGGAATATTTCGGTGGCGACCAGTTGGCAGCACGCGTATGGCTGTCGAAGTACGCACTTAAGGATTCGGACGGCAACCTCTACGAGAGGACTCCCGACGATATGCACCATCGTATTGCAGCCGAATTGGCACGAATTGACCGCAATTACGCCAATCCAGTTGACGAAAAGGTTTTCTTCGACTTGCTGAAGGACTTCAAATATATTGTTCCGCAGGGCGGCCCGATGTCGGGAATCGGCAATACCAAACAGATTGTTTCGCTGTCGAACTGCTTCGTAATTGGTAACGAAGGCCTAACCGACTCGTATGGTGGCGTCATGCGCATCGACGAGGAGCAGGTGCAGCTGATGAAGCGTCGAGGTGGCGTTGGTCACGACCTGTCGCATCTGCGTCCTGCAGGTTCGCCAGTGAAGAACTCGGCTCTTACTTCTACGGGAATCGTGCCGTTTATGGAGCGCTACTCCAACACCACTCGCGAAGTGGCTCAGGACGGACGACGCGGCGCCCTTATGCTCAGTGTTTCAATAAAGCACCCCGACAGCGAAGATTTTATCGATGCAAAACTCATTGCAGGTAAGGTTACCGGCGCAAACATTTCGGTGAAGATTACCGACGACTTCATGAAGGCCGTTATAGAACATCGCGATTTCGTGCAGCAGTACCCAGTCGATTCCGATAAGCCAATGGTTGTAAAGACGGTAAATCCTGAAAATATCTGGAAGAAAATCGTTCATAACGCATGGTCGTCGGCTGAACCTGGCATACTTTTCTGGGACACAATAATCCGCGAGTCAATTCCCGACTGCTACGCCGACCTTGGCTACCGTACGGTTTCGACCAACCCCTGCGGCGAAATTCCGCTTTGTCCGTACGATTCGTGCCGACTGCTGGCATTGAACCTGTATTCGTATGTTGACAATCCGTTCACGCCAAAGGCTAAGTTCAACTTCAAGAAATTCAAGGAACATGTCCACTATGCAGCACGAATGATGGACGACATCATCGACCTCGAACTCGAAAAGATTGACTCGATACTTGCAAAGATTGATTCCGACCCCGAAGACGAAGAAATCAAGCACGTGGAACGCCATCTGTGGGAAAAGATTTACGACAAGGCTGTCCGTGGTCGCCGTATGGGAATCGGTATCACCGCCGAAGGCGATATGCTTGCAGCTCTCAATATGAGATACAGTTCCGACGAGGCAAACGCTTTCGCTGTAGAAGTGCAGAAGACTTTGGCTGTTGAAGCTTACCGCGCATCGGTGATGATGGCAAAGGAACGTGGTGCTTTTCCGATTTTCGATGCTAAGCGCGAAAAGGACAATCCGTTCATCAACAGGATTAAGGAAGCCGATCCTGAAGTATATGAGCAGATGCTGAAATACGGACGTCGCAACATTGCTATGCTTACCATAGCCCCGACCGGCACCACCAGCATTATGACGCAGACCACATCGGGAATAGAGCCTGTGTTCAAGGTTTACTACAAGCGTCGCAGAAAGATTAATCCGAACGACCCAGATTCGCGTGTCGATTATGTTGATCCCGATACTGGCGAAAAGTTCGAGGAATACATTGTTTACCATCACAAGTTTGTCGACTGGCTAAAGGTAAACGGCTACAAGGTCGATGAGGTTATGCGTCTGCCCGAGGCGGAAATAGAGAATATTGTCGCCAAGTCGCCGTACGACAAGGCTACTGCCAACGACATCGACTATATTAATAAGGTACGTATGCAGGGTGCAATCCAGAAATGGGTTGACCACAGCATTTCGGTGACAATCAATATGCCAAACAATATTTCGGCCGATGTGGTTGCCGAGTGCTACATGGAAGCATGGAAGAGCGGTTGCAAGGGCGTTACAGTTTACCGCGACGGTTCGCGTAGCGGCGTTTTGGTCGATGCCAAGAAGGGCGACGGCAAGGGAGAGAAGCCTGTGGTTGTTCACGAGCGTCCTAAGGTTCTCGACGCCGACATCGTAAGGTTCAGCAACCAGAAGGAAAACTGGATAGCTTTCATCGGACTGGTAAACGGTTCGCCATACGAAATTTTCACAGGCCGCGTAGAAGACGATGTGCTGAACATTCCGAAATCGATCACTCACGGCTATATTGTGAAGGTTCCGCTGCAGGATGGAACGACAAGGTACGATTTCCAGTACAAGAACAAGTACGGTTATGTAACAACGTTCGAAGGTCTGTCGCACATATTCGATTCCGAATATTGGAACTATGCAAAGTTGATTTCAGGTGTTTTGCGACACGGAATGGAAATCGACAAGGTTGTGAAGCTTGTTACATCGTTGCAGTTGAGCGACAACATCAACACATGGAAGGCTGGTGTTGCACGTGCTCTCAAGCGTTACATCCCTGATGGTACTAGCGTCGACAATTCGCAGGCTTGCCCTGGTTGCGGGCAGAAGGGTACGCTTGTATATCAGGACGGTTGTGTGAAGTGCACCAGCTGCGGATATTCGAAATGCGGATAAAAAGAAAACATTAGTCTGTCATTATATTGAAAAACGGCTATCGAATGGTAGCCGTTTTTTTATTGGTAATAAAAAAGGTATGCGTTTGCATACCTTTATATTTTTTACTGAATAAGTTTCTGTTTAGTGAGCGACAACGACCTTTACAGTTTTTTCTGCCTTACCGTCTTTGTAGAGGCGGCAAACATAGTAACCGTTCTTCCAGCTGCTGCAGTTAACAGAAATGTTGTTTGCATTGTCGGATGGGATACGCTTTACAGTTTGTCCCAAAACGTTATAGATTTCAACGTAGCTGTTCTTTCCAAATCCGTTTTCGATAGTGAACGATTCGTTTGCTGGGCTTGGGTAAACGTTGAACGAGTTAGCTGCAACGTTCGAGATTCCAGTAGTGGTAACGTGTATTGTAAATACCGCTGTTGGATTTCCTCCTGTTGGATATGTATAAATCATAAAGTCGCATGGAGCATTTACCTGTGAAAATTCCAGATGTACCAACTGTTCTGCACCTGCAGCCAATGTAAATTTAGGGCAGCTACCATTTAAGCCACAGCCAGTAGAACAGAATTCCCATTCAGCATCGGTACCAAACGCAGCATTCTCGTCAGCACTAACTCTTAAATAGCATTTTATATTTGCTATTTCCGACGATGAAGTGTTCTTAACCCTGAAATATATTTCATTGGTCATGTTCACCGTCGTGTTGGTAATATTTTCGTCACCTTGCTGTCCGTTTAATATTACTAACTGTGCAAACATCTGTGATGCACAAGCGATTAGGACTACTATAAGTGTAAATATACGTCTCATCTATCTAAATTTTTTTGCAAAAATAAAAAAATATTTTCG
>JAFZWY010000016.1 GCA_017617125.1 Bacteroidales bacterium
ATACACCCAAGCCAATGTCAATGGAGACCCGCTAAGGCGTAACTACGGAAGCGTTATCCCATATTTCGAACTGAACTGGGAATCGCCAAACAACATCTGGGTGGCATTCGACTATTCGTACGACATATATGAACCAGATTTCACCTATTTGCAGCCGATTTCGACAAATATGGACCCACTGTATATTGTAAATGGAAATCCAAACCTCTCGTACACAAGTTCACACTATACTAGTGCAATGTTCGGCTATCACAACAGAGCATCATTTATGGGTGTATTCGTAAATCTTGACTATTCGTACCAACCCGATCTCATTACCTACAACCAAAAAATCGAATATGTGGATGGCCTTGGATATAGGAATGTTCGCACCCCGGAAATTGTACACGGTGGACACGATGCTGGAGCAAACATACATCTGGAACTTCCTATCATAAAATCAAAATTTACAACCAGTATAGGATTCCGCTACGGCTACGACCAGAACCCGATTTTCATCAATGGTGTCGAAAACTTGTCTCAGAGCAATTCGTTCACCCCAAATATCACATTCCAGATAAACCTCTCGGACAAACTTACTTGGAGAATAAACGGTCGCTACAGCTACTCAACAACGACATACAAGTCGGAAAACTATTTCAACAACAACAAGACCACCAACTACTATGCTGGAACCTCGATAAAATGGCAGATGTTCGGTCGCACCTACTTAGAAGCCAATTACAAGTACAGCAAGTACATGAACAACGAATTTACCAACAATCCGGATATGCACATCCTGAATGTTTCAATAAAGCAGTACCTCGGCAAGGGCAACAAGTTCGAGCTTCGTCTCGCAGCTTGCGACCTTCTGAACCAGAGTGTTTCGATTGCCCAATATGCATCATCCAACACGGTTTACTACCGCGAATCCCCAACACTGTCGAGATACTATATGCTTACCTTCTCGTACAACATGAAGGGCTTCCAGGACAAAGGTAGACGCGGAGTTGACATGATGGATTTCTAAAAAAAAACGATACAAGCATCGTCCAAAACTAAAAAAAGAAAACATATAAAAGATGAAACGAACAATCATATTTGCAGCAATAATCGCACTTACAGCAAGCTTTGCAAGCGCACAGCAGACATCGGGCACAATCGTTTACGAAATCACTACCGATGTGGAAAAGATGATGCAGTGGTTTTCACCAGACAGGAAGATGGACACCTATTCGTGGAAAGATGAATGGAAATTCAGAAAATCAAAAGCTGAACTGAAATTCACATCTTCGGAAACGATTTACGAACCAATCGTAGAAGAAACCATGGACAGATGGGGAGGTGCAACCGAAGAGCACACCATTTACAGCAACAGGGACAAGAACAAGGTATGCTATGTTATCCGCATGATGGGAAAGCTTAGCATAGTTGACGACAGCATCCCGAAGATGAAATGGAAAGTCACCAACGCAATGAAGGAAGTTGCAGGACACATCTGCATGAGCGCAACATACAACGACACCGTTATGGGTCAGGAAATTACCGCATGGTTTGCTCTCGACATGCCTATCCCTTACGGACCAGATGTATATCAAGGACTTCCGGGTATGATTCTCGAAATCGACCTTTATGGCGGTGGACAGGTATATGCTGCAAAAACTATCTCAATGAGCGACTCTCCTGTGAAAATCGACAAGCCTAAGTACAAGAAAAAAGCACAGACAATGACTGTTGCCGAATACAACGCACAGGTATACAAGTTTATGCAGGAAATGAAGAAACGACCTGGACCAATGATGTTTTAAAGAGGCTAACAGGCTTAAAGGCTAACAGACAACATGACAGTAAGCCTGCTAGACTGTAAGCCCGTGAGACTGTTAGACAGCAAACTCTCCCAAACGCAGAAATAGTCTAATGCAAAAAAAACACATATTACTTGTTATTCTGCTAATCTTCGTATTAGCAATCAGTTGCAAGCAAAAGCAACCTTCTGAAACCACTCCTCAAGTTCCCGAAGTTGACACTATAGCTGAAGAAGTTCCGGCAAAAGACACCACATTCCGTATTTCGCTTTTTTTTGCCGGCGACATTATGCAGCACGACGACCAATTCAAGTATGCGCTAAAAGATGACGGCACATACGACTACAGCGAATGCTTCCAGTTTGTAAAACAAGAAATAGAATCTGCCGACATTGCCATCGCCAACTTCGAGACGACACTGGCCGGTCCGCCCTACCATGGCTATCCAAATTTCTGCGCGCCCGACAAATACCTTATCGACTGCATGGCAGCAGGCTTCGACATTATGCTTACCGCCAACAACCATACCTGCGACAGACAAAAAAAAGGAATCGAACGCACAATACATGTCATGGACTCGGTTGGAATACAACATCTCGGCACCTATATAGATAGCGCTTCGTTCAAACAGGACCACCCTCTACTTATCGAAAAAAACGGATTTCGCATAGCCTTGCTAAACTATACATACGGTTTAAATGGAGCAAAAGTTCCAAAGCCCAACATCGTAAACCTTATCGACACATCCCAAATTGCTATGGACATCGAAAAAGCCCAAAGTATGGAACCAGACGCAATAATCGCATTCATGCACTGGGGCATAGAATATATGCTTGAACCTGTTGTACAACAAAAGAAATTGGCAAACTGGCTTTTCAACAAAGGTGTTACACATATAATTGGCGGACATCCGCATGTTGTGGAACCGATAGAAATCCGCACCGACAGTATTACTGGCGAAAAGCACCTTCTAGCCTACTCTCTCGGCAACTTCATTTCAAACCAGACTCACCCTAACACTTTCGGAGGCATGACAATACGCCTTGACATGGAAAAAGACAGCACCGTGCGCATTAGCAATTGCGACTACTCACTGTATTTTGTATCGCAACCTCCGCACAACGGACTCAAGCAATTCAGAATATACCCGACATCTATCCCCGACTCGCTACTTACCAGACACGAGTATTACCGCAAACACTATATGGTTGATACAATCAGGACATTCCTGAACAAGAATAATAAGGGAATAAATGAAAGAGAGGTAGAATTCCTGCAATATAACGAATAGGCACTATCTTACAGCCTCTCTTACACGTACCAACTTAACCAACAAATCTTCCAATAGGTCAAGCTTTAACATGTTTGCTCCGTCGGACTTTGCTACGGCAGGATTTGGATGAGTTTCCATAAACAAACCATCGGCACCGACAGCCACGCCTGCCTTCGCCATTGCCTCAATCATCTGCGGAAGCCCGCCTGTGACACCACTTGTCTGGTTTGGTTGCTGAAGACTGTGGGTAACATCAAGCACTACAGGATAGCCCAACTGCCTCATCGTTGGAATACCACGGAAGTCGATAACAAGGTCGGTATAACCGAAAGTAGTACCGCGCTCGGTAAGCATAACATTTTTGTTGCCAGCATCCACAACCTTCTGAGCTGCGAACTTCATGGCCTCGGGCGACAAAAACTGGCCTTTCTTTATGTTTACAATCTTTCCAGTTTTTGCTGCGGCAACAAGCAAATCGGTTTGACGGCAGAGAAAAGCAGGAATCTGCACAATATCAGCTACTTGCGCAGCAAAAGCAGCCTCCTCGGGAGCATGTATGTCGGTGCAAATAGGCACGTTGAGTTCGCGCTTTATCTTTGCAAGAATCTCCAAAGCAGCCTCATCGCCTATTCCAGTAAACGAACTAATGCTACTACGATTAGCCTTACGGTACGACGACTTGAAAACAAACGGAATGTCAAGTTTTTCGCAAACCGACTTCACTATTTTAGCTGTTTCGTAGGTTATTTCAAGATTCTCGACCACACATGGCCCTGCAATAAGGAAGAAATTCCTATGTCCTGTCAAATCAGAAAGATTCATAATTTTAATTTTTGGCAAAAATAAATGATTTTCCCGATATAAATCTCCTTGCATCACCAAAACGAAACAATTATTTTTGCAACAATAGTTTATAAAAACAAATGTCACTCTACATATCATCATACGAATCGCCAATAGGAAAGCTGACAATGCTAAGCAACGGACAATCGTTGTGCTACCTTGGAGTGACAACTCCGCAAATTGCACATAATGCAATCCCCAAAAGTAATCTTGCAATATTTGCTGAAACAAAATCCTGGCTCGACACTTACTTTTCTGGCCTAAAACCTGATTATACACCGCAACTCGAACTTTGCGGAACCGACTTCCAGAAAAAAGTATGGACAGAACTTCTTTCTGTTCCATTTGGGCAAACTGTTACTTACGGAGAGATCGCGAAGCGCGTAAGATGCAAGTCGGCACAAGCGGTAGGACAAGCAGTTGGAAAAAATCCCATACTGATAATCGTACCTTGCCACAGAATTGTGGCTACCCATGGCAAACTTGGCGGCTTTTCAGCAGGCATACAAAGAAAAATATGGCTACTTGAAAAAGAAAACAAACATTCAATAATCCATTACTAATTGTTCATTATCTTTGCAATATGAAACTTCTTGTGCTAAACTACGAATATCCACCTATTGGCGGTGAAGCCGGTGCTATCAGCAAGAGCATCGCTGATGGGCTAGCCGCACACGGGCACGACATTACTGTGCTTACCACATACTACGATGGCACAGAAGCTACTTGCATCGAAAATGGTGTACGGGTAATTAGGCTGAAATCAAAACGCAAGGATGCACGACAGTCAAATGTCAGAGAAATGATTTCGTGGATGATAATGGCACGAAGGTTCCTGAAAAAGCACCTGCAAACCGAAAAATACGACCTCTGCGTTGCCAACTTTGCACTTCCATGCGGCGAAGTGGCATATAGCATGAGAGAAATGTACCACCTGCCCTACACCATTATCTCACATGGTCCCGACATTCCATGGAACAGTCCCAAACAAATGATGTGGTATCACGCAGCATGCTACCATTGGATTCGCAAGATTTGTATGCAGGCAGAACGGAACTATGTCCGCTCGGACGAAATGCTAGCCAACATCAATGCATTCCTTGGTGGATCAAAAAACAAAAACAAACTTATACGCAATGGCTCCGACAGCGAATACGACTGGGCAAATATAGTAAAGGAATACGAAGAAGATTTCGAAAGAATAATCGAAAGATCCAGAATTAGTGGCAGAACACAAATCTAGCGTCTTACAAACAAAAGATACGCTTTTTTATTGCAATAAAACTTAAGTGTATCTGCCTGCAGCATATAGGAATCAACCTTTAGAATATCCTCCATAAAAACAACATTGTCGGTACTGTCATCAGAAACTGGGATATAGTTAAAGCCTGAAAACTCTATCTTATTTTTCTTTTTGATGTTATATACCGACGAGAAAGTACTCGACACCGACTCTCCAATCATCGAATTGTTTTTGAAGAAATGCAAGTTGAAACAAGTATCGGCATTTGGAATTGGCAATCGATATTCGCCATTGGCATTAATACGCACTAGATGCCAGTCACCAATAAAATTATTGTAAGTTTCCATATTTGCTTCGCATGAAGTCAATGACAATGCGATTAAAGCTACAATCAAAAAATAAAATAAATTTTTCATAACTAGTATTTTTCTAATTTTTACCAAAATTATCGATATCGTTTATTTGTTCGTCTGAAAGTCGAGAACTACAACCAATAGTACGCAGATTGTAATTGATATGCGCTGTATTTTCAAGCACTTCCATACGATCGAATGCCTCAAACAAGGTTTTGCCAAGCGTAATTGCGCCATGCTTAGCCATAATTGCCGCATTGGCCGACGACATCACCTTTGCGCAAGCATCAGCGAGCTCGGGAGAGCCCATAAGATGATATTCAACCATTCCTACATTGCCTAGCATATAGCGAGCCTCTCCTGTAATAGCCGAGTCGACAGCCATTTCTGCAACAGCAAAAGTTGATGCATAAACAGGATGCGAATGAACAATTGCAAAGACATCGGGACGACTCTTGTAAATACTCAAATGCATTTGAGTTTCCATACTCGGCTTCAATTTAGGAGTCAGATTATCTCCTTCAGGCGACAATATTATTACCTTGCGCATATCAATGCACGACTTGTCGCTCTGGCTGGCAGTAATGAAAACATAACCTTCCGCATTTCGCATACTTACATTTCCTCCGCTGACAGTCGTCAAACGCCTGTCGTACAAACGACGCATAGTCTCTGCAACCCTTATTCGTTCTAGTTCAAACATCAGAATAGTTTTTTTAGTTCGTTTGGCGCAACAATGCCCTTCTCGGTTATTATTCCTGTTATCAACTCGGCAGGAGTGACATCGAAAGCGGGATTTTTGGCATGCGAAGTTGGATTTGCCATACGGAAAGTTTCAATTTTTCCGTTTTCCGACAATCCCGAGTACTTCAACACCTCATCCTCGTCGCGTTCTTCGATGTTGATATGCTTTCCATCGGGTGTTCCCATGTCGATTGTTGACAATGGCGCTGCCACATAAAACGGTATTCCATAATATTTTGCAGCAATAGCCTTCTCCATAGTGCCAATCTTGTTTGCAGTATCGCCGTTGGCGGCTATCCTATCGGCGCCTACAATCACCATGTTTATCTTACCTAGCGACATGTAATAGGCTCCAGCATTGTCGGGAATTATCGCATGGTCGACACCAGCCGAAGCAAGTTCCCAAGCGGTAAGTCTTGCGCCCTGATTGCGCGGACGGGTTTCGTCGGCATACACAAAAATCTTTTTCCCTGCCGATTGCGCAGCATATATCGGAGCCAGCGCACTACCGTAATCAACCAAAGCCAACCATCCTGCATTGCAATGGGTTTCAATACCATAGCCATCCTTGATAAGAGTATTGCCATATTCGCCAATCATACGACCTGCCTCAGCACACTCGTCAGCTACAGCAAAAGCCTCACTTATAGCAAATTCGCGAGAAATCTTTGCTGCCTTCAAAACCCTGTCGGTAGCATAGAAAAGATTTACGGCAGTCGGTCGCGTAGAATCAATCTTCTTCTTCGCAACTATCAGATTATCAACCAAATTAGCATCATCGGAAGTGCAAATAGCCTGATACATTCCGTAAGCAGCAGCAGCACCTATCGAACCTGCACCACGGGTTATCATTGTCTTGATAGCCATGCAGGTATCATCCAATGTTTCAGCTCTATAAATCTTGAAATCAAATGGAAGCAGATTCTGTTCAATCATGCAGACGGTCGAACCTTCCATCCATATAGCCCGATAGTGTACTCCATTTACATTCATTACAATAGCGAATGTTTTGAAAAATGTCCTATTACAGATTCAGCGTATGTTTTCGATACTGGAATTTCGGGTGAATTGTCGAAATCGAGGTCAATAAACAAGCCCATCTTTTCCTTACGCAACACTTTAACCTTGTTAAAGTTAACGACATACGATCTATGACAGCGCACAAGGTCGCAATCGGAGAATGTATCCTCAATGGACTTCAGCGTTGACCTGAGCATAAAACGCGAGAACTTTCCCTTATTGGAATAGTAAATGTTGACATAATTGTCTGCCGACTCAATGTACAGCAGATTGTCAATATCGACCGAAAGTTTCAACTGACCCTTATCGTCGCTAAAATTAACGATATTATGCTTGGTTTCAGGTTGTTCCTTCAAAAGGAGCTCAGTCTCTGAAATCGACTTAGTCATATCCGACTTGCTTTCATCGGTTTCGCTTGCCTTAGACGACATTTCGCCACTATCCTCATGCTCCTTCTTTACCTTCAATGCCACATACATCCACGAAATGATATATGGGACCAAAAGCAACAGTGCGACATACATGAAGATTCTCGGGAAAATATCGAAATAACCCTGTCCTATATAGTTTGGATCGTATTCGTGTGCAAAATAAGTATAGAATGCCGACAATACGGCAAGTTCTCCAGCAATCCATATCAGGAAGCTCTTGAAATTCAACACTACCTTATTGCGAAGAATATACATCAGCGAACGACTTGCAAGCAACACGAAAAATCCGATTCCCACTACCGACAAAACAGTTATCACATAGTCGTCAGTATCCTTCCAGTCGAGCCACGACTTCACATTAAACGGATTCACAAGGAAAATAAATCCGATAGCAAAAGCATATACAAAAACCAAAAAGGCAGCAATAGTCCTTTTGCGGTTGAAATATTTTATTATCGTATTATTATTCAAAACAAATCCCTTTTTCAAAATTAAGGCGCAAAGGTACAATTTTTTGTCCAAAGAGCGAAAACAATTAATCAACAGAGTGTTTTAATTATGTTAAATCACTAATTACAAACGCTTTACCGCAAAGAAAACTACAACATACGAATATATACGAAGGATTGTATTTCCTAGCATTTTCAGTACTAATATATTAACATCATTGGTTAATATAATTTAGGGCGAACAGCCTATAGGATACAAAATAATTGATTTACTTTGTAATTTATTAGTACGAACAAAATATCAAACGGAATATGGAAGTAACTAGACTTTTTGACATACTGGACAGATACTTGCAAGAGTATCCGGAACAGAAAGTTGCCTTAGCAGGCAAAGTGAATACGGAATGGAGAGAATATAGTCCAAAAGAATATTACGACCTCGTAAACTGCGTAAGCTGCGGTTTGCTAGAAGACGGTATAAAGCCGGGCGACAAGGTTGCACTCATAAGCGGCAACAAGCCCGAATGGAACATGGTAGATATGGCAGTAATGCAGCTCGGTTGCATAATTGTCCCAGTTTATCCGACAATTTCGTCAGCCGACTACGAATACATACTCAACCACAGCGAAGCAAAGATCGCAATTGTCGAAGGCGCAAAGATTGCAGAAAAGATCAAAGCAGTTTCGGCAAACTTGCAGCATCTGCAGAAAATGTACACCTTCGCACCAGTCGAAGGCTATCCCGAATTTACCGAACTTATCGAAAACGGCAGGAGCCATCTCGACCTTGACAAACTCAAGGACCTGAAATCGGCAGTAAAACCCGAAGACTGCTCCACCATAATCTACACCTCTGGAACCACTGGCACACCAAAGGGTGTAATGCTGTCGCACAAGAACATCGTACACCAGATTATGGGTATCATTATGACCCCGTCGCCGTGGTCGAAACGTGCATTCAGCTTCTTGCCGCTATGCCACGCCTACGAACGTCTGCTGGTATTCATGTACCAGTACCTTGGAATGTCGGTATACTACGCACAGAATCTCGGCACTATCGGTGAAAACCTCAAGGAAGTACATCCTACCATGATGACCGCAGTTCCGCGTGTTTTGGAAAAGATGTTCGACAAAGTCCACAACTCCGGAAAGAAACTGTCGGGCATGAAGAAGAAAATATTCTACTGGGCAATCGACCTCGCTCAGCAATATAAGATTCAGGACTTTGAACGCTCTGCATGGTACAACTTCAAGTTGAAGATTGCCGACAAGCTGGTTTACAAGCAGATACGTGCAGGTATCGGTGCCGAACATTTCGACATCATAGTATCGGGGGCTGCAAGTATACAGCCTCGTATCGCTTCTTTCTTCTCAGCAATAAAGATGCCAGTGTTCGAAGGATACGGACTTACCGAAACTTCGCCAGTTATCTCGGTAAGCTGCCGTAAGAAATACGGCCGCGAAGTCGGTACTGTAGGTTTCCCGTTGCCAGGAATCGAAGTAAAGATCGACCCGAACACCAACGAGGTAATGTGCCGTGGCAACAACGTGATGATGGGATACTACAAGAACCCGGAACTCACCAAGGAAGTCATCGACCCGGACGGTTGGTTCCACACCGGCGATTGCGGTTACCTTACCGAACACAACCAGCTGGTGCTTACTGGACGTCTGAAAAATATCTTCAAGACTTCGTTCGGCAAGTATGTAAACCCGCAGGCAATCGAGAACAAGTTCGAGGAATCGCCGTTCATTGAAAATATGGTAGTATTCGGCGAAAACCAGAAGTTCCCGGCAGCACTTATCTACCCCGACTTCTCGTTCCTGAAGCTCTGGTGTTCGCGACACGATGTGGAATACACCGATGAAAAACGAATTATCACCGACCCGACGATAATTGCCCGTTTCAACCGCGAACTCGACAAGTACAACGCTTTCTTCGGCGACACCGAAAAAGTTAAGAAAATAAAGCTCATCTCCGACGAATGGTCGCAGGCAACAGGAATCCTTACCCCGACACTAAAGGTCAAGAGAAGCGTTGTAGCCGAAAGATACAAGAAAGAAATCGAAGAACTATTCGCATAATAAAGTCGCATGAGGAATTTTGCATTGCTGATATTGCTAATTGTCGCGCTTGGGATTGATGCCGTAGCCATAAATCCGCCCGGCACCAAGAAAGTGAAGATTGACAATACTACAATCTATGTCGACCAGGAAGAAATCAATGTGGCCGACTGGCTGGAATATATACGCTACTTGGAACACCAGTATGGCAAAGGTTCCGACGAGTTAAATGCCGCTTTTCCCGATGGCATCACCTCGAAGGAAATGATGGTAAAGATGAAACTGACAAATCCGATAACTGGAATTACACTCGAACAGGCACTAAAGTATTGCCAGTGGCGTACCGACGTTGTGAATTCGGTAAACGAGGAAACAGGTCTTGGCAATGTAAAATACACCCTGCCGACCGAAGCACAATACGCTCAGGTTATCAAGCTATTCGGTGCGTACGAGATTCTTTCGGCACGCAACAAGACAGAACGCATCATCGGACTGCAAAGCAATGTCTTCGAAATGACCGCAGAAGGTAGCGTACTAAAGAACAATGGTGCGTTCTCGAGAGATGAAAAGATTCCAAGCGAAAATGTAGGTTTCAGATGCATTGCAACCGTAGAAAAACAGAGAAGATGAAGACATTGAGGCTCGTAATTGTGGCATTTGCCACAATGTTCATCGCAGGCAATGCATTCTCGCAAAGTCCCAAATGCGAAGCCCAGCAAAATGCGTTTCTTGCCAACAAGGAACTAAAAAATGCTGCCGTTGGACTTTATGCCGAAAACCTTACTACTGGTGAAATTGTTCTCGACTACAATTCGTGCGCATCGCTTACTCCTGCATCCATACAAAAATTGTTTACCACAACAATGGCAATGGAGGCTCTGGGCTCCAGTACCCGTTTCAAGACAAAACTCGCATACAGCGGTACTCTCGAAGACAGTGTTGTAAATGGAGACCTATATATTATAGGTGGCGGCGATCCATGCCTTGGAGCCGAACGCTACTCGAGCACATACAGCGCCGACATCTTCGACACATGGACCGAGAAAGTAAAGGAAGCCGGAATAAAGAAGATTAACGGCAATATCATCAGCGACGTTACATATTTTGGCTCTGTCCCGACGCCTGGCAAATGGGTATGGGAAGACCTCGGCTCGTATTATGGTTCGCGCGGATTCTCAATCAACTACATGGACAACACCTACGAATTGTATTACAATACCGGCAACGACAAGGATACAGCCGTGCTTGTAAGGGTTGTCCCCGACGACCTTGAGCTTAACGTCGTAAACAAGGTAACCGCATCGTCGAGCGTAAGCGACGACAACACGGTTATATACCGCGGATACGGCGAGAACGACATTGTAGTCTACGGCACACTGCCATGCAACAAGACCGAATACAAGGTTAAGGGTGGTTTTCCAAATCCGCCGCATTATGTCGCACGCACCTTGTACTATCGTCTTCGCAACAATGGTGTAGCCGTAACTGGCACCTACATGGTAAGCGACAAGAAATACGAGGGTGAAGAGGAACGGACCGTGATACACACATTTTCGTCGCCAACCGTCGGCACAATAGTAAACTATACCAATCTTGTAAGCTACAACCTCTATGCCGAGGTGCTGGCTCTACAGATTATACGCAAGACAGGAAAATCGCTTGCCGACTACGGCAAAAACTTCCTTAGCAACCGTGGTATCGAAAGCGGAGGCTTCTACCCAGTAGATGGTAGCGGACTAAGCCATTTCGATGCGATAAACGCAAAACAGACTGCCCAACTGCTAAAACACATAAGCAAAAGCAAATACGGGGAAAGTTTCATTTCGGGAATGGCGGTTGCTGGAAAAAGCGGCACGCTCAAGAGCTACAAATGCAGCGCCGACGGCACAATCAAGGTTCAGGCCAAGACTGGCAGCATGACACGCGTGCGCTCACTCGCCGGAATCATAACCAACACCCGCAAGGAAAAGATTGTCTTCTGCATCATCATCAACAACTACGACGGTAAAGGTCCACAGATTAGAAATGTAATTGACAATTTCATCAAGGCTGTGGGAAAAGCATAAAGAGGATTGCTTGCGCGAGCTAAAGGTTTACGAATTACGATTTTACTCTATCACAGTCATGCTGAACTTGCTTCAGCATCTATTACTGTTTACCATATTTACACTAACTGATTGCAAAAATGTCTATTACTCCTTTACGAATTTCCGCTCTATAACACTACCCGCACCATGAGCTTCGCTCACTGAGCCTGTCGAAGTGAAGGGACGAATTGTGTATATTCTTACCACATACACTCCGCTTGCCAACTCGCTCACATTGCAAACCGCAGTGTTTCCATTTACATCCATTCTCCTTACTATCTGTCCCCTATCATTTACAATTTCGATTTCCGAAATTACTTCCGATGAAGTTATTGTAAGCATATCGTTCACAGGATTCGGGAATACAAGAATTTCATCGCCCGAAATCTCATCATTAATACCTGCTGGCAATACGTTCACATACAATGTAGTATCATAGGTGCAACCGAAATTATCGGTTGCCGAGAATGTATATTCAACCTGTCCGAGAGTTGTTGGGATGGCAATATTGTTGGCACCCATGCCCTCATACTGCAAAGCATCGCCTTCCCACCACATTTCGTTGCCAAAGGTGTTCTGGAAACTTGGTGCTGGCGTAATATTGTCGGAAAAATGAATTTCAGTCCGAAATACGGTTCCATCATCTATATCCAATTCGTCCCATATTAAAATGCACCACTCTCCGTTTAATGGGCAACCAATCAAATTGCTAAAACTATCAACCGGTTGATAATTGCCTGCTGGTAATGGGATTGAAGTACCAGGACAGTTCGCAGACATAAGTCCATTGTTATTCTCTGGAGTCCAATAATAGTCATAGCCAATACCAACCCATTCCGGACCATCGCAACTAGAATTGACACCGACCTCATCATAATCTATCGGCTCTCCGAAATATCCACCTACACAAGACCGATTGAACAAAGTCATACTTTGTCCATTAGGACATTGAATTATAATATCAAGTTCTCCCATCCACGAATGTTCAATCTGCATACCGATTGATTCAATGTCGGTTTCCGACTGTATGGATTGGCCTTGTGTAAAATCCGTTACTGACAAACAGATTGACCATTCTAAATATGTGTTATCTACCAGGCATATCTGTTCGTTGTTATATACATCATGTATTTCCGACGGCCTCGATTCTATAGGATTTACAACTCCAATTAAAGACACTTCTGTTCCCAAGTAAACATCAGAAGACGCCGTTGTTCCAACAAATGTAGGTGGTACAGAAATGTTAAAGTAAACATCTTCAGAAACAACTGTACAGCGATTAGCATCAGTCGTTGTCAGACGAATGGCATATGCACCAGGATCAAGCGAATCTGTAAGCTCATCCAACCCCATACCTTCATACGATTGTATGCTTTTATTGTCAAACACATACCACAAGAATGAAGTATTCTCTATAGTCTGTTCGTAGGTTTCATTATTATGAGGGAAATCAATCTGTGCAGAAAAAGAAGCTCCAGAGCATCCGAAATAATAATTATCGTCATCATCATATTGCGCATCAGAGACAATAGCTACAGTATAATCCTGACATATTTGGCAATTAATTTCTATTTCGAAGCCTGATCTGTTTGCACTTTCGTCGCTATGCCATACGAAAGTTGCACACGAAGTACTTAACAAAAATGAATTAGGATCAAGTACCAAAGAACCGCCTAATCTGTATGCTATAGGAGTTCCCGAAGTACTAGTCCCCTCGTATATCGTCAAATAATCATAAGAAGAACCTTCCGTATTAATCGTTACGCTGATTAGCATAGGATAACCATCTGGAATACATATAGTAACCATATAGTTTTCATTATTACTATAATTGCCGTCGGGACCACCCGAGTCGTATAATAATGCCGAACAGCCGGTCAAATTTATGGTACTGTCATTGGTCAATGAATTCATCAATATTATTTCCTGAGAAAAAGCTGAGAATCCCATCAGGATAGAAATCAGCATTATGCAGGTCCTCTTACTTATCATACCTTTTACTTATTAAAATTTAAATGCTTCGATAATTATTTTCTACTCTTTTACAAACTTCCGTTGCCAAACAACCGACCCTTCGACTACGCTCAGGGGGCGGCTCTGGGAGCGGTTGTATATTCTTACCACATACACTCCACTAGCCAGCTCGCTCACATTGCAAGCAGCAGTGTTTCCATTTACATCCATTCTCCTTACTATCTGTCCCTTATCATTCACAATTTCAATTTCTGAGATTACTTCCGACGCGGTGATTGCCAGAATATCGCTTACAGGATTAGGAAATACAAGAATATCATCGCCCGATACCTCATCGATACCTGTAGCTGGCAATACGTTCACATACAAAGTTGTATCGTAGGTGCAACCGAAATTGTCGGTTGCCGAGAATGTATATTCAAACTGTCCGAGAGTTGTGGGGATGGCAATATTGTTGGCTCCCATGCCCTCATACTGCAAAGCTTCTCCTTCCCACCACATTTCATTGCCGTAAGTGTTTTGGAAAGAAAACAAATTGTCTTCTACAGGATATAGTAGATTGCTTGCGAGATGAAGTTCAATCCTAAATATAGTTCCATCATCCAAATTCAGGTTATCCCATATTTTAATACACCACTCTCCATTTAATGGGCAACCAACAAGGCTTGTCCAATCACCTATTGGCAAATATTCACCAGCTGGGATATATGGATGACCAGTATATGTATATCCTACGTTGTTTGTATATGTATATAATGGCGGATTGTAAGATGCGGCCTCTATTGTCTGAGCAGCATCATGGTTCCAGCAATAATGGTATGGAACACCTGGTACACATGCATCGTCACCTTCGTCAACAGGTTCGCCGAGGAATTCCCAAGAGCAGTTTCTACTTGCGTATCCATTAAACAATTCCATTCTGTTTCCAGATGGACATACAATCCATATATCAAGGTCACCGATGTACGAATGCTCCATATCCATACATATCGACTCAATATCTGAGGCAGACTGGATGGTCTGGTCGGGTGCAAATTCAGTAAAGTTGAAACATACAGACTGTTCTGCATTTACGATATCTTGCGAACAAAACGATTCATTATTAACCATTTCTAGCATTTCTAGAGAGCATTCTGAAGGCGGATTAATAACACCATTAAGCAACACTTCGGTTCCCAATGTTATTTCAGAAGTAGCAGTTGTGCCTAAAAATGTCGGTGGTGCCGATATGTAGATTGGAATATCCTCCAAAGCAATCTGGCATCCATTAGAATCTGTCGTTGTCAGACTTATGAAATATATACCCGTTTCAAACGAATATGGCAGTTCTGCCAATCCTAGGTCTTCGAAATCCTGCAAAATATTGTTGCCAAGAACACGCCACGAAAATGTGATATTTTCTATTGTCTGCTCGTAGTTCTCATTGTTGTGCGGGAAATCAATCTGTGCAGAAAAAGTAGATCCTGAGCAACCGAAATAAACACTATCGCTTTCACTATATTGTGCATCAGTGATAATAGCTACTGAGTAATCCTGACATGGAAATTCTCTGACATTTACAATTAACGTAGTATCGTATGTACAACCGAAATTGTCGGTTGCCGAGAATGTATATTCCACATGTCCATGAGTTGTGGGAATGGCAATATTGTTGGCGCCCAGACCCTCATACTGCAAAGCTTCGCCTTCCCACCACATATCGTTTCCGTAAGTATACTGGAACGAAATTAGATTGCTGTCGACAGGATATAGATTGTCAGCAAAATGAAGTTCCGTCCTAAACACTGTGCCATCATCAACAGCAAGGTGGTCATGGATTTTGATACACCACTCTCCGTTTAATGGACATCCTATCAAATTAGAGAAACTATCAACCGGCTGATAATTACCAGATGGCAATGGGACAGAATAACCAGGACAGTTCCTCGACATAAGGCCATTGTTATTCTCTGCAGTCCAATAATAGTCATATCCGACACCAACCCATTCCGAACCATCACAACTAGAATTAACTCCTTGTGTATCATAATCTACTGCCTCGCCAAAAAAAGCAGCGCCACATGTCTGCTGAAACAAGGTCATACTCTGACCGTTTGGACATTGCAAAATAATGTCAAGGTCTCCAATATACGAATGCTCCATCTGCAAACCGATTGATTCGATGTCATCTGCTGACTGAATGGTCTGGTCTGGTGCAAATTCCGAATAAAGGAAACAGATCGAATGCTGGTCGTATATACAAATCTGTTCTTCAATAACTTGCTGTGCAGTCTGGTGCCACTCATCAGGTGGATTTACAACACCATTTAACGAGACTTCCGTTCCCAATAACATTTCAGAAGGAACGGTAGTCCCTACGAATGTCGGTGCCCCGGATATATAGACAAGAACTTCTTCTGCAACAACTTGATAGTGATTAACATCGGTAGTTACCAAACTAACTGAATATACACCTTGATCCAACTCTTCTGAAAGTTCGTTTAATCCACGTCTTTCAAACACTTGCATTCTATTATTGCCAAGAACATGCCACGAAAATGTAGTATTTTCGATGGTCTGTTCGTAGTTTTCATTGTTATGCGGAAAATCAATCTGCGCAGAAAAAGTAGTACTAGAACAACAAAGATATGCATTTTGAGTAGAATCATATTGTGCGTCGGGTATAATACTGACGGAATATTCCTGATACGGCGTAGCGCAACGAATATTAAGTTCAAAACCTGCTCTATTTATAGAACCATCGCTATGCCAAGATATTGTAACACAGCCGCTCGTTGCTGAATAATCGATCTGTGGCGAGAAAGAATTGCCTGCAATAAATGCAATAAGGTTCTCCGACAAAGTATTTTCGCCATCATACAGCCTAAGGTAGTCAAAAGAACTTTCTGTATACAACGATATAACATTGACCACCATCGGCAAATCTGATCCGCTACAGAAAGTTATAGCATAGTTTTCATTATAAGAATAATTGCCACCCAGACCTCCAGAATCGTACAAAGTTGCACTGCAGGTAGTTACAATACTACCATTTGTTTCCTCATTCAATATTATTTCCTGAGAAAAAGCCGACAATCCCATCAGGATAGAAATCAGCATTATGCAGGCCCTCTTACTTGTCATACCCTTTTACTTATTGCAAATTAAAGCGCAAAAATAGTTAATTATTGCTATATAACATATGTTTTTAACATTATTTCTCCATCTCCACTATCAGCATCGACAGAGCCGAAGCGGCAAACCTCTCGATATTTATGCTCCTGTCCTTACCAAAAACATACTTGCGGCTTACAACCCTAGTTGGCGTTGCAACAGCAATCCACACCGTTCCGACAGGCTTTTCATCGCTGCCGCCAGTAGGTCCGGCAATGCCAGTTGTAGCGACTGCATAATCGGTCTTAAGCAATCGACGTACGCCCGAAGCCATCTGCTCGGCAACGGTACTGCTAACTGCTCCATACTTTTCCAAGTCGGCACGGCTTACGCCCAAGACATCGGCCTTGACCTCGTTGCAATACGACACAACAGAGCCCTTGTAGTATTCAGAACTTCCCGATATCGATGTTATCAACGAAGCAACCTTGCCACCTGTGCAACTTTCGGCTGTTGCCACCATACAATGCTTTTCTTTGAGCAACTTACCAACAAGTTCCTCCAACTTTATATCTTCGTATGCAATGATGTTTTCGGGAACAATCCTTTTCAGTTCCTCGACCTTGGCAGAAATGTATGCTTCGGTATTATCGTCAGGCTCGTAAACGCTCAAACGCAAACGAATGCTCGAATAAGCAGGCAAATAAGCCAGTTTCACATTTTTGTCAAGAGAATCCTCCCAATCGGAAATCTTCTCGGCAAGGATTGATTCGGCAATACCAGTAAGCAACAAAGTCTTATGGAATACAGGCTTCAAATTGTAATGCTTCTTTATCTGTGGAATTATCTCGTGCTCCATCAGGTAGCGCATCTCGAAAGGAACGCCAGGCATGGAGAAGAGGAGTTTGTTTCTCCCAACCAATTCGACCCTTCGACTACGCTCAGGGAGCGAATTGCTTGGTACTTCCATCATAATTCCAGGAGCCGTACCGACGGCATTGTTAATCACCGTTGCGGTTGCTGGAACAAGTGCCTGACCACGATTGTTCTCGGTAAGAGCAATACCACGGCGACCTAGCATTTCGGCAACATTGGCGAGAACCTGTTCGTTCAGAACCAACTCAGTACCAAACTTTTCGCAGATTACCTTCTTGGTAATGTCATCCTTTGTAGGACCAAGTCCGCCAGTCATAAATACTACATCGGCAACCTCGAAGCACTTGTCAATTGCATCCGAAATCGACTTTCCGTCGTCACCAACAGTAATCACGGTTTCGGTACGGAAACCTATCTTGTTCATCTCTCGCGAAATCCACGATGAATTTATGTCAACAACCTGACCAATAAGGATTTCGTCTCCTATTATTATGATTCCAGCATTCATATTACTGATATTTTGAGAAGTTACTTTAAAATATTGATGTTGTTTCTGAGTTTCTGTGCCTAACGGCGTTTCTAAGTTTGATGTTGTTAAATGGTTTGATGTTGTTTTTGTTAGGATTGCGACTTTGGCAGCGAGCTAAAAATTACAAATTCTTATATTCTTAGTATTGATTACAAACATTCTTAACATTGTAATATTTCAAATTTCTTATATTTTTAATACTATCCGAATGTATTTCATGCCTTATTATTCCAATGTGTTTTGCCCAATAGCATACAATAGTATCTGTTACTTGTACTTCATTTAAAAAAGGATAAATATAAAACTCTATTTTTTTTACATCTTGATACAAATTGTTATTTATTGTAATATTGTCATAATGAGTAGAATATTTATATCCAATTCCAGTTCCATAGGTATATACTATTTCTGATGGGTTGTAAATATTTGCATAGTAACAATTAAAATCATTAAACCCTAGACGATAACCAGAATAAGGCATTATCACATATAATTCTTCCGCCCTCAAATCAAAGGCAGATTCTTCTGGTTTTGGATAATAAACAGATGGTTCTATATATTCACTTCTATAACTATTATCATTCATATTTATTATATTGTAACATTGTTTGTATGTCAAGACTCTACCATCAGGATAGCACCCTGATTCCATTGTTAGATCTGTGTATTTACTTAATTTCTTAATCGCCACTACGCTATCAATTTGCAATGTAGCAGAATCTTCATATATCCAATAACTCAAACTGTCAAAAGCACAATATTCATACAATTCGTCATTGGGTTTGTAAACATATCTGTTATCTTTCTGACATCCAATCAGTAATATCACACACATTGCGACAACGATTAGTGATAATATAAGCTCTTTTTTCATTCAATAAATAACTATGAGAAAAATTTCATATTACTGATATTTTGAGAAGTAACCGCCATTAAGGAATTCATCAACGGTTACCGATTCGAGTTTTCTGTCATCCAAAAGCCAGATATGGGAGCAATATTTTGCTGCAATTTCCAAATCGTGGCACGAGAAAATTATGCATCTGTTTTCCTCCGAAGCAATCTTCTTCAAGTCGGACAAAAGTTTTCGTTTCGCAAAGAAATCGAGGAAAGCCGTTGGCTCGTCAAGCAGAATGACAGGAGTCTGCTGCACCATAGCACGGCAAATCATAGCCTTCTGCCTTTCGCCGTCGCTCACTTCGGTAATCATCGAGGCAGCAATGTCCGACAAACCAAACTTCTGTATAAAGTCCTCAATTATAGCCTCATCGGCTTTTGTCCGGCGGTCAAAAATGTTTGTATATGGACTTCTGCCAACAGCAATAAGGTCACGGATGCGCATATTCAGCACCGCCTCAACCTTCGACGGCACAAAACTGATATAACGAGACTTCTCCCTTGCAGAAATGCGGTCGAGAGGCAC
>JAFZWY010000005.1 GCA_017617125.1 Bacteroidales bacterium
ATGTGTCTCTTCATACTCGCGTACAACTGACAATTTAAAAGCCATTGTGTAGTCCTTTTGTGTACGCCTAACATACTTACTTTCTTTATTTTCCATTTCGTTACTATTTTTATTGTAACGCTATTTCAGGACGAGACAAACGTAACAAAGAAAAAGGTTGTCTTTCGACAACCTTTTTTTATTATAGCAACGGATGCTGCCCTTCGATACTTCGACAAGCTCAGGGAGCAATTCAGCATGACCGTTTGTAGAAATCGTCAATTAATACTTCGCAACCAGCGGTACATCCTGTGAATGTCCGAAAGCACACGACGAAACACGCAGAATCGGCGGAGCCTGGAAACGCTTGTATTCAACTCGTTTGGCAAGTTTCAAAACAAAGTCAACGGTTTCTGCGTCAAAGCCTTTTGCCTTGATTTGGTCTGCTGTCATGTTGTTTTCAAGATAGCAGTTTAATATTCCATCAAGAATGTCGTATGGCGGCAACGAGTCCTGGTCCTTCTGGTCGGGACGCAATTCAGCCGACGGTGCCTTTGTAATGATATTTTCTGGAATAATGTTTCCGCAATGTTCGTTTATATAATGAGCAAGTCGGTAAACCTCGGTCTTGTAAACATCGCCAAGCAGCGACAACGAACCGCACATGTCACCGTAAAGCGTCGAGTAGCCGACGGCTTCCTCGCTCTTGTTGGAAGTGTTGAGCAAAATGTTGCCGAACTTATTCGAATATGCCATCAGTATGCTTCCGCGCAGACGTGCCTGGATATTCTCCTCGGCAAGTCCTGGTTTTGTTCCTTCGAAAGCCTCGCTCATAGCTACTCCAAACTGTTTACGCAAATCTTCAATTGGAATAATGTTATAGCTTGATTTTGTTCTTTTTAGCATTTCTAACGAATCGTCAACAGAGTGCGAACTCGAATAGCATGTTGGCATCAGTATTGAATGTACGTTTTCGCGTCCGAGGGTGTTCACGGCGAGTGCCAGAACAACAGCCGAATCGATTCCGCCAGACAAACCGAGAACAGCCTTCTTGAAGTTCATCTTGGTAAAGTAGTCGCGCAGACCAAGCGTAACTGCCTTGAAGATGCTTTCGGTAGTATCATTTTTGCGAAGCTCCTCTCCAGCCGACTTAAACGACTTTGTTTCAACGTATTGCAAATCTTCTTCAAACGATTTGCACTCAGCTATAACCTTGCCGTTTTCGTTGAATGCAATACTGCGACCTTCGTATATTAAATTGGTGTTAGCACCGACCTGATTTACATTCAGAAGTGGCAACTTGTATTTCAGTGCAACTTCAGAAAGATTCTGCTGGTACGAATAGTCGTGCGAATACGGAATTGCAGAAATGTTTACTATGAAGTCAGGATTTAACTTAGCAAGCATATCCATCGGATAGTCAAGAGCATCACAACCAACTGTCAAGGCAAATTTTACGCCATTCAGATTGACAAGATCGAACTTGGTGTTTTCCTCAAAATACCTTTGCTCGTTAATAACGCCAGCATTTCCGAGTACGGTTTTGCATTGCGACTTCACATTGCCGTCGGCTATGAAAAGTGCAGCATTTAACAATCTTTTGCCAGATTTTGCTGTATTCGACAGCGGCGCTCCGATAATCATCGGGATATCAGCGCATTCGGCAATTATTTTCTCAACCGAAAAATTGCAGTCGTCTACAAAATCGGTACGTTCCAACAGGTCGTTGGGGCAATATCCGCATACCGACAATTCTGAAAATACAACAAGGTCTGCACCATTTTCCTTTGCTTTTCTTGCTGTTGTGATTATTTTTTCGACATTGGCCTCATAATTTCCAATGTGATAGTTCAATTGAGCGAGAGCTATTTTCATCTTTTTTCGTTATTTTAACGGCGCGAAAGTAATAATAATCATTCAAAATGAAGCATTTTTTTTGATTTTTGTGAAATTTATCCAATGAACAATCTGCATTTAAAATCTTTTGCAAACTATTGTGGCAGTTGATTTTATTATTTATAATTTTGCAGAAAATACGTTAATTGGATGAAGACTATCAAATCAATAAAAGGAAAAATAATCGCAGTAATCGTAATTACTTGTGTTGCAACGGCAATAGCTTCGGCAATAATCTTCACAAAACCGCAGTTGCAGACTGTAAATTCCACATTCATAATTCCTACATTGCCAATAAAGACGACCATGGATGTAAACAAATACGCTATCACGGCAATGAAGGACAAGGACTTGATTGACAGCGTCGCAAATGCTTGCGATGTTTCGAGCAGCGACATTAGGTCTCGCATAACAGCTACTGTTGACGGCAACAAAAGCATAGGTCTGGCTGTTTCGTGGGAAACGCCCGAAAAAGCAGCCGAAATATCAGAACAGATTGTTTCAAAACTTAACTATAAGATTTCAGGAATCGTAAAAGGATATATACTTGCCGATATGTCTGAAATAGAATACACTATCAAGGCGAAGGAACAATACATCGATTCGCTGAAAGACATTATGCAGCAACTCGACAGCACCATTGCCTGTGAGGTTTCCAAAACTGGATCAAAGAAAGACCAACTTATTGAACACAAGATACTTCTGGAGAAAAATCCAGACTACATATTTGCCAGCAAACTGATGGAAAAATATGCTACTGACTACGGCAATGCACTGTCGGCACTAAACGACAGCAAGAAGTTTGTAGAAAAGGACAAAAAATACATCACGGTAATTAAAAGCGCTAACCCCAGCAATTCGCACGCAAACACTAACAAGACAAAGAGCTTGGCAGTCAGTGCTTTCCTTGCATTTGTCTGCTCCATATGCCTAGTTGTATTCTGGAACATGTTGTGTGCAAAAACAAAATCGTGCAAAGCCGACGAAAAATAGACGCTATTTCATGAAACTGAAGCAGTTGATATCGTCATACAAGAAAAACGAAGACGCGAAGGGCCTTACGGAGACATTCCTGTCGCTTACCATATTGCAGTTTGCAAGCTACGTCTTCCCGCTTTTCACGATACCATACCTTGCTCATGTTATAGGCCTCGACAAGATGGGCGACATCGCTTTTGCCGCTGCTGTTGTCGTTTACTTCCAGACGGTTGTCGACTGGGGCTTCAACTATTCGGCGGCCCGCGACGTGGCACGAAACAAGAATAACCTTCAGGAAGTTTCGAGAATTTATTCCAACGTAATGACCGCAAAACTTTCGTTGACAGTAATTTGCGCAGTAATATTTGCAATTCTAGTCTTTACAGTGCCTGCTTTTAGCGAAAAGAAATTGCTTATGTTCGCCACCTACCTCTACATACCTTGCGGACTTCTGATACAGGAATGGCTGTTCCAGGGACTGGAAAAAATGAGATATTTCACCATTCTGAACCTGATTCTCAAGTGCTTGTTTACGGCAGCAATATTCATTTTCATTAGGGAAAAATCAGACTACATACTACAGCCGTTGCTCAATGCCTGTGGCAATTTCGCTGTAGGTATCGCATCGATTGTTATTATCAGGAAGAAGTTGAATATAAAATATATACGCCCGAATACTAAATCAATACTCGAAGCAATAAAAGGTAGCACCGACGTATTTATCAACCAGCTTATGCCAAACCTATACAATAGCTTCTCGGTGATGCTGCTTGGATTTTTCGGAGGTTCGGTCGCAAACGGGAAACTTGACGGAGGAACAAAGTTCGTCAACCTTTGCAACCAGATGATGTCGGTGGTTACCAGGACCTTCTTCCCTTTTCTTTCGAGAAATATCGACAAGCACAGGATATATGCGAAATGGAACATAATAATTTCGTCGGTAATATCCGTACTGCTTTTTGCGTTTGCCCCGCTTATAGTCGACATTTTCCTTACCGAGGAATTCGTCGACTCGATTCTGGTGCTGAGAATAATGGCGATTTCGGTGCTGTTCCTCACACTCAGCAGCATATATGGCACCAATTACCTTATAGTTCAGAACAAAGAGAAAATATTGAGAAAAATAACCATAATTTCCTCATTGATAGGTTTTTCTATGTCGGTTCCAATGGTGTATTATTTCGGATACATCGGTGCGGCAATAACAATAACGCTAACAAGAGGAATATTAGGTGTAGCCTCAATGATTGTAGTACTTAAAATTAAGAAACAAAAACAGTTAGCATGAAAATAGGTTTTATCATACCAACTTATCCTGACGAGAAAAGAGTTGCCCTGCTTCCAGAGGACATCGATGGGTTCGAAAATGAAATTGTCATCGAGCAAGGCTTTGGGAAAAACATGGGCATAGCCGAAAGTGAATACATTACAAAGGGCTGCCGTATTATGTCGCGCAAAGAGATATTCTCAAGTTGTGACAACATATTTTGTCTAAAGCTGATACAAAAGGAAGACTACGACCTTCTGCGTGACGGGCAGACAATAATCGGCTGGACTCATCCGACAGGTTCGGGAAAGGAATTCTACGACAACGTAGCCGTACGAAAGAATCTTGTCATTGTCGACCTCGACAATATATACCCTACAATACGCCAAGGCGACAAAGTGGTGAAAATTCCGTTCTTGAAACCGAATTTCATCTGGCGCAACAGCTTTTACGCAGGCATTGCAAGCGTACAGCATGCACTTCTCAACTACGGCATGTATCCTGATTCGTCGACCAAGGTTGCGGTATTGTCGAGCGGTAATGTGGCACAAGGCACTTTTGCAGAAATATCAAACTACAACCCCGACCTGAGAATGTTCTATCGCAAGACAATGCACGAATTTTACGACACAATAGGCGAATACGACTTAATTATCAACGGAATAGAGGTCGACAGCTCTACAGAACACATAATCAGCAAGTCGCAGCTCGCAAAAGTGAAGAAAGGTTGTCTGCTCATCGATGCTGCCGCCGATGCCGGCAATGCAATCGAAGGCACACACTATACAACAATTAGCAATCCTATTTACGAGGAAGACGGACTGTACTTCTACGAGGTAAACAATGCTCCTTCGTTGTTATACCGCAAGACCAGCAAGGAAATTAGCCGTTCGTTCTCCGAAAACGTATACAAAAAAGACATTTCTAGATTCTTAAACCTCTTGTAATTATGAAATTAGGCATATTTACATCATTCAACGGAAACCATTTAAAGTTTGTCGATTCTTGCAAAGAAATCGGAGTCGACTACGAAATTATAGACATATTGTCGGCAGACTGGCTCGAAAATGTAAAGAAGTCGGACTGCGACGGATTCCTATGCTCGTCGACCTGCGACTCGCAGGAACGCAAGACGATACTCGACGAGCGCTACTACTTCGTGGCAAATGTGCTAAATCGACCGATATATCCTGATTTTCTAGGACTATACATACACGAAAGCAAGCGCAACATGGCGACATGGCTCGACACCTACGGATATCCGCATACGCCTACTAAGGTCTTTACCTGCAAAGACGAAGCCATGGAATATCTTTCACAATGCAAATATCCGATAGTAGCAAAGGCAAATCTAGGTTCTGCTGCTTCTAAGGTATTGATTATAAATTCACAGGCAGCAGCAAGACGTTATGTCAAAAAGATTTTCCCGACAAAGAGGTTGCCAATTCTTAACCGAGGCAAGATCTACTGGCGCAAGGTTCGCAACCTGCCAGTCCCCGACCTTGCATCACCGCAAAAGGACTATGTTCTTTTCCAGGAATACAAGGACGTCGCCCACGAATGGAGAATCATAAAGATTGGTGACTCATATTTCGGACACAAGAAACTGCTCAAAGGTCAGTTTGCAAGTGGTTCGGGATTAGTCGGTTGGGTTAACCCTCCTAAAGAGTTGCTTACAATGGTCCGCAACATTTGCCAGGACGGCGGATTCTTCTGCATGGACGTTGATATTTTCGAAACCAAAACTGGCGAATATTTCATCAACGAACTGCAAGCATCATTTGGCTCATACCTTGACTATCAGATGTGTATCGACGGAAAACATGGTCGCTACAAATACGTCGACGGCGATTTTGTCTTCGAGGAAGGCGATTTTAACGTTCACGGCAGTGCAAAGTTGAAAGTGGAACACTTTATCGAAATACTTAATTCACGAAAAAACTGAGATGTCGCTGAAGGAGGATAAAATAGCAGTTTTTGTAAAATACACGTCAGCCGTCGCGCTGATGCTGTATTTTCTGCAGGGCGTCATATATCCTACTTCATTCATCATTGCCAAAATATCGCTTGCCGTATATATGGCAGTCGGCATCTTTTGCTTGGCCGAAATCCTTATGTCGCGGACAAGGCTGCATTTAATATACGTGGCAATTGCTTTTTTGATTGCCAATCTTGCCTACTATGGTTTTTCCGACACTCCTGCATCCATGTTCTACAACATTGATCCTCAGGGGCCAATAAAACATACTGCATTCGTATTTATTACATTGCTGGTATTCTTCTACCTGTCGAAAAAAGGCAAAGTCGACAAGAAACTATTGCTAATACTATATTCGTTTTTCTTTGTCATAGGAATAATAAACTTCTATTCATTGTCTCCGTTCAGCCCTCGTCACACAAATGCGGTAAACAATTCGGGATACATTTTCGTAAACATACTGCCATTCCTGTTCTTGCTAAAGCGCAAGTATGTTTCCGCCATATTGCTGGTTCTTAGTGGAATATTTGCGGTCATGTCGCTAAAACGCGGAGCAATGATAATTCTCGTGGCATTCCTTATCTATTATGTTTTAGCACATTTGAAGGATTCAAAATTATCTGCTATCCAGAAAATATCGATAATTACGGTTGCTGTAATAGCATGCGGAGCTGTAGCAATGCAGATGTACAACGGCAATGAACTCATACAGGGACGTGTAGCACAAACACTTAGCGGTAACACAAGCGGACGCGACGTCATATATAGCCAATTGTGGGACAATTGGAAAAACAGCGACTCTGCAGTCAATATGCTGTTCGGATACGGATATTCGTACACGCCAATCGTAACTTGCGGACGCTACGCCCACAACGATTGGCTAGAACTGCTTACCAACATGGGGCTCTTCGGCATAGGCCTGTACCTGCTGTTTTTTGTTGAAACCGCAGTCACGGCAGCAAGCTGTGAACAAAGTAGCACCGAACGAAGAATTATAGTCTCTGTTATAATTGTAATGCTCATAAAGTCTGTATTTTCAATGGGATACGACGATCAGGGAAATGTTCCTCTAATGTTGCTGCTTGGCTATGTTGCAGGACAAAAAGAACTGAAAATTAACACAATGGCAAAATGAAGATTCTGTTTGTAATACCGTCGATGAAGTGCGGTGGTGCCGAAAGGGTTGCCACGACATACGCAAAATACCTGTCGGAACACGAAGTTAAATTCGTCAACCTCGGCAGTCCCGACGGCGAGCTGACGAATTGGATAAAGCCCTATTTCCCGCTAATCTCACTCAACTGCAGCCGAAGTATTTCGGCATATCGGCCGCTGAAAAAGCTGATTCACAAAGAAAAGCCTGACTTCATTTTTGCCACTCACATACACGTTGCTCTAGTATTGCTGATGATTAACCGCAGACAAGAAAGCAAAGTCGTTGTGCGAATCCCAACAATGCCATCAAATAAACTTTATAAAGGTTTAAGGATTAGGATAATGGAGTCGCTGGAACGCAAACTTTTGCGCAGGGCACATACCATTATAGCTCAGACCGACGCAATGAAGCAGGAAATCAGCCGAATGCTAAATGTCGACGACAAAAAGATCATCACAATAACCAATCCTATCGATACGGAACTTATTGACGGGCAAACTGTTAATGCGTCCAATCCATTCGACAGCGCAAAGCCGAACTTCCTGGCCGTAGGCAATATTTCTCCAGCCAAAGCCTACGATACAATGCTCGAGGCGTTTGAGATCGTATCAAAGCAATGCAACGATGCTCAGCTATACATCCTTGGCCGTACCGAAAGCGAATACGCACAGCAGATTGTTGCACAAGCAAATGGAAATCCTAACATTCACTTCGAAGGATTCAGTGAAAACCCATACCGATATATGAAGCATTGTTCGGCATTTGTTCTGTCGTCGCGTATGGAGGGACTGCCAAACGTTGTTCTCGAAGCAATGTACCTCAACCGCCCTGTGGCCGCAACAACCTGTGTGCCAATACTTGACAAACTAATCGTCGATGGGACGAACGGCTACAAGGCGAACCCAGGCGATGCCGAAATGTTGGCCTCGGCAATGCTTAAAGCAATACTTCTGCACGACATACATAACCCTCGCATTGACAATAGCAATGCCATAAAGCAGATATTCCAATAATGAAGAAAAACATCTACATATTTACGAATTCGTATCCATATACTAAATCGGTAGAGGTTTTCATTGCCGAAGAAATGAACGTTGCCGCAAAAATGGATTGCAACATATTCATTATTCCGACAAACAAGGATGCTTTTGTGCGGAAAGTTCCTGAAAATGTGACAGTTCTCCCCTGCCTAACCGATATCAGCAAGGTTCGTAAACTCGGTTTATTGCTTTCGATGCCATTTTCTGGAAAATTCTGGAGCATGATTAAAGAAACCGGACTAACGAAGAAATTACTGCAAGGAATAAAATATTTGTACGGAGCCTACATGACGCGGTATTATATAAAGCGGACAATCAAATCCCCATCTGTGCTATATAGCTATTGGTTTTCGTACACGGCACTCGGAATGGCAATGTCGAGAGACTGCAACGACATTCTGCAAAAATGCACAATGGTAAGCCGTGGACACGGATACGACGTATTTGCCGACCAAAGGGATATATATATACCGCATAGGAACTTCACACTATCGAAAATTGATATGCTCTGCCCAGTTTCTGATACTGGAACATCATATCTTTCAGGGAAATATCCGGCATACGCTGCAAAAATAAGGACGCAAAGGCTCGGAATTGCGCCTGCTGCATGTTCGAAAGCCAACGACGACAATACGGGAACAATATCATTCGTATCGTGCTCTGCCGTATATGACTTGAAGCGTGTAGACTTGATATTCAACATGATAAGGGCTTTTGCGGAAAAGCGCCCCGAAAAAAAAGTTCTGTGGACACATTTCGGCGACGGGCCAATGTTTGAGCAACTCAAACATTTATGCTCCGACAAGCCTCAGAATATGACAGTTAGCCTGAAAGGTTTTACCGCAGGCAACGAAATTCGTCGAATTTATGCCGACGAGCACTTTGATATTTTTGTCAACATGAGTACCACAGAAGGCATTCCCGTATCAATTATGGAAGCCTTGAGTGCCGGTATTCCTGCAATTGCAACCGATGTAGGTGGAAATCATGAAATTGTCTGCGAAGCAACTGGCACAACTGTTCCCGCAGAACCGACCTACGAAGATTTTGAATCAGCAGTAAACCTTATTATAAAAAATAAAGAGAATTTCAAATCGTCGACTATTGAATTCTTTAACAAGCATTACAATGCCGAAAAGAACTATACCGATTTCTACAATACGATTATGGGATTGTAGAAATTGCCATCGACAGCATTACTATATTACTATAATTCACTTTTTATAGTCATGCTGAACTTGTTTCAGCATCTGGAATGACTATTAAGAATAACAACATCAGCGTTAAGCAATCCGATTATCCTTATTCCTCCAGTAATTCCTTGTCGAAATTCACCAGATACAACTTCTCTGTTGCCCTTGTTATTGCGGTGTAAAGCCAGCGTAGGAATTCGAATTTACCCTCCTCTGTGATTTCTTCCTTGTTGAGCCATCCGTGGTCGATAAATACCGACTTCCACTGCCCACCCTGTGACTTGTGGCAAGTAAGTGCGTAAGCATATTTTATCTGCAAGGCGTTGTAGTACGGGTCGTTAAGCATGGCTTCGTGGCGTTTTTTTGTATCGGTAATGTCTTGGTAGTCAATCTCAAGTTGTTCCCACAATTCCTTATAATAGTTGCTAGGCATACCTGCCGAATCGATTGCCAAAGTATCGAGCAGAGCCTTCACCTCTATTTCCAAGTCGGGAAAATCGACAAAACGCACATATAGGTCAACATACCTATGGCCATATAGTTCGTAGTGCCGTCTAACTTTCAGCACTTCGAGCATATCGCCGTTGGCGATGAAGTCGATTTCGGCATTTTCGGGCAACCACGAATAATTGTTCTTGACAACCATCAGCAGGTCGCCATACGAAAGTTCCTCCTCGCGCCACAGAATGCGATTGCGGATTCCCATGTTGTAGCGGTTAGCATATTTGTTTGTCTTGCAGATGATTCGCGTCTCGTCGTTGCCATAACGGGAATACGAATTTTCAATTTCTTCGATTAATTCAGCCCCCGTGATAGACTGAATTTCGGGGAAACCTTTGCTCTTCAGTTTGGGGAAATTGAAATCGCCGTCGGACATCATCTTGCGCAACTGTGTAGCGTTGAACAAAATGCCAGAGTCTGCATCCTGCCTTACGACTTCGGAAAGTTCGCAGGCGAACACCGTCATGCCGTATGCACGAAGATAGTTTTCGTCGAGAGCAGGACTTATAACCGTCCCAATTGGTGGTAACTGCGCGGAATCGCCGAGCAGAATGAGCCTGCAGTTGTTATCGTTGAAAACGTATGCCAGCAAATCGTCAAGAAGCCGTCCGCTTCCGAAGGCATTTTCGGGATTGGGCGCATTTCCAATCATCGAGGCTTCGTCGACAATGAAAACCGTATTTTTGAAATTATTGTAGTTCAGCGAGAAATTGCTTCCTGGGTCGGATGTCGATTTCTTGCGATAAATACACTTGTGGATTGTAGATGCATGTCGTCCCGAATAGTTCGACAGCACTTTGGCGGCACGACCTGTCGGCGCAAGCAGGACAGTATTGATCTTTACCTCCTCCAGCAACTTTATAAATGCGCTAATAAGAGTTGTTTTTCCTGTTCCAGCATAACCTTTGAGAAGAAAAGTGCAGAACTTGTCGCGGTTACCCATAAACGAATATAGTGAATCAGAAGCCGATAACTGCCCGATTGTCAGCTCGCAATTCATCAAAGCGCCTAGCCGTTCCTTAAATTCTTCCCGTGTCATTTAAAGTTTTTAAATATTTGCTTGTGTTATCACAAAAAAAATCTAACTTTGCGACTGCAAAATTAAATTAATAATTCAATAATGGAAAAGGTAATTAGAATCGTTGTTTCGGTTGTACTACTTGCATTAGTAGCTTTTTTAGTTTACAAGATAGTTGATGGCATTGAAACGCCAATTGAATACGAAGAACAAAGAGTGGCAAGATTCCAGACCACTGTTGACCAGTTGATAGCAATACGTACCGCACAGGTTGCTTTCAAGGAAAATGTTCTTTCGCCGGTTTACACCAAGGATTCTGTTAAGAACGGAAAGAAAGTAATAAAGGAAGTTAACGGAAATGACACCGTATTTGTAAAGAGTAAAGTTCCGACATACGAACATCTATATACTCCATCGTTCGATGAATTGATCAACTTCATCAACAACGGCAACCTGAAGGTTGTAAGAGCAATCGGAACCTTGACCGACGATCAGTTGAAGGCCGGCTTGACCGAAAAGAAGGCAATTGACATGATTGCAAAGGCAAAGAAGACTGGAAACTGGAAGGAAGTTGAAGACAATGGACTTAAGAATTTCAGACGTGATACTATCCTGGTTCCTGTAAAGGATTCGTTATTCAAGAATCTTGAATATCCTATCGAAGACTTGAGATACACAAGAGTTGGCCGCAAGGTTGAATTCAAGATGGATACTGCAACCGTTATGACTGGTTCGGGTGTTGCCGTTAAGGTATTCCAGTGCTATGCATTGTACGACGATTTGCTAGACGGTCTCAACAGACAGCTCACAGTCAACTACAAGGACAAGATCAAAGATACCTGCTTGAGAGTTGGTAAGCTCGACGAAGCAAACAACAACGCAGGTAACTGGGATGCTACAATGGAAAAGAAAAAACAAGAGTAACAATGAAATCTGTCCGTATTAAGGGCGACATTGATTTGCTCTCAAGAAATAGTCTGTCCATCTTGATTTCTCAAGATGGACTTTCTTATTCTATATACGACATCGACGACAAAAAGGTGCAGGCCCTTGTCTCAATGCAATTCGTTGGGAACAAAACCGATGAAATTAGGAAGTTTATTGAGGACGAAGGCTTGAAGGATGCACAGTTCGAGAACATAAACATAGTTTATGCGACCCGAAATGTCACAATAGTTCCCGACGCCATATTCGATGAGAATTCCGCCGAAAGCATTTATGCACTCAACAGACGGATTTCGACCGACGAGGAAATCAGGCATTCGAGACTTCCAAAGTCGCAGACAGTTATAATTTTTGCTGTCGAAAAAGCCGTTTCCTCCCTACTCGACGAATTGTTCCCTCGCTATAATCTGTATCCGCAATCGTATCCACTTATCGAAACTGGACTTACAAAGACAAAAATCAGCGAGAAGCCAAACCGCCAGAGAATGCTGGTACAAGTGTTCGAAGATTTCTTCGAAATACTTGTCATCGACAAGGGACAAATCGCCAACTACAATACATACGCTTACAAGTCGTCCAACGACATACTATATTTCATAATCAACACGTTCGAGCAACTCGGGCTATCGCAGGAAGATTGTGAGATAGCATTCTCGGGATTCATGGAGCAGGACGATCTTGCCGTACTTCATCTGAAGAAATTCGTCAGAACCGTCTATTTCGAATCATTAAACAACGACTACAAATATTTCTACCGTTTCCAGGAATTTTCGCCGCACTATTTCTACAATTTCATAAGTATCAACCAATGAGAATAATCGGTGGCAAATATAAAGGAAAATCGTTTACTCCGCCTGCAACATTCAAGGCTCGACCCACTACCGACTTTGCAAAGGAAGCCCTATTCAATATTCTTAACAACGACTTCAACTTCGAGAATATCGACGTCCTCGACCTTTTTAGTGGCACAGGAAGCATTTCGTATGAGTTTGCAAGCCGTGGTGTAAAATCGCTGGTCGCTGTAGAAAGCAACGTTAAGCACGCTGCATATATCGAAAAGAATTTCAAGGAATTAGGATTCTCGCAAGCAACAATCTACAAGTCGGATGTTTTCCGCTATCTGGACACCTGCACAAAAAAGTTCGATGTCATATTCGCCGACCCGCCATACGCTCTCGAAAACATCGAAGAAATATACCATTCGGTATTTAGGAACAATTTGCTTTCCGACACCTCATATCTTATTATCGAACATGGCGAAGGCAACAATTTCGCGGATTTTCCTCATTTCGTAACGATGAAAAGATACGGCAGCGTGCATTTCAGCATATTCGACCCGATGAAGTAAACTCACCCGCCGAATATCCCCATTATAAACTCCTTGATAACGACAAAGAATACAAAGCAGGAATATATGAGCTTCATCATTATTCCGCACATCATGCCTAAGAACGCGCCAAACGAAGCCTTCCACACAGCCTTCATGTTTCCTTCGGTTTTCTGACCGTGCTTCTTCATGTACAACAGTTCTCCGACAAAGGCGCCAGCAAACGGAGCAAGAAAAATCGCCCACCATGCCAAGCCGAAAAGGCTGATCAGTATGCCTATTGCGGCGCCACGACTACCCCACTTTGTCCCGCCGAACTTCTTGGTTGCCCACGACGGCACAAGAAAATCGAGTACCGTGACTATGACCATTACCACTCCTAATATTATTAAGGTAGATATTTCAAAATGACAGTAGCTGACAAAAAATGCAGCAAGAAATCCAGCATACGTTATTGGTGGGCCAGGAAGAATCGGCAGGAAACAGCCGATAATCCCAACAATCATAAGAATTATCGCTAGCGCAATAAGTATTATATCGAGAGTAAATGTCATTTGAATTCTGAAATTATTTGGTCAACTGACGATTTGTTTATCTGCAAGGTTGTAGAATAGATGTAGTTCCCCTGCTTCTGCGAAACATGCGAGCACGATATTTCGGCAGCTTCAATAACCTTGTTGCGCATTGAATCGATCTTTTGCTCGTATTTGTTGTCACGCATAAAACTTTTGTACGAAAGGTTGTCGACAATATATTCGTCGATCTGCGACAGCATCATGCGGTTGGCATCGGCGAGTGCCTTGTCCTGCGACATTTGCAGCGAAGGCGAAGTCGCCTCTGCTGAAGCACGAAAAACATATTTGTCGGTGACATTCTTCGTGCATTTTGGTGTAAATACAGATATTACGGAATTCCAGAATGTGCAGGCATCAAACAGCACAAAGCAGCACAACGCCATCACAATCAAGAACTTTCTCATTATTCTGCAAGCATTTTCACATCCGACATTTCCATCCACCCTTCTTTGCCATCGGCTAACTTTATGTTATACATGCCGTTGGCCGAATCAACAACCTGGACCTTGATGCCCTCGTAAACTTCGAACGAATTGACAGCATCGGCATTTGGAGACGACTTTACCATCGACTGCTCAAATACAATAGCATAGTTGTTCTCGGAAATTACAACCGACGACTTGTATGCACATATTGCCGTGATAATGAAAAATACAAGCGATATTACCGCTATTGAAAAGCCTAGTTTGCGCAATGCGATGCGCCCCATAAAAAGGTATAATGCAATGCCTGCCAGTGTGAGCACCAGGAAAATGATATTTAATATGGTCCACGCATCAGAGCTTACAATATTCAGTATTTTCATACCCCATCGGGTATAAAACGGCACTGGCAAAGGCTCGACAATCTGCTTGAGCTGCCTGTTAGCTATATTCAGATTAAATTCAGCATCGCTGTTCGACGGGTCGAGCATAAGCGCTTTTTCGTAATAGTATACCGAATTGGGCAAATCGTTCAAACGATAATAGCAATTACCTATATTATAATATAAGTCCGACGATGAATACCCCATGTTGCTGACAGAATCGTACAATTGTAGTGCATCTACATATCGCGTCTGCATGAAATAATTCTGCGCGCTGTCGGTCATCGTTTCAATATTGCCCGAGAACAACCCAAGCGAAATTAGAGAAAGTGCAATGTATACAAAAAACTTTTTCATGGTCTACCTCATGTTTTCTTCAAGTTGTTCAATAATTTTGGTTGTCTCTTCGTATATTGCCTGCATTTCGTTGCTTGCGCTTGAAACGAAATGTGCAAATTCGCACTTGTCGATAAGGTCGACAAAATGCTGCGACAGTTCCTCGTCGACATTATGTCCAGCAAATGCCTGCTTAACATTGTCCTTCGTAAGCTGCGACGTAGGAATTGAAAGTTTGTCGCCGGCATAGCCCCAAAGAGCAGTGATAATTTCCTTGTAGAAGCCTGTATGGTCGTTGGCCTGCATGAACTTACGTGCCGATTTCAGTCGTTTGCGTGAAACCTTGTTTGCCTTCTGGCGTTTCATAAGTTCAACGTCCTGACGTTTCTTGATGTTTTTACGCATTACCACAATAAGGACGACAAAAAGCACAAGCAGACAAATTATAATGCACCAGTACAATCCCGACAGCATCAATGGCGAATATGCCATGGACAGATGCAAGTTGCCTTTGTGTATGTAGCGGACATCTTCCGGATTAATAACTTCGACACCTGTCTGTGTGTTGTAGATTGTACCCGAAGCCATATCGCCACTGCCCTTGCGCACATTTATAATTATAGGTTCTGTCGATGCGGTCTTGTACGATTTCGATGCAAGGTCGTAATAGACGAACGAAACCTCGCCAAGATTAAATGTTCCGCCGTAGCGCGGCACCAAGGTGAATTCCCAGGTCTTGCTGCCCGACAATCCGGATTCCGATGCGTTCAGCTTGCTGGTCACTACCGGCTCGTACTGTTCGAATTCCTTCGGACACGACAACTTTGGAGCCTCTATGGTATTGAAGTTACCCGAACCCGAAATCGTAATCTTGCATGTAACAGCCTCGTTTACCGATATTGTATCGTTGGGTTTGCTAAGTGTTATGTTGAAACGTCCTACTGCGCCAGAGAAACCGACAGGTTCCGACGGCAATGCGGTTACGTTGAGAGGAATAGCCGGAGCTTTTGCCGATGCAGGTGCATTGTCATATGTATATCCCCAAAACGGATGACGTCCCGAGACCACACGGGCCATGCACTTGATGTTCGACTCGTCGATTTCAACTTTGCCGGCAACGCGCGGGAATACAAGGTATTTCTTCAGTACAGCAGTATTGTAAGTCTTACCGTTTAAGGTTTCGCGCGACCATTTTAGGTTGGTGTCGGTTTCGAGTTCTTCGACATAAAAGTTGTTGAACTTTGGAGGAGTGAAGTCTTCGATGGAAACAAGGTCGATAGCAGTGTAAAGCTTTATCGTGACTATTGCGGCTTCGCCCTTTGCAAGATTTGTCTTCGACGCAAAAGTCCTTATCAGGACATCGTCGGCAGCTACCGTGCTCTTAGGCTGGTTCTGCGGTTGTTGTTGCTGCGACGAACGGCTTCCCGAACCGAAGAATTCTTCGAACGGGTCGTAGTAGCTTGATTGGCGCTGCTGCTGTTGCTGTACCGCTTCCTTCTGGACAGTTACCGAAATGGCATTCGACGTGTATTTTGTCCCCTTTACCACGGCTATTGCGCCTTCGAGGGTGTAGCTACCTTCGGAAACAGCTTCCAATGTGTAGGTATAAGTGTAGGTGTTCGTGCTTGTCATGCTGCCGTTGACAATGCTGACGCTCGAACTGGAACTCTGCGACGGACCGCCAACGCACTTGAAACCAGGGATGTTTCCAAGCTGTATCGACGATGGCTTCTCATTCAGAGTATATTGCACCTGCATGCGCTGGCCTACTCCAACAACCGACGGTGCCTTGCCCGTGAAGGTTACTCCATCGGCGAACGAAGCCAACGATACAAGCAAAATGACTATATTCAACAAAAACTTTCTCATATCCGTTCCGATATAAATCTTTCGCGAAGATAACGTATTGCAACAATCAATGTTTCAAAAGAAAAGTTAAAGTTTTTAGGCTAAAAACTCGCTCTCCTACTTATTAAGGAAAATATTCTCGAGCACCTTGCCGCTGACTATTGGCGGTGGCGGTGTGCCGAGAGACATAGAAACTGTTGGTGCAATGTCGGTTATGTTTATCTGCGAAAATACCTTCTGCTTCTTTACCTTCCAGCCGTACCATATCAGCGGAACATGAGTATTGCAAGCATAGCCGGAATTATGGTCGGTACAATAAGGCACATCCTCGATCCAGCCAGGCTTCAGGGCGATCATTATGTCGCCGGAGCGTTTCTGGTTGTACGAATTCTGCATCTTTACAGGCATTCCCTCGACAAATACTATGTTCTGGAACTGGTTGGCCCCAATTGCGTTGGCAATACCAGCAGAATTCATTATGAAATCGATTATCTTCTCCCTTATCTCATTCAGCGAAATCTGAGAATCTTCAATCAATGACCTGTTAAGATAGATTTGCGAATTATTGAAATCAAGAATCCAGTCACCATCGCCATAAAGTGCTTTTAGATACGATTTTACAAGCGCCATCATATAGAACTGCTTGAAGCTTCCAGATGGCATTTTCTGATCTTGCAGATACTGTGGCATTTCGGAAACACCATGATTCGATGTCAAGTAAATCAAGCAGTTGTTTTTGCCTACCAGATCTTCGACCACATCAATAAGATGCTCCAGATCCTTGTCGAGCCTCAAGAACAAATCCTGCACCTCGATAGACTGCGGCCCGTACAGACGGCCAACCTCTTCGGGCACCGAGTAGTTGATAAACAGGAAGTCGGTAAATTCGTCCTTGCCGAGTTCTTCGCCGTACAAGGCTGCAACCGCAAGGTCGTTGAGCAGAGTATTTCCCTCCGGAACCATCGAAAGCAAGCTGTAGTTGCGAACAGTCTTGGTTATGTCGGAATACACGTACGGAAAAGTCTTGTACATGCCGTCGATACCGAATTCGTACTTGCTTGAATCAGACAACACCTCGTTGTATTTTTCAAGCGGAAGCATAGGCTCCCACTGTCTGGTAAGATATTCATCGGGCATCTTCTTATTGTTGACCTCGACAACCCATTGAGGCAATGTGCTAGTGTAGTACGACGAAGTCATCCATTCTCCGCTAGTCTGATCGAACCAATAGGCAGCATCGGCAGCATACCCGCCAGAAAGCACAGCAGCATATTTCGACAGCGACATGCTTATAACTTTCGACTTTCCACGATTGAACAACTTGGCTTCGTCACTAAAGGTGGTCGAAAGCATATTTGTCGGAGCAACACGTCCGTCGGCATTTTTAGAGCCGCCAACAGCGGTTTCTTTCTTGTCAGAGTATATGCAGTCGATTTTTTCGCCAGTAAGTTTGTTAAACCAATAATTCGACACTATGCCGTGACTGCAAGGCTCAGCACCGGTAACAATAGTTGCATATCCGGGCGCTGTCTGCGTAAGGTAATAGTTGTAGTTCGCATTAACGCAATAACTTCCGTTTATAGCTAGTTTTTTGAAACCCTTATTGCCAAAGTTGTCCCAAAAACGGTCAATATAATCCTGACGCATCTGCTCTACCACAATTCCTATCACAAGTTTGGGCTTGTCGGATGGGATCGATGTTTCAATTTGCGCTCTCATTGCCACGACAGGCATAAGTAGCATTGAAACCAATAATATGCACAATTTATTTTTCATAATGCGAAAATACTTCTATTGTGCATGATAAGGAGCCGCATCATTTGCATTTTTTTAACAATACTATGTTACAAATGGCAAAAATGGGCTTTTTGAGCATTTTAAGTTAAATATTAGTTAAGGATAATAAAAAAAAAGAAACTTTTTTTATATTTGCAAATATGAAAAAGAAAAAGGTTGTCTCATGGAGCATAGTATTGTTATCGGTTTCGATGATAGTACTCATTATGCTTCAAGTCAGCCACATAACATCATCGTACAAGAAGTCGGCAGAGATAATTGAACGTGCTCTAAACGAAGCAATTAACCAGACTATCATAACGCTACAGAAACAAGAGGTGGCAATATTTGTCTACGACAAATTCAAAGCCCACAAGAATGCCGACAAGAACCTAGCCCCCGACAAGATAAACGTCAACAGAACCACGTCGTACTTCGACGAGGAAAACATACCGTCCAACGCTATCCGTATCGACGACAAGCATTCGTATTCGATTAAGAACGAGGACATTGATGCAATCGAAGCATATTACCTCGGTCAGCTTTCCGACCAAAGCTCGCAATTCAACACCCTGGCACTGCAGCTCGAAGCGGAGTTTACTAGACGGCAGATACCTATCGAAAAAAGATTCGATGCCGAAACCATAGAAAGAGTACTGAGACGAACACTAAATTCGTTCGGCATCGACATGGACTTCGAGTTTGCAATAATCGACGACATTACCAACGACATAAAGATTGCATCGGACAAGTTCGACATCGACCGGTACGACAAGTGCTACAAGTACAATATGAATTCGGGCAACGTGATGGAAAACCCCAACCTGTTCGTTGTAGACTTCCCCTCAAAACAAAACGCAATCTTTGCGTCGATATATTCGCAGGTAATTTTATCTCTGCTAATATCAATACTATTTATAGTGTCGTTCAGCGTTGCAATATTCTCGATACTGCGACAGAAGAAACTAAACGCCATAAAGACCGACTTTGTGAACAATATGACTCACGAGTTCAAGACGCCAATAGCCACCATAAAGCTTGCTGCAACGGCAATAAAAAGTCCGCAGGCTATGGAAAACAAGGAGACAATAGCTGGCATGGCGGAAATAATACTGCAGGAGACTTCGAGGATGACGCAACATGTGGAACAAGTGCTGCAGATTGCCACTCTCGACAAAAACGGGCTTAAACTAAACCTTACCGACGAGGATGCAAACGCATTCGTACGCGATGTGGCAGGAACAATGTCGCTGCAGGTTTCGCAAAAAGGCGGAAACCTCACAATCGACACATGCGAAGGCGAAGTCCATATACAGATGGATACAGTCCTTATGACGACAGTTCTTATAAACTTGATAGACAATGCAATAAAATATTCCGAGGAGGTACCTATAATCCATGTCAACACATACACAAAGGGCGACAGGTTCTTCTTCTCGGTAAAAGACAACGGAATAGGAATGACCAAAGACGCCCAGTCGAAAGTGTTCGACAGGTTCTATAGGGCTTCGACCGGCAACACCCACAACGTCAAGGGCTTTGGTCTCGGCCTAAACTACGCGAAAGAAATAGTCCTTGCCCACCACGGATTCATCTCGGTGAACAGTACTGTCGGCAAAGGAAGTACATTTACAGTTAGCTTACCATTAACATTAAAAGATATTAATTATGACTAAGGAAAAATTATTACTGGTAGAAGACGACATGAACTTCGGTTTCGTGTTAAAGTCGTATCTCGAAATGAATGACTTCTACGTTACTCTCATAACCGACGGAAAGGATGCCGTAAACGCATTTCTGTCGATGGAATACAATCTGTGCATACTTGACGTGATGCTCCCGAATGTCGACGGATTCACTATTGCAAAGGAAATAAAGAGGATAAGCCCAAGTTGCCCTGTAATATTCCTTACAGCCCGTTCGCTGAAAGAGGACATCATGGAAGGCTTCAGAATCGGTGCCGACGACTATCTTACAAAGCCGTTCGAATCGGATGTGCTGCTCATGAAGATCAGAGCAATACTTCGCCGCAACTTCGACATCAAGCCAGGAATCAGCGACGTGGTTACTATCGGCAAGTACAAGTTCAACACAAAGATCCGCACCCTTACCAGTGCTGATGAAACTTTCAGACTCACACCACGTGAAGCCGACCTGCTGAAAGCATTGTATATCAACAAGAACAACGTTCTCGACCGCAACGAGGCACTGAAGAAAATCTGGGGCGACGACAACTACTTCAACGCCAGAAGCATGGACGTATACATTACCAAGCTCAGAAAATATTTCAAGGACGACGATTCGGTTCAGATAAACAACATACACGGCAGCGGATTTATTCTAGAAATCAAATAAAAAAAAGGGGGCCTGTCCCCTTTTTTATTCCGCTTCGGCCATCAGCGCCTCTATCCTGACCTTCGATTCCTTTATCTTCTCGAAAAGGCTATTGAACCTGGACCTCATATCTCCGCTAGATTTGCCGACTTTCTCGTTGCCTCCTATTTTCACAGTCGCTGGTTCTTCCACTTCGACAGGGTCCGACTCTATTGTCCGCGAATATGAATTATTCTGAATTGTATCAAAAGCATTACCCATCATTTCAGAAGAGAACTTGCCGACAAAATTGCATTCGCATTGCGAAATCATCTGCATCAGCACATTTGCATCCACTACTGGCAAACCCGACATTACAACGTTTTCAATATCATATTTCTTCAGTTCGGAACATAGCTGCACAAACTGCTTTTTCAAGACGCTTTGGATTTCATACGAAATGTCGGTTATCTTTACGCTCTTTGCAATCTCGTTGTAAATAGGAATAGAAATCTCATAATGCACATACCTGCTTGGCACCGAAGTAAATCCGTACATCGAGACCAGCACACCAGCATTTCGGTACGACACGCCAAACACATTGCTAATATGCGACACCAGATTGCCAACCCCGAAATTATATTTCAAAATATTACGTATCCTGCCGTTCTCAAAGACTGCAATTTCAGAATGACTTTCATAGAAGGAAATGACAGCATTTCTGTCCGAATATTTTTTTGCTGCAGTATTAAGAAAATATATGTCGGGCACAATCGAATCAACCGCAATACCGAATTTTGACACCTGCGAGCACAATGCCTCTACCCGCTTCAAGTCCCACGACATATACGACTTACGCTTTATATATTTCTGAAGCAAAGGCACATCCTCGAGCCTGTCACAAACCTTTCCGTCGTACTCGAAATCGGTGTGCTGCTCAAAATACAAGGTGTTGTCTCCATCGAAATCCGATGATACCGGCATAGAATAATTACGAAATTTATAGCGCTCGCATGCCTTTGCCTTGACTTTCGACAAGTACTGGTTGCCAAGATGATAATATGAATTGCATAATACAAGTCTTAGCGAAATGGAGTCGCACCCTAACGACTCGATGCTACCATATATGACAGCAGCCACATATTCTTCAAAATCATTATAATAGGTATAGTCGAAACAAACCTTTTTTGTTGCCAACCCATCGGCGCAAACAACTACCTCATTCTTCGAAATCCAAGCGTAAACATTATTTTTCATACAGCATCAAATATTTTAAAAATTAAAATTTACTTAATTATTACACATAAATTGTTTGTTTTTACGACGCAAAAATATACTCATAATATATTGTATTTTAATATTTTAAGCAAAACTTAATTAAGTTTAAGCATAATTTCAATTAAATTTTATTAATAATAATTTGCTTAATTAATTTTAATTTTATTAAATTTGCAAAATCAAATTTACTTAAACTTAACATAGGGATGAAGCATACCGACTACAGCAAAAAGATCATGATGCATCTGTCAAAGATGTTGTCGGTTTGTTCTATCTCGAGCGTACACCGAACCGATGCCGGCGTTGTGAAATCGGTAATGAACGATGACCTGTCAATTTCCGATATTCCTATCGTATCCGAAGACATCCAAAAGAAACGCAAGGTGGCCTCAAGGCGAACTTCGTGGGAAACAACCGACAACAAGGAAAGCATGCTGTTCGACGACCAGAACCTTACCCTATGCATAAGGCTCACATCCCCTATAGATCATCTCGACGACCTTTACTACGCGACTATCCGCCCCACCCTCGAATCATTGTCGGGCACAGGCATGATTGCCTTCCACAATGATCCGGAATCTCAGATTTCGGTGCGCGACAAGGAAATAATAGCATCTATATGCCGCATGTCGTGCCTGTCGTATATTGATACTATAAATTCAATAAGATCTGAAATCGATGAATACAAGGAACTTGTCATACATCACGAGAAGACTATTTCCACTCTCAAGAAGAACATGGAAATACCTATAAATAAAACTCGGAAAGTTGTAAACGACAAGCTCACCCAACTGAACAAGGCGTTCGGCAGAAACTTCACACTGTCGAAAGATGCGGAACTGCTTATAGAAAACAACAGTGGCAACGACATACAGCCGTTGCTCGACGCTATCGAAAAGGCAGCAAGGCTTAAAACCGAAATATACGATGAGTCGCAGATTACAATCGACGACACCGACATTCGCATTGTGAACAAGACCGAAAACCGTCAGTCCCAGCAGGCAGCCGCCGCAAACGGCAATGCCTACGACAGACGTCACGCGAAGATCATATCCTACCTCGAAAAGCTGGAATCGGCATTCAACAGCACAATAGAGAACGGACTGAAGCCAACTGCAATGAACATTGCCAACGCAATGCAGGTATCGTCGGCATCGATAACGATGTGGTTCGACAACCATTCGGAAGACGCCAAGCGTCTCTGCGACGCAAACACAAACCTATGCGCCAACTCTCGCTTGTACTTCGAACCTCTCAAAAATGCAATAGCAGGAAAACGCAACAAGGCTAACCGCGCATAAATGAAAATCGTACGAAAAATATTCGCGTTTCCGTTCATCCTCCTTATACAGATATACAGGAAACTGATTTCACCGCTACTGCCTAATTCGTGCCGCTACACTCCCACCTGTTCCGAATACGGACTTCAGTCGTTCCGCAAGCACGGCCCTATAAAAGGTTTCTTCCTGACAACGCGACGCATCTTGAGTTGCAATCCATGGGGCGGCAGCGGATACGACCCTGTTCCAGACGTCTGTACATGGAAATACGTCTTTGGCAAGAGGGATAAAATCCTTGATTCCGAACAAGATTGTACTGATATTCAAGAGAATGACTAAAGCGCAGCAACATCAACACATTTGCGTTAATATCTTTAACAAATCATATTGATAAAAGTCCTTGTCGTTGCTAAAAAAAGCAATACCTTTGCCATTGAAATTTTGTGGAAAGATTTGGATGCTTGCAACCACGGAAAAAAATGCTAAAAACACAAATTCCCAGTTACATCCCAATCGTTCCTGTTATTAACGTTTTAAAACTTATTGACAGATGAACTATTATTTTACATCAGAATCGGTGTCGGAAGGACACCCCGACAAAGTGGCCGACCAGATTTCGGATTCTATACTCGATGAATTTCTGGCTCAGGATCCGAAATCGAAAGTAGCTTGCGAAACCCTTGTAACAACCGGACTTGTAGTTGTTGCCGGCGAAGTAAAATCATCGGCATACGTCGATGTTCAGAGCGTTGTGCGCAAGGTTGTTAACGGAATCGGATATACCAAGGGCGAATATCGTTTCGATGGCAATTCGTGCGGAGTAATGTCGGCAATTCACGAACAGTCGCCCGACATCAACCAAGGCGTAGAAAAAGGCAAAGGTCTGCACACAGAACAAGGCGCAGGCGACCAAGGTATGATGTTCGGCTATGCTTGCAAGGACACCGACACTTACATGCCACTCCCACTCGACTTGGCACACCGCATGCTGAAGAAATTGTCTGAAATCCGTCGCGAAGGCAAGGAAATGACTTATCTCCGCCCCGACGCAAAGTCGCAGATAACAATCGAATACGACGAGAAGCACAATCCAGTAAGAATCGACACCATAGTAATCTCTACTCAGCACGACGATTTCGACAAGAACGAAAAGAAGATGCTTGACAAGATCGAAAAGGACGTTCGCAAGATTTTGATCCCAAGAGTCATTGCTGACTTGCCAGCACGCACACAGAAGCTTTTCAAGAAGGACTTCAAGTTGTTTGTAAACCCGACTGGAAAGTTTGTAATTGGCGGTCCTCACGGCGACAGCGGTCTTACCGGTCGTAAGATTATCGTCGACACCTACGGTGGCAAGGGCGCACACGGCGGTGGTGCTTTCAGCGGAAAAGACCCCTCAAAGGTTGACCGTTCGGCAGCATACGCAGCACGCCACATTGCAAAGAACCTTGTAGCGGCAGGCGTAGCAGACGAAATCCTTATCCAGGTAGCATACGCAATTGGTGTTGCAGAGCCAGTTGGCATTTACGTCAACACCTACGGAACAGCAAAGGTTAAGATAAGCGACGCCGAAATAGCAGAAAAGGTAAAGAAACTCTTCCCTCTTACACCAGCAGCTATTCAGAAGCGCCTCAAACTGTTGAATCCTATATACGCAGAAACCGCAGCTTACGGACATTTCGGTCGCGAGCCTAAGGTTGTAAAGAAATCCTTCTTAGCCGACGGCAAGAAGATAGAAAAGGAAGTCGAACTTTTCACCTGGGAAAAACTCGACTACGTCGACAAGGTAAAAAAGGAATTCGGACTATAACCCCCGAATATTATCAAACAAAAAGGCTACCAGTCGGTAGCCTTTTTCGTTATATCTCCGCTCTGGGATCTGGACCATATTTGTTCTCCCCTTCCTGTCCTTTGAAACATCCGAATACTACCCATAAAGCAACTATGAACCAGTCAATAATAGTTTCGATAACTAGAAATGTCGTTCCTACGGCAAACGAATCTACTTGTATGATATCAACAATCGGAGACACAATAAACAATAAGAAAAACAATGCCCAGCAACCTCTCAAGCCAACATCATGCAATCGGCGTACAATAAGAGCATACCACGGCAAAAGAGAGGCAATAAAAAATGCTATAAGCACATACGCTACAACAGATGCCCAACCTTCTCCTTGAAATAAGAAGGCTATATAATCAGAGCTACCGGAAACAATGTCGAAATAGCCAATGTCAACACGTTGTACCATTAAACCAATTACATATACAATTGTCAATACAATACCTATAGCGATACAAATACCAGAAAATGCCCAGTATTCCTTTTGGCTAGCTCTACCCTTAAAATCAGCATAGTGTTTCCAACATTTCAAAAAATACTTCATAATACCAATTTTATAATTTAAATAAATATTTTACATGTTCATATTCCTTTTCCACCACCACTGGAACACAATCAGCGCCCAGACTTTTGCCGCTGCGTCACCGACATTTTTACTGCGGAGCTTGTTTTTCAAGTCCAGAACCTCATTGTAATTAAACAGTCCCTGCTCTTCGATAAACTTTTCCGCCAACATGTCGTTTTCAATCAATAAATAAAGTTCATTGTTAAACCACCTCAGTAATGGCACTTCAAAACCATGCTTGCTACGGTTGAGAAGTTCCGGCGGGAAAAAGTCGGCAAAGGTCTCTCTCAAAATCTTCTTACGCATCTGTGCATCAATCTTGTACGATGACGGCAGGCTCGACACATAATCCACGACCGTATGGTCGAGGAATGGCACACGTACTTCGAGGCTGTTCGCCATCGACATCATATCGACCTTCGCGAGCATATCTCCCTGAAGCACAAGATGCATATCTGCATATAGCACATCATTCATATTGGAAAATTCCCTGCCAATGCATTGAGATTTGCGCTCATCGAAGACATTGTCGTCAAACTTGCATTTCAAAAGCCGGCCGGTATACGCATCGTCGCCAATGCTTGCCCACCGCCAGTAACGTTCCGAGTCGGAAAATTTGTAACCAGAAGCGAACCTGTCAAGCTGACGGAAGGTGTTTGCAATCTTAGAGTTGCGCGACTTAGGCATAATCTTCCACACAGGTGCAAATGCAGCCACAGTCTTTTCCTTCAATCCAGCATTCATAACACGCATATGCGCCGAATGCTTGTTGTATCCAGAAAACAGCTCGTCGGCACCATCACCGCTTAGGGCAACCGTAACATTTGTACGCGTCAACTTGCTGAGTATGTCAACCGCAAGAGCCGATGAATCGGCAAACGGTTCGTCAAGATAATCAAGCGTATGCGAAATATTATCGAGCAAATCCTGGCTGCTGATCTTGAATGCCGTATGGTTAGTTCCGAAACGTTTTGCAATGATTTCGGCGCAGTCGGTCTCATCGAAATACTTGTTGTCGGAAAAACCGACAGAAAAAGTGTTCAACTTCGACGTAAACTGCGAGGCAAGCCCTGTAACTATCGAAGAATCAATACCTCCGCTAAGGAAGCAACCCAAAGGCACATCGGCAATCAGGCGACGTTGCACCGATGCCGACAGCAGTTCCCGGAGTCTTTTCTTTGCGGTTTCGTAGTCATCGTCAATAGGACTTGTGCGACGGTTTGGAATACTGTAGTACGAATGCTCCTCAACCCCATCTTGCGTAATGCGCAGGAAAGAACCAGGACGTAATTTGCGAGTGTTCTTGAAAATGCCCTGATTTGTAGGAATGTAGTTGAGTTGAAAATATGTTTTCAGAGCCTCGTTGTCAATCTCCTTCGGAATTCCCATAGCAACGAGAGCCTTCATTTCCGAAGCGAACATAATTTTCTCATCGTCGCGATACAGCACAACAGGTTTGATTCCCATGCGGTCACGCACTACAAGGCATTCCTTTTTTCGAATGTCGTAGAAAGCAAAAGCGAAGCAGCCGTTAATCTTTTCTATGGCAGAACTTCCATACTTAATCAGCAGATACAAAAGAACTTCAGTATCTGACTTTGAAGTAAAACTTATACCATCGGAAAGAAGTTCATCGCGGAAATCGTTGTGGTTGTAAAACTCTCCGTTGAATACTAGCACATAGTTACCAGAAACATCAATAAACGGCTGATTGCCAGCATCGGACGTGTCGATAACTGAAAGACGCGTATGACCGAGTGCGACATTGTCCTTCAAAAAGAAACCATTGCTGTCGGGACCACGGCTTTCGAGCGACGCTACCGCCCTCTTTATCCTAGGCTCCTGTTCAATGTCCTTGAAAGAATATATTCCTGCAATTCCGCACATATGTTGTTTCTATGTTTCTATGCCTACGGCGTTTCTAAGTTTCTGGTTGTTTGGGCTAACAGTCCCGCAGTCTCACAGTCTAACGGTCTTGCAGACTGCTAGACTGGTCTTCTGCTAGACTTTCTGCCTTTTAGCCCATTATCCATTGTTAATTCTCTGGTGCGAACATCGGATCCCACGGTGGAAGAACTATCGGCTTCTGATCGAGCATTTTCTGTACTTCACCGCTCAAATACTTCTTGTTCACGACGATACGGAACATATACTCGTTGAACCACTCATCTGTGAAAGTCAAGTAGCCATTATGTCCGTATGATGAACCCCACGAGTTCTCGAACTGCCATTTAGTTGGAACATCCTTGTCGTCGACATCCACTGCCACAAGCAGCATTGCGTGCGAAGAACCGCTATCGAAAGTCCTGATTCTCGTAGCCTTATCCATTCCGAACTTCATTCCGAGCAAGGACTCAAAATCAAAGTTGTTGACATCCAAAGTGCCATCATTCTTGCTAAGGAACTTGCTCACATCACACGACGAATACAATGGCTCCTTATCCTTAAGGCTTGCCAAAGCAGCCTTCTTCAGTTCGTCAGCCGGCAGATTGACATACAACCAGTTCTTGCCTTCGAGCACATTGCGGTCGAATTCGATTTCGTAAACCTTATTGTATTCGCGCGACGGATCGTTCATCAGCATAACATAATCGGAAGTCTTGTAGTTCGGGAAAAATTCCTTGAAAAACGACATCGGCGTATAGTCCTTGTATGCCTCTTCCTTCTCGAAGCGATACTTGAACTCAGTTGGCGGTTCACCAAGGAACAGAACCAAATAGCGATATACTTCACAAAGCATATTATACTTCATCTCGTCGATTTTCTTCGGGGCCATCTTCTGTGCCTTAGCATCGCGGAGCTGCATTGCGTCCTCGCGCAACTTGCGCGAAAGCAACTGGTTGAGCCACGAAGTGTTGTTCGAGTGATAGGTTTCGGGCATTACAGTATTCGGAACAAGTCCGTATTTTTCAACCAAGTTTGCAAACGAATTCCAAACGCCGCCATCTCCTATCGGGTTATGCAAAGCCCATTCGTTTGTCCTGTCGTCCAGAGGCTTATCGGCATTCTGAAGAATAATTTCAAGGAAGAGGTTCGACTTCTCGAACATATCCCAGAAATACAGATAGTTCTGTGAAAATTCAAAACCACCAAGGTCCTTATCCTTGATTATCTGCGGACGAAGCGAACTCAAACCTGTAAACATCCAGCATCTGCCAGAACTCTTTTGGTCGCATATACCCTTTACATCGGCCTTGTACTTGAACTGATGATCGGCTTTGCCAACAACGTCACGATTCACTGCCAGACTGCGTACATCATTGTTCGACAATGCATTACGAATACCCTTGTCGGCTTCCGACTTTTGCTTGTAATTGTCACGGATGCTATTAACAACATCTTCTGTCAAGTTCTTGGTGTTCTGGGCAAACATAGTCGATCCCATAGCCAACAACGTAATTATCAACAATTTTCTCATATCAAAATATTTTATTTGTTTAATTGCGAATTTACCAAATCATGCCGCTTTCGTTCTCCGATTCGCAGCCGTTTTTTCAACCGTTCAAAGTTAGTACACATAAACATAGAACATAGAAGGAAAGGCATGACCGGAATCTTGTACCTCACCAATGCTCCTATATTAGGGGTTGTCATTCCGATAAGCGCATACAGAATCAACATAAAGCAAAGTGTGAATAGGATAAATCTAAACTGTTTATCATCAATCGGTTTGAACCTAACACACATATACACAAAGAACAATAGGAATACAATATTTTCAGCACAGCAAACCATCTTTATGAACGAATTTGCCTCAGTGATAAATGGTCTGAAAAGTGTATTTATATACGCAGGAACAAGTGCAGAGGCAAAACTTGCAAAAGTTGGCTCTAACTCTTTGATATCTATATTACTACCCGAGTAATCTGCCTCAAAGTTGACCATGTTGATAAAATCGTGCTGCTTTTTCACGATAGTATCCACTAGGTCGTATCCGAATATGTTTCCGCTGAAGAAAAACATGGTTACAACTACAGCAAATACTACTGCAGATGAAATCAGCAGTTTTTTTGCCCCTATTTTCTCAGGCAGGGCAAACAGCACCAGTCCGGGAAGCATTGCCAGCAGGACATAAAATTTTGCCAGGAACAAAAGCCACGCAGAGCACAATGCCACCAACAGCTTGATTACTCCAAACTTACGCCACAATGCCGTCCACGAAAACATCAGCAACCCAACAGAAAACATCACGAGGCACTCCTTCATCATTCCCGACGACCAGAATAAAACGCTTGGGACCAGAAATGCCGCCACTACAGCAGCCCAACGTCTTCCTCCCGAAAAAGCGAGCATTGCCAAAGCGAGGAAATATGAGCCACAGAATGCCACAAATGCACTGATTATCAAATTTAACCATATGTTTCCCTGCGTAAAAAGGTCGAGCAATGCATTGTAACGAATTACGGTTCGATTGTCGTTAAGAAGACCGTAGTTCCAAGCCTTGTACCAATGGTCAGCCTTGTCGTAATAATATTCCAGCTGCGGTTCGTCGGCACATATCCCCGACACCATCTTAAAGTAGTCGGCAGGATTATCCTCCATTGCTGAGTATAGGGCCAGCCCTCCATAGTAGTACTTAAAGACATCCGAATTACGTTTGTCACCGTACGCTACTTGATACACGCCCACCAACGAATAGGCCGCTATGATTTTTGCCACAAACAGCAGCAATAGCCACTTCGACGACAAGCCAAGCCTACGGAAGACCTTCAACTTGCAAATCATGAAGCAGAATACAGCAACAAATGCCACGCCTAACAATATGGAAGTCAAAAGATTCATCTATCAAAACAATTCTTGCAACATTTGCATTATAAAATTATATGAAAGACCTTTACACAAGCGCAAAGTTAACAAGTTTTTTATGTATTATTCAAAATATAGATTAATTTTGCACCTCAATATTTCAACACATAATATGAAAGCTAAAAAAATAATCTTTACCATCATAAGCGTGGCAATAGGTTTGTTCTTCATTGCATCTGCTATACTCAAAATATTTACAATCAAAGAGTTCGAACTTTACATATATAGCTACGGAATATTCAACTACACACTCTGCACACTTTTTGCCCGTTGCCTCATTGCATTCGAGATGTGTGCTGGACTATGCCTTGCCCTGAAATGGTGGTATAGGCTTGCATGGTGGCTGATGCAAATTTCGCTTCTGGGATTTACTGTGTTCCTAATCTTTGCTCAGCTTCGTGGCGATGCGAACTGTCATTGCATGGGCGACTTCGTAGAACTGAATCCGTTGCAGTCTATGATCAAGAACTTTGTAATAATGGCACTTCTGCTTTTAGTAAGAAATCAGGAAAATTGGAATTTCAAGTTTGAAAAGGCAATAAAGCCATTGGTTGTCATCATTGTAGCCGCAGTACCATTCTTTGTCGCTCCGCCCGAAGTTCTTTACAACAAATTTTATTCGAGCGACAGCACCATAAATACGCCAATTCTGGAAAAAGCACTGACCGACAGCACTTTCTACAACTGCTACCCGACAATACGGCCTAACTACGAATACGACTCGACAACATTCGTCGCCGAACAGAAGCCAATGATACTGCAAGGCCGCAACGTACTTATGTTTGCCCATGCAGGATGCAAGTTCTGTCGCGAAGGCGCAAAACGTATGTCGATGTTCTTCCGAGAAAACAGACTTGACAGAAATAAGTGCAAGGTTATAATATTCGGCAATTATCCCCCATTAAGCACCTACGAGTTTATCAAAGCGACTGAAGGATTCGGATTCGAATACCGCGAAATAAATCCCATTATATCGCTAAATATTGTTGACGGACAGTTCCCGACATTCCTGCTCATGCAGGACGACAGCCTTGTAAGGTCATTCGACCTTTGGGGATTGGAAGAAAGTACCATAATGGACTTTTTTGAAACAGAAACAGATCCTATTATTAATAATTAAACTAAAAAAATCCATGAGAATCAAACTATTTACATTAGCGATGCTCGTCATTGCTCTTGTTTCGTGCAAGGAGCAGAAACCGAAAATTGAAACCGCAGCAGACGAGTCGATCGTATATTTCTGCAAGGACATTACACCCGAAAACATCTTGAAACTATACGAGGCTCTTGGCGTAAAACAGGAAGGCAAAATCGGTCTAAAAGTGCACTTCGGTGAAGAAGGAAACCAGAATTTCCTAAATCCAGAATTACTCAAGCCTCTTGTCGAAAAAGTAAATCCGACATTTGTGGAAACCAACGTGTTATACGTCGGCAAGCGTCGTTACACCGACTCGCACATTGCATTGGCTAAGGAACATGGTTTTACCTTCGCACCCATCGACATACTCGATGCTGACGGCGAAACCGAAATCCCAGCCGAAGGCATGAAACACTACACAAAAATCAAGACCGGCAGCCATTTCAACGACTACGACAACTACATCATCTACTCGCACTTCAAGGGACATGGTTCGGCCGGATTCGGCGGGGCAATTAAGAACGTGTCGATGGGTCTTGCTTCTCCTGGTGGAAAAATGGCAATGCATGCCACAAACTTCCCAGCAACTGCAGATCCTGAAGCTTGTGTCAACTGCCAGCGTTGTGTCAGCCAATGTCCTGCACAGGCAATAACTATTACCGAAAATGGTCCTGTAATCGACACGACGAAGTGCATAGGTTGTGCCAAGTGTATCGCAGAATGCCCGCTCAAGATTTTCAAGCCCGACTGGAGAGAAATCGAAGAAAACGTTTTCTTAGAACGTCTTGTTGAATATGCAAAGGTCCTTAGCGAAGCAAAACCAATGGTTTATATCAATGTAATGGACAACATTTCGAAGTCGTGTGACTGCTCATCGAAGGCTCCCGCCCCATTTATGGAAAAGGTTGGCGCCGTAGCTTCAACCGACATTGTTGCAATCGAAATGGCTTGTCACCAGCTCACAGCAGCAAAATATGGAAGCGAAGATGCATTCAAGGATGTTAACGGAATTAGCGGATACGGACAAGTTCAGTATGCACACCAGCTAGGCATGGGCAATATGAAGTATGTGCTTGTTGACGTAATTACTGGCGAACGCATAAGCATCGAAGATGCGATCAAATAATTCAATGGTTCGAAGGTTTGGCTAAGCCGAGCTAAAGGTTGATGATTTGAAAATTTGAAGATTTGAACATAAAAAAATCACGGCGCAAATTGTGCCGTGATTTTTTTATATTCAACACGCCTACAAATAATCTATTCTTTTACAAACTTTACACATTGGCCTTTGCTGCGGATTACATACAAACCCGGGGCATAGCTTGCAATATCAACAGCATCTCCATTGTAGTTGAAGTTGGCGACCAGACTGCCCGTAATGTTGTATATCTCCACATTTTCGCCTTCTGAAATGCCAGTCAGATAAATCTGTGAGCTAGCAGGATTCGGATAAACTTCTATATTATTGTACTCGAAGTATTCTTCTACATCTTCGGTGCCTTCGTACGGAAGGACAGCCTTAATCATCCATGCGCCATAATTCTGATGTGCCCATGTGCCATTGCCATTCCACCATCTGCCGTCATCACCACTTGTTAAATAATCGGATGCAACTGCAGGATATGCAACATCTTCGGTGCTAAGGATTATCCACAAAGGCAGAGTAGAATCAATAGCGACTGCAGGCATTTCGAAACCGACCCAATGTCCATCGTCCGAAGTTACAACAACAACCGAATCACGATAAATTGGCTGTTCCGGAATTGTATCAATACCCTGGTATACATTCAGCTTATAGTTTCCGCATGCATGTTGTCCATCGCTATAGAAGAGTACGTCAGTAAGTTTTGGACGATCTTTTAAGTGTTGCGGAAGAATTCTTATACCCCACTCAACTGCATTGCCATGATTTCCAATTGGGGTGCTATAGTTGTCGTTGTCATAACTGATTGTATCCGATATATTCGGGATGAAATTAGCAATATATTCGGCATTTCCTTCAACCTCAATATATCTTGGATTTTCTCGCACACCATCACTCCACCTATCAAATACAAACCCAAATTTGGGTTCTGCACTTATTGTGTAGCCATATCCTGCATAATATTCTCCAGAACAGCAAGCTGTGCCTCTCAAAGTATCGCTCGACGACACTTCTATATTGAATATTTCAACCTCCTGAATGCCAAAACGAACATTATTTCTATATTCTTCAACCAAGCCCCATTCTGTGATATTATCTATTTCATAATTAGTAACATCACTAGATATCGAAAGCGCCATATTTTTGTTAGGGTATGAACATTTAAAATTAGTGTTTGCTGAGATCCAATCTCCAGTATTGTCGTCTACAGCCAGCACCAAGTTATCGGTACCATTGTATTCGAACGGAGTATCCAGTGGAATTAGTAACCAGTCGATCATTGAAGTCACCTCAATTTGCCCGTCATAAACTAAAGTTAGTTGAGATGCTGGCACCCATTGGGTTCCTTCAGTGAATTCATCAGTTTCAGTATGGCCCATATATATTTTTACCGATCTCGAAAACTCACTTTGGGACTGGCAATAAAACGATACCGAATATATTGTATGACTTCCGTTAAGTTCGTCCGAAGTATAGAGTTGCTGTGTATAGCCATAATTATATATTGGATATATAGGCAAACTTTGGCTAGTTCCAGACCCGGTTCCCACCTGGATGTAACTGTTGCTCACGATATTGTCGATAAAACTCTTTTCTACAGATATATTATCTATTTCCATACCATGTCCGTATGCAGGAATGCCAACAAAACCGAACTTAAACCGATTTGGAAGACTATAGATATCGATACTAATAGTCTCACGAGTCCACTCTTCGTGATTGTCACTGTATTCGGCAAGCACCGTGATATTTTCCCCGTCATCGACAATTACTTGCATCTTATCTATATCATTAACCCAGATCTTATTTATCATATCGAATGACAATACTATTTTCGTAGCTTCAGAAGTTGGACGTATGAATGTTGGTGTATACAATATGGACGTATCCATCATCTGCGTCGATGAGTTGCTTATTCTAGCATTATATTCGCCATCATGAGAGTCGTCACTTTCTGTGAGAACCCATGATTTTTCGCCGCTAATAATATCCTGATAAATTCCATAGGTGTCAAATGAACCGCTTTCAAAATCTACGTTCCATGGATATGAGTCAACAATTGCTACTGCTGAATTATTTGTAACAGATATGTTATCTATCTCTAATGCATATCCATGTGCTGGAATACCGACAAAACCGATCCTGAATTGCTCTGGCAAGGAACTGACATTTATGCCAATAATCTCATGCGTCCAGTCGTAGTGGCTTTCGTTATATTCGGCAATAATAGAGTTATTTTCCCCATCACTTATAATAACTTGCATTTTATCGAAATAAACACTATTATTTGCATTGGCATAATCGAACGAAAGCAATATTCTGGTTGCATCGTTGGGACGTACAAAAGGTTGAGTAAATAAAATAGTCGTATCACCACTTTCTGATGAAGTATTTCTGATTAAAGCATGGTATTCTCCTTCATGCTCATCTGTGTCTGAGGTTTCAGTGATTGTCCAGGAAATGCTACCGTTTACATACTCCTGCGTCAAACCATATGCTTCAAACGAACCTTCCTCGAAATCCACCATCCAATGAGAAGTGGTATGAGGCGCAAATTCTGCATTGTCAATTACAAACTTCACATAATTCTTAAATCTGTTATGTGTACTTGTACCTCTAGAAGTTGTCGGATCAAAATTTTCAATGTCGCTATTGTATGACAACGACTGTATTTCACTGACATTAAAACCTGCAGAATACGTTGTTGTTACATAATCACCTGTATTATCATCAACTGTCAACAATATATTTCCACCTGTATAATGGAACGGCTGATTAAAAGTAATCGTAGTCCAGTTGTTTTCCGCAAAAGAAATATTGCCACTGAAAACGAGGTCAGACTCTGCAACAGGCACGCTATTGTATGGAGAGGCAAATGCAGAAAGTGTCGTTGTCTGCAAGTATACATCAATGTTTCGCTCTGTTGTTGTTGACGACAAATAATAAAATGATACCGATAAAATATCACCAGAACTTACAGCCAATTCCGACTGTGTATATATCTGCTGCGAAAACGAATAATTATAATACGTATGAAGTGGCAATGTCCCACAACTAGTTTCATTGGCTCCAACAATTGCTTTATATTGCGAAAATGAAACAAACGACATCAGCATCAATAATGCCGACATAAAAATACCTCTAATATTCATCATAAACCAAATTCTTTAATTTGGCAAAAATAGAAATAATAAAGTAATTAGCCAAATTTATATTTATGTATGGAAAGAAAAAAATAATCGGCTGGGACCAATTATTAAATAATTTTTCTGCGTCTCATTTCCCAGAAACATTTGCGAGTAGCATCTACATCTGCCGCAGAATTGTGAGCCTCCTCAAATTCAGTCCCGAAAAGTATCTTATGTAACTCTTGCAGTTTTGGCCATTTATAGTGTCCATAATTGCCAGGCAACTTGCAATAATCTGTTCCAGCAAGCATTGTACAATATGCTTTCATTGACGATAGTTGCGCATCAACACCTCGCCTAAAAAACTCTGCATCAACGACATGAATATCAAACGATATGTTATGCCCTACTATATATTCGACAGAATCCAACGAGGCGACAAAAATTGCCAGAACCGAATCCAAAGGATGACCTTCACTCATAGCTCTTTCGGTAGAAATTCCATGAATCGAAGCTGCCTTTTCTGGAATAACAAAGCCATCGGGACGAATTATATAGTCGTGAGTCGACAGTACGTTACCTTTGTTGTCGGTCAGTATCCAACTCAACTGAACCATTCGCGGCCAGTTTAACGTATCACTTGCTGGTGCTTCGTAATCGCGTGGCAAACCAGTGGTTTCGGTATCGAAAAACAGATAGTTCGGACCTGCGTAAGCAACACCAAAGAATAAAAAGAATAATATGGATACGACAACAGATTTCATCTTTTGGATTAACATTTGTAGCGACGTGCCACTGCACACCGCTACAAAGAATTATCAATTATTTTTTATGTATTCGTCTATCGCCTTGGCAGCCGTCTTTCCTGCACCCATTGCAAGGATTACAGTTGCGGCTCCGCTTACAGCATCACCGCCGGCAAAAACGCCCTTGCGCGAAGTTGCACCCTTGTCGTCGGCAACTATGCAGTCCCAACGGTTTGTGTCAAGACCAGGCGTTGTTGACGAAATCAGCGGGTTCGGCGATGTTCCGATTGACATTATAACCATGTCGGCTTCAATCAGGAATTCGGAACCAGGAATAACTTCTGGACGTCTTCTGCCCGAATCATCGGGTTCGCCAAGACGCATACGCACGCATTTCATTGACTTTACCCATGATTTTTCGTCACCGACAATCTCTATAGGATTGCAAAGCAGGTCGAAGATAATACCTTCTTCTTTTGCGTGATGAACCTCTTCTGCCCTTGCCGGCAATTCCTCTTCGGAACGACGATATACTATATGTACCTCTGCACCAAGACGCAATGCTGTACGTGCAGCATCCATAGCCACATTTCCACCACCGACAACGGCCACCTTCTTGCCTACATAATTCGGAGTTTCGTATCCTTCCTTATATGCGAAAAGCAAATTGTTTCGTGTCAGGAATTCGTTTGCAGATACCACACCGCACAAATTTTCGCCAGGAATCTTCATAAAATTAGGCAAACCTGCACCAGAACCAATGAAAACAGCTTCAAAATGTTCCTTGTCCATAAGTTCGTCTATCGAAATCGAACGTCCAATAATGACATTCTTCTCGAACTTTGCTCCTAGTTTCTTCAGATTTTCAACTTCGTGCTTTACAACCGTATTCTTCGGCAGACGGAACGATGGAATACCATAAACAAGTACACCGCCATATTCGTGCAGAGCCTCGAAAATAGTAACCTCATAGCCCATTGTCAAGAGTTCCTTTGCACAGGTAAGTCCCGAAGGTCCGCTACCGATTACGGCAACCTTGTGACCGTTCTTTTCGACCTTAACGCCGAAATCAAAGTTGTTTTCGCGAGCCCAGTCACCGACAAAACGCTCCAACTTGCCAATTGCAATAGGTTCACCCTTTATTCCGAGAATACACTTGCCCTCGCACTGAGTCTCCTGCGGACAAACACGACCACAGACTGCTGGCAATGCCGAATCCTCGTTTATTATCCTTGCTGCCTCGGCAAAATTGCCTTCTGCAACCTTTCCAATAAAATCTGGAATCTTAATAGATACCGGGCATCCCGAAACGCACATCGGCTTCTTGCAACGGCGGCAACGCTGAGCCTCAATCATTGCTTCCTCGGCATTGTAACCAAGGCAAACTTCGTCGAAGTTCGTTGCACGCACCTTTGCATCCTGCTCACGAACAGGAACTCGCTTGCTGGCATCACGTGGCTCGTCGATGATACCTCCGATATGACACTTGTGTCCTTCTGCCTTCTCCTCGGCTTCGAGCTGCTTGCGTCCTTCAAAATTGTTATACATAGCCTGACGCTTCATGCCTTCTTCAAAATCTACAAGCGAAGCATCGAATTCCGGTCCATCGACGCAGGTAAACTTGGTCTTGCCGCCAACAGTAACACGGCAGGCACCGCACATTCCTGTACCATCGACCATAAGCGAATTAAGGCTAACTGTACACTTGATGCCAAGCTGCTGGCAAAGTTTCGAAACGAACTTCATCATTATCATAGGTCCGATGGCAACGACTTCGTCATATTTCTTGCCAGATTCTACAAGGGTTTTCAAAACATCGGTTACAAGTCCCTTGTACTCAGACGTTCCATCTTCGGTAACCGAGTAGAGTTTCCCTGCCATCGAACTTAGTTCCTTCTCGTATATAAGCATCGACTTTGTCTTTGCACCGATTATCACATCGCAGTCGATACCTTGTTCGTGCATCCACTTTACCTGTGGGAAAATCGGGGCAATACCGACACCGCCACCGACAAAGGCTACACGATAGTCTTTTAGCTTATCTTTCGGTATATGAACAAGTTCCGACGGGCGTCCGAGTGGACCTACCACATCGCAGAAGCAGTCGCCTACATTGTAGGTCGCCATCTGCCTTGTTGACTTACCAACGACCTTGAAAACAATTGTCACAGTACCAGCCTTTGCATCGTTATCGCTGACAGTCAAGGGTATTCGTTCTCCCTTTTCGTCCATTTTAACAATTAGGAACTGACCGGGCAAAGCCGATTCTGCAATTCTTGGTGCAAGTACGTCAAATAGTACCGTGTCGTTTGTAAGGTCAACTTTCTTTAAAATCTTATACATATACCAAATTTGTTTTTATGTTTCATGGGCTGCGCCCGTTTCAATGTTTCAAGTTTCTCGCTCCCAGAGCCTGTCGAATGGTCGAGGTGCTGGTTCAAGGTATAAAGGTTCAAGGATTTGACAATTTTGATAATTTGTAGCAATGTGGCACGCCACGTCGCCACTATTATCAAAATATCCATTGTTAATTATCCATTTTACCTTCGTAATTCAAAGTTTGCACCCAAATACACCTTCCTAACCTGCGGGTCGTTGCTCAAATCTTCGGCTGTACCGCTCTTCAGGATTCCACCTTCGAACAACAGATACGCACGGTCGGTAATCGCTAAGGTTTCGTGAACATTATGGTCGGTTATCAGCACACCGATATTCCTGTTTTTCAAGTGCATAACTATCGTCTGAATATCGTCCACGGCAATCGGGTCAACGCCAGCGAATGGCTCATCCAACAGAATGAATTTAGGGTCGATTGCCAAAGCACGTGCAATTTCGGTACGACGACGCTCGCCACCCGACAACTGGAAGCCTTTGCTCTTGCGGATATGCTTCAAACTGAATTCTTCAAGCAGTTGCTCGGTGATTTCGTTGCGGTCCTTGCGTCCTAGACCTTTTCTGAATTCAAGAATCGACTTGATGTTATCTTCAACCGATAGTTTCTGAAAAACAGACTCTTCCTGTGCCAGATAGCCAATACCCAACCTTGCGCGCTTATATATAGGAAGTTTTGTTATATCCTTTTCGTCCAAGAAAATACGTCCGCTATTCGGCTTTATTAGGCCTACAATCATATAGAAGGTAGTAGTCTTTCCTGCACCATTTGGACCAAGCAAACCGACAATCTCGCCCTGGTTGACTTCGACATCAACCCCCTTTACTACGGTTCTCTTACCGTACTGCTTGATTAACTGTTCAGTATAAAGCCTCATTTGTCATTAAAATTTCGGTACGCAAAAGTAATAAAATCCGCTTATTTTTCATTGCGATATTTCAACAAATTAACATTCTCGCCATCGAAAACCGCATACGAGAAATTATACAGCCAATCGCCAATATTGGTAAACAGCGACTTGTCGTTGAGTGCATACTGGTATGGAATATGGCGATGTCCGAAGATAAAATAGTCTATATGCTTTTTTTCAATCACATCGCGCGAATACATCACAAGGAATTCCTTTTCGTAATCGGGAGTTTCTGGCAAATCGTGTTTCAAGCGGCTACGATGCGAACACCACAATGCCAACCTGCAGCCCCAGTCGGGATGTATCCATTTAAACAAGAACTGGAAGAACTTGCTATGAAACATCCATTTCATCATATTGTACTTGCGGTCATACTTGCCAAGTCCATCTCCGTGAGCGATATAGAGAACCTTTCCTCCTATTTCGCGTTCTTCTGGAACCTTATGCAATTCGGCACCTATTTCCTTCGGCAGATAGTCGAACACCCACATGTCATGATTACCGGTGAAATATTTGATTTTCACGCCAGCATTAGAAAGTTCGCGCAATTTTGCCAGTACCGACACAAATCCACGCGGAACTACGTAGGTATATTCAAACCAGAAATCAAAAATATCGCCCAAAAGATATAATTCCGCAGCATCATCCTTTATGAATTCCAACCACTCAATAAAAAGATTTTCACGGCTTTCGGAAGTAAGTCCGCTATCCACACCGAAATGAGCATCGGAAACGAAATATATCTTTGTGCGTTCCAAAATATTCGATTTATTTTTGCAAAAATAAACAAAATATCTAATCCATCACTTCAGCAACAGATTCCTTCACCGCTTTTACAACGGTCTGCATCTGCTCATCGGTTAGGTCGTAATACACAGGCAAACTGATTTCACACTTGTAGTTGTCGAAGGCTTGCGGATAATCGGACATCTTGTAGCCCAATCCGTTGTAGAACGACAAAAGTGGCAATGGCTGGAAATGTACATTCACCGATACTTCCTTGCCATTTATCCTACGGATTATCTCGTTGCGCTGTTCCTCCGACGCTCCATTTACGCGAAGTAAATAGACATGGTATGAAGTTCGCTTGTCGACAGTTTCGTAAACAGGAAGCACAAACCTATTGTCGCCCTTGAACTGCGAAGTGTAGAAATCGAATATTTTCTTGCGTTTCACAAGCGTATCGTCATCGTAGCGGGCAAGTTCCACAAGGCCCATCGAAGCCATAATGTCTGTCATGTTCATCTTGAAGCCGGCCGTAATGACATCGTACTTCCAATTACCTTTGGTCTTTGCAAGAGCATCCTTGTTTTGTCCGTGCAACGAAAGCACACACAAGAACTTATATATCTCGTCATTATCGAAAGGTTCGGGCAGATTGAAAATTACAGCTCCTCCTTCGGCAGTTGTCAGATTCTTGACAGCGTGGAACGAAAAAACGGTAACGTCAACCAGAGAACCTGTATGTTTTCCCTTGTACAATGCGCCTATGGAATGTGACGAATCGGCAAGCACCATAATTCTGCCAAGCTGACGCTGGATTTCGTTGTTTGCAGAAAATCTGCGAACAACAGAATCCTCTTTCACCAACGACATTATCTCATCGTAGTCGCAAGGGAAACCAGCAATATCGACAGGCATAATAGCCTTTGTGCGATCGGTAATTGCTGCGCGAATCTTATCAACATCAATGTCGAAATCATCACCATTTATATCGACCATCACAGGCTTTGCTCCGCAATGAACAACCACATTTGCCGTAGCACAATAAGTATATGCAGGCACAATAATCTCGTCGCCAGGGCCAACGCCAAACCAACGAAGTGCTATTTCAAGTCCTGCTGTAGCAGAATTGACACAAAGCGTTGATTTTCCGCCAGTATATTCGGTCAATTTTTTCTCAAAGAGTTTGGTCTTTGGTCCTGTGGTTATCCAACCCGATTTTAGCGTGTCAACGACTTCGGCAATAATCTTATCGTCAATGCGTGGTGGAGAAAAAGGTATCATAATTATCAATTTTAATTATCCGAAAAACAAATATGCAACAAAAATGGCGGCAATTATACCGGCAAGGTCGGCAATAAGTCCCGCAACGACCGCATAACGCGTCTGACGGATACCAACCGAACCGAAATAAACCGCTAAAATATAGAATGTCGTATCGGTAGCACCTTGGAAAGTGCATGCAAGACGACCTACAAACGAATCTGCACCGTGAACAGTCATCGCATCGACCATAAGTCCGCGTGCGCCGCTACCGCTCAATGGTTTCATAAATGCAACAGGAAGAGCATCAACAAAATCGGTTGGCAATCCGCACTTATCGAAGCACCATGCGATTCCCAGCATCAAGGCTTCCATTGCACCCGAAGCACGAAAAACTCCGATTCCGACAAGTATTGCAATGAGGAACGGAATAATCTTGATTGCTGTACTGAAGCCGTCCTTTGCGCCCTCGATAAACGCATCGTAAACATTGACCTTATGCCGTAGCGCAAGTATTATGAAACCTATGATTATCGAAAACAAAATCACATTTGAAATCATGGAAGCAACAGTTCCCTGCGATTCGGCCGACAACAGCGTGAACCCCCAGATTGCCAGCGAAAGCAACAATGTAAGTCCACCCAGATAAATAAGGATTTCCTTCTGGAAAAGATTTATTTTCTGCCACAGCGATACGGCAATAATTCCAACAAAAGTACTAACGAAAGTGCTAATAAGTATAGGCAGAAAGATGTCGGACGGGTCGGCGGCGCCAAGCTGTGCGCGGTAAACCATTATGCTGATTGGGATTATTGTAAGTCCCGATGTGTTTAGCACCAGGAACATTATCATCGAATTCGATGCGCGGTCCTTGTCGGGATTTAAATCCTGAAGTTCCTTCATCGCCTTGAGTCCTAGAGGTGTTGCAGCATTGTCGAGACCGAGCATATTGGCTGCAATGTTCATCACCATAGAGCCGTGAACGGGGTGATTCTTAGGTATATCGGGGAAAAGTTTGTTGAACAGCGGCGAAATTCCCTTCGACAGCAGTCCTATTGCACCGCCCTTCTCGCCTACTCGCATAATTCCAAGCCAAAGTGTCATTACACCGGTTAATCCGAGCGACAATTCAAAGCCAAGCTTTGCCATGTCGAATGTAGAGCTGACCATAGCGGGGAACACTTCCATGTCGCCAAAGAACACTGCCTTCACGATTGCCACAATGAAAGCAATTAGGAAAAACGCTATCCAGATATAGTTAAGAACCATTTGCGTATAATTAACATGCAAAGGTAAAATTTATGGGAAATGAAAATATGAGTGCCGGAAAAGAGTTTTTAAATAAAAGATGTTGAAAAGATTTAGTGGCTACTGAATTTCATTCCAATATTAAAAAATTACCTTTTAACGACTTTAAGACTGACAGACTTCTCACTCTTCGCAATACATATAAAACATTTCGGCTGCTTCGCGCGACTTACCAGTAGCGGCCCTGCGCCAATAAAAACAAGCCTTGTCGTAGGATGCTTGATTATAACGGCACATTCCCATAAGATAATTTAGACGTGCATCGTCGGGTGTAATGTCGAGTGCCATAGAAAAATCGTATGATGCCAGATCCCACATTTCGTAGCCATAATAAATCTCTCCACGCATCTTGAAATACTCGGCATTTGACGAATTCTGTGCTATTAACCGGGAAACTTCCACTAGAGCATCATCCTTATTTTCAGACGACAAAGCCATACGCGAATCTAAATACAAAGCCTTCTCATTGTCGGGGAAACACTGCAAATAACGACCTGTATATCGCCGTGCTTCAAGGAATTTCTTCTGCGACATACAAACTTCGGCAAAATATAGCAGATTTTCGGCATTGTATCTGTCAGCAGCGATAAGCAACTTGCCTGTCTCGTAGGCAGATGCATAGTTTCCAGAAGCCTTTTCTATATTGAACCGCAATGAAATAACTTCGGGATCCTTTGAATTAATGTTTTCAAGATATTTTATCGCCTGTGCATAATTCTTCATACAATAATATGACTTGGCGTACAAATAGTTGCGTTTCCACGACCTAGAATTTGTTCCATCAAGCAATTCGAGGGCATATTCGTAGTTTCCCTGCGAAATATTATACTCTACATCGGTAAAAGTCTCGTCCGACTTTGAGTAACGTGGTGTTTCCCAAAAGTCACGCCATTCCTGCGTACGGTTAATGTTCTCAAACTCGCTGCATCTGATCACCTGCGAATATGACCTCGCACCCTTCCCTGCCAGATACCTACCAAGATATTCGACCGACTCCTCGGCGAACCCCATTCCTGCATATATCCTAGCCAGACGAAACTGAGCTTCTGTTGGATTTGTACTTTCCAACCTTCGGCAAACTTCAAGCGCCTGCGGATAGTTCTCTGCTGCAATCAAATGGTCGGCAAGACATTCGGCAAATTCTGCCACCTCTTCGTGATTTCTCCATATTGCCATCGCCGAATCGATTTCGCCATGCAGGACAAAGTTCTGTGCACGGAAATAATCTCGCTGCAAGTCGTCAATCTGCGCATTACAGCAGACGGCAACCAAAAGCATCAGGGCGATATGTAAAATCCGTTTCAGCATCAGTCATGGTTTTGATTAACTTCCTCGGCGCGGAAAACATGTATAAATCCTTTCAGGTGACGGGCTTCCAAACCGGTCAGTCTTTGTTCGTAAACCTCGCAAATGTAAAAGTATACGCCCGGCACAACATACGTGCCTGTCATCTTATTGCGTCCGTCCCACATTATATCGGGGTCGGTAGTCTCGAACATAACCTCTCCCCAACGGTTAAGAATTGTCATGTCAACCTTCTCGACAAACTTGTATTCGCCTATCGGATGATAATAGTCGTTTATACCATCGCCATTGGGCGTAAATACGTTAGGCAAATCGTAGTACGAACATTCGTCAACGCACGAGACCATCGAGTTTTCGCTAACGTTACCATTTGGATCCGACGCACTTATGTAATAGCAGCCTGCCATTCTATCGTTCGGATAATGCCTGAACTCGGTGACATCGGAAGCGAACGTCGACAGTACCTGATATTCGCCATCAAGAACTGGTGTATAATATAATGTATATGAATCAACATCGTAATTGCACGAATCTGGCACCGACCATTGTATGAGGTTGTATGCTGAGTCGCATATCGACGTTACCGTAATTTCAGGTCGACATGGAGCTACGGTATCGACAGACAGTTTGCACACCTGCTGCGACAAGTTTTCGAGAGGCTCGGGAAATCCCGGAAGCGAATAGCGACCATACGATTTCACATAGTAGCAATATTCGTGTCCGTTCTCCACATTGCTGTCAATTATAGATTTATCTGTAGTTGATCCAATAACATTATAGGTGTCAGTCAGCGAATCATACCTGTAATACTCGTAGTTGTAGTTTGTCCACGGCACATTGTTTCTAAGCCTAACCTTAACAGAATTTTCCTGTTGCGTCAGATCTATAAATACCGACGAGGCAAAGCTCGGCGAACCAATAAGAACGCTCTCGCCATTGTCGGTACCATAGAACTCAATCTTATAGGTGTATGGATAATCGACGGTATTGACATTGTTGTCGGTAAACTCTGTATTGTCAAGACCTTCGACCTCTCCAACTCGAGTAAAATTATCGCCAAGAAATCCGCGAGAACGGAAAATCACATACTTGTATGGAGCCGAAGAAGCAGCAAGTTCTGCATCATCTGGCTTAACCCATGCGACATAAATACTTCCGGTCGCGCGACTGGTTGACAGCACGCTCACATTGGTCATAGTTGGAAGCCCCATGGGCAACGAGGTACATACTTCGTCGGAAGCATAGCCTTCGGCACCATCGGGAAATACAGCGCATACCATGTAGCAATATTCATGTCCCTGTGCAATATCCCTGTCGACATATAATAAATTCTCACGGCCTGCAACATGGCCTACCTTCTCGTACCCTGTCGATGACGGCACACCTGTCTGACAGAAATCGTGTACGAATCCCGATGGCTGTATTTTGCGGTAGATATTGTACCCGACAACATTTTCGCACACCGACTGCGACCACGACAAGGTTATGAAATTTGCCGACGGTACAGCATGCAAATTTTGAACAGCAGGGCCGACAATCGTAATGTAGATGCTTTTCAAATCGACAAGATTGACAATCGGATTATCATCTTGAGCCTTTATATTCAATATGTAAGGCTGTTTTCTTACAACGTTGCACGATGTCACCCAATCGAATCTGCCTTTTGCATATCCTGCCTGAGATTCTGTTTGTTCGAAATGTGCAGGAGCATTGCTGCTGGCAACAAATGGAGCTCCATAAGCCGAAAGCGTTATGTTATCGTTGTTTGCATCGGTGGCCTCGACATCAAACTTTAGCCATGTCCCAGCTTCAATGCAAATACTGTCGTGGCTTCCATATGTTGTGTCGAGAGCAGTAAGGTCAATCTGCGGGGTTGTATTGCCGCTATCGAAAACCTCTATCTGCATATCTCGGATTATCTCGCCAATCTTCACGCCTTCGCGCCATTCCTCGATAAGCATTGCCACATTGTAAATACCTACCATCATTGGCGTATTCCATATAAGGTCTCCAGTGATTGCATCTACCCGGATAAAGTTTGATGCTGGCGGATACGAATAATTTGGTATAGGAGCACCGTTTTCCTCACGACAAGGGGTAATCTTGTACGAAAGGCTATCGCCGTCGGGGTCGTAAGCTCCTGGATTATGCACAAACACCTGACCCACGGCAGCCTTATCTACAGGCGGTTGCGTCAGTATAGGAGTATTGTTTAAACCCAACGTAGGGTCGATTATCATTGTTGTCGATATGGCAAAAAGAGTATTTACCGAATTTGGAATGTTGGCTACGTTTGCATTGCGGTTTGGATCCTCCACAGTTATGCGGAATATTCCAGGTCCAGCGTATGTATGCTGACCTACATATTTATTACGTCTATAACAGTCAGGAAGGTTAATTTTTTCGGACCGTATCAAAGTTGACACAGTATTGTCGCCCCATTCTATATCAAGTTCGGGCCTGTCGGCAGTCCATGCAGGACATGCGTCTGTTGTTATCGCAGTGTAAGTTATTACGGTAACTTCGAAGGTCAGTGCCGAAATCTGCTTATAGGTAATCTCTCCCGCCCTATTGTGCGTAGCATTCGCACAAAGCGGCAGAAATAATGTCATGACCAGCAATGCTGCCACGACCAGCAGAAATCGGCATTGAACCTTGAACGTCATATTTTCTAGTAGTTGAATCCACCGAGTTTAACAATGTCGGTACGAGGATTTACACACATTACTGGAATCTTCTTGCTGAGTTCAATATTTCTCGGGTGCCTGATGCTTGTAAATGCCTTCTTGTAGTTTTCGGACATATAGAGCACAAGGTCGGGAGATATGCCACGCATATAGTCGTATATATTCTCGTAAAAGTCATCTTCGGGAACACCTTCAACGTCGAACTCTATTGCATTGTCGGCAAACAAAGTGGTTGCAAATGCAAGGTTGCTGTTGATTTCAGCCTGACGACTTTCGCTATTTGTCTTAGGATAAACAACATATACATGACTTTCGAAAATGAGGTTCAAATACTTTGCCCACATGAACTTTGCTCGCGACTTCTTGTCCCAGTCGATAGGAATACAAATACGGTCGTACTCACCAAAAGCCAATGGACTCTGAACCAGCACGAAAGGTACTTTTTCGAATTTCTGAATTAGCTTCACCTGCTTTTCAATGGTCTTGATTCCGTGAACACCCATAACAGCAAGATATGCGTTCTGCTCGATTCCATATTCGTGAATAACATCAAATGGCGAACCTTTCTTTACAATGGTCTTCACATTTTCGTAACCAGTTTCCTTCACAAACCTTTCGGCAACCTTTTCCAATTCAGCCTGCCACTCGTCAATCATCTTGTCCGATTCAGCGACATATAAAATGTGAATAGGAAGTTTCTCATACTTAGCTATTTCGTATGCATGGTTCAGTGCGAAATTGGCTTCATTACTAAACTCGTAAGGTACTAAAACACATCTTTCCATAAAGCAATATTTTTACAAAATAAATCTACAATTTTTCTGCAAAGGTAAAAAAAATCTTGACAAGAAAAAATACAAAAAATAGTCTCTATACTAAACGTATATCATTGGAATTTATTTTCTATTTTTGCACGACATTTTTAAAGTAAAACGACATGGATTTTGATCTTATAGTATTGGGCAGCGGTCCCGGTGGATATGTAGCTGCCATTAGGGCATCACAGCTCGGAATGAAAGTAGCAGTTGTAGAACGCGCACAGCTCGGTGGAATCTGCCTAAACTGGGGTTGCATACCGACCAAGGCCTTGCTGAAATCGGCACAGGTTTACAACTACATGAAGCACTCTGAAAACTACGGCATCGAACTCGAAGGTACTGCAAAACCAAACTTCGAGAAGGTTATCGCACGTAGCCGCGAAGTTGCAGCAGGAATGAGCAAGGGCATCGAGTTCCTCTTCAAGAAGAACAACATCACAGTTATCAACGGTACAGGAAAGCTAGTAGAAGCACACAAACTTGCTGTAACAAAGGAAGATGGAAGCGTAGAGAATCTTACTGCCAACCACATAATCCTTGCAACAGGCGCACGTTCGAAGGTTATGCCAAACATTCCGCAGGATGGTGTAAACATAATCGGATACCGCGAGGCTCTCACCTTGCCGAAACTTCCCGAATCGATGGTTGTAGTTGGTTCTGGCGCAATAGGCTCAGAACTTGCATTCTTCTATCATTCAATGGGTTGCCAGGTAACAATCATCGAGTTCCTTCCCGAAATAGTTCCGCTCGAGGACGAAGAAGTTTCGAAACAACTGGCTCGCTCGTTCAAGAAGATGGGCATAAAGGTTATGACTGGCACTGCCGTACAAAGCGTTGAAATCCAAGATGGAAAGTGCTTGGTTAAATACACCGACAAGAAGGGCGAAAATTCAATCGAATGCGAAAAGGTTCTGTCGGCAGTTGGCGTTGTTACAAACATCGAAAACCTTGGTCTCGAAGAACTTGGCATTGCAACCGAGCGTGGCAAGGTTGTAGTTGACGACTACTACCGTACTTCATGCGAAGGCGTTTATGCAATCGGTGACATTGTTCACGGACCAGCATTGGCCCACGTTGCTTCGGCTGAAGGTATCTGCTGCGTTGAAAAGATTGCAGGACTAGACGTTGAAAAGATTGACTACGACTACATTCCGTCATGCGTTTACACTACTCCCGAAGTTGCATCGGTCGGCTTTACCGAGAAACAGTTGCAGGACAAGGGCATAGAATACAAGGTCGGCAAGTTCCCGTTCACCGCATCGGGCAAGGCTATGGCTGCAGGCAACAGGGACGGTTTTGTAAAGCTTCTCTTCGACGCTAACAACGACGAACTGCTTGGCGCACACTTCATTGGCGACAACATTGCCGAAATGATAGCCGAAATGTCAGCATTCAAGAAGTTGAACGGCAAGGCAAAACAGCTCATAAAGACCATACATCCGCATCCGAGCCTTTCGGAAGCAGTGATGGAAGCCGCAGCTGCAGCACACAACGAAGTGATTCACATTTAATCAATGTTATAAATGCAAAAAAGGATGCGAAATCGCATCCTTTTTTTGTTAATGTTCGATACGAAAGGCCCATCCATCTACCCTTCGACAAGCTCAGGGTGCGCCTAATCGTGAATCTTCTTTACTTTATCATTATCAACTGCATACCTATTTCCAATTTCATAAAGTCTTTATATGTTCCAGGATACAGCGACGGATTGAGCAAATCGGAAATCCTAAGTTTTGCATAAACCGAAACAATATCGTAGGTTATTGCAGTCTTCACACCCCACTGGAACGGATTTATAAAGTCATAATTCTTGTTAATATATTTTGACTTTCTGTAATTATCTGTAATCGCAGCTTGCCAAACCTGAACATAACGGTCTTCGAAATTCCACATTCCGAAAACGCCTAAGTCCCAAGTAAGTCCATTGCTAAGAAGGCCTCCGCTTGCAAGTTTCACGCGCTGGAACAATTCAATGTTAAGATTGGATGTACGGAAACGTTCTTTCTGTAAGGTCATAACGCCAGTTACAGTTGGCGTAGGAATTACAATGCCATCAAGAGCTTCTCCTCTATAATCATCCAATCCCATACCTACGCCAAAGGCAAGGCTATACTTCTTGCAAGCGTTCCACTGCATACCGACAAGTGCCGAGAAAGTTGACTTCTGCTTGTTGGTTGTGCCTTCGAAAGTCTTAACACCTGCAAAACCAGCATTCATCTGCAATAGCAAATGCGTTTTCATTGGCTTGCCGAACTCGCGTTCAGTCTGGTTCTCATTTCGCGACATAATCTTTGTTGCATCGGTAACTTTTGTGTTAGGCTGGTGTGCATAAACAAGATTTCCATTTTTGTTACCTTCAATTTTGTACGAGCCAACATATCCGTGGTAATACACATTTACAGTGAAAGGAGAATACAGATCTATATTGCTAATGGAAATCTCAGCATCTCCCTCAGCATTAACATGTTCGTACGAATGCAATCTGCCATCTTCACGCATAATGTTGTAGAAAACCTCGGTATTCTCATCAAACTGCTGGCACTTTATTTTTAAGGTATTACCATCTTTTTCAAACTCGAATGTAGGTTCTACCGTCTTTTTCCCACCTTCTACGAAATAACTTGCCTGCGGAACACCATAACCGAGTGCGTAGTCGAAATACGGATAAATATCACCCGACTTTTCTATTTCATCCTTCAGCTGCATAGCTGTGAGGTCGCGCTTTGTCTGCCAAGCACAAGCGCCAAAGCCAGCCGCGAGCGGACACGAGAACGAAGTTCCGTAAGCCATTGTCATTCCGCCCTTTGGATTTGCAACGTAGGCGTGACCGAAAGCTACAACATTCGGCTTGCGACGACCATCTGCAGTCGGTCCGTAGGATGAAAAGGCAATATGACGGTACTTGTTTAGCGAGTCGTCGATTCCACCAACCGATATAACGCTGTCGGCATCGGCAGGAGTAATAAGCACGTACCAGCTAGGATCGTCGGCCTCGTTGCCCATCGAGTTGAAAACAAGCATACCTTTGCGTGCCGCCATATTTGCAGCCTTGGCAACATGCGATGTTCCATCCATATCCTTGGTATAGTAGCGGTCCTTGCCATAACCGAGCGAACTGCTGATGATGTCGGCTCCATTCTGGTCTGCCCACTCCATTGCCTGGGTCCACCATATTTCCTCCTTGAAAGGTTCGGGATTAACCTCGGTACGGGCAAGCAGAAATTCTGCACCAGTAGCCAAACCTAACTTCTTCACGCCAGTTGCAGTCTGGTAAACGCCTGCGATACAGCTCAAGGTCATTGTGCCGTGCGTCGACCAGCTATAAACATATTCTTTCTTGTTCGGAAAGTTCCAAGTTTTGATAATCTGGTTGTTGTCGCGAAGGTGGCTAAAAATCTCGTGTTTGTCAACGCTTGGGAAACCGCCGTCAAATACGGCAATCCTGACGCCTTTACCGTCGATGTTGTTTTCGGCAAACTTTTCGCCCTGCATCCTTATAAGCTGTGGCAAAAGTTCGGGCTTCAGCATCTCGATGTCGTAGGTTTCGTCGTTTTCATCGTCAACCATGCCGGCATACGAAGTGACTGTCATCTCCCCTGCTATTTCAACAACGTGCGAAACAAACGGCAAAACCTTTATCTTTTCGATATTTTCGATTTCGGCCATAATACCGACCGCATTGAACCAGCGTGACTCGCCGACAACTTCCTCCGACAAAGCCGAAACAGCATCTACATAATCGCTATTGAGCGGATAATCGGTAATATCGTAAAGCGACAATCCCAACTTTTCGCGACGTTCAATTGCTTTTGCGTCAAAGTATTCGTAAGGATTGAAAGATGTATTCGCCTTATCGCGGAAAAATACCCAGTAGCATCCAGGAGTTGCTGTAGCAAACTGAGAGGTAATTAGCAATACCGCTAATATCAACAGTATTTTCTTCATAAGCATTTTTTGTTTTAACAGGCAAAACCCCATTTTATTTATAAGTCAAGACGCAAAATTTTGCGTCAGTAAAATTGATATATTTTATTGTAGGCTCACAATGATTGTGAGCCTACATTCACTTTTCACTTTTCAACTTTCAACTTTCAACTTCCTTACACTACCCTGAATCCCTTATTCGTAAAGTATTCAGCAATAGCATCGGTGCAATCGCCATCAATTATAAGGTGATGATTGCCTAGCGGGAATTCACGAAGCAGGAACAAGCCCTTAGAAGTCATCTTTACCTTTACCTGAGTGCGACATGCAAACGGAGAATCGCAGTTGTCAACTATTTCGCCAAGCGAAAGGAAGCAATACTCCAACTTCCTGTCTATACGGAAAATAGTAACGTTCTGCTTCTTCATTTCACCCTTCACGGCAGCATACTTGCCTGTCTCGTAATGGGTTGTGACGTCCATCTTGTCGAGAAGATTCTTCTGCACTGTGCAATGCGAGAAAATGGCAGCCTCCCTGTCGGCGAAACTCAAGTTTGCCATCCACGGAATTTTGCCAGTTAAACGCTTGACAATCATCATGCCCGTAGCCGAACACAAATCGCCTTCGCAAGCAGCAGGAAAACCATAGTCGTTCATTGCCGACACCGGCAGACAAATAGTGTTACCAATCTTCTCTATAAGGCCGAAGCAAGCTACGGTAATTGCATCGAGGTTGTTCTGACGAATCAATGTGTCGAACTTCTTAACCAACGACAATTCTGAGGCAAAGCTTTCATGACCAAACCTGCCGAAATTTTCTGCGAAATTGCAGAAATCCTCACCTTCGGGCAAAGCCAGCAATTCGTCCCACGAAAACTTAACAAGCTCTATGTCAAGCAAGTCGTCCAACAAATCCTCGTCTGGAATACTCGACACAAGCCAATCGGAAATTCCGCCAATCAGACCTAGTCTAGCTTTCTTTTCTGGTGCTGGCGGCGTGAGGAACCTCTCCAGTTCATCGAGGCTTTGCAGCTTGTCCACATCGAAAAGTTTGGTATTGATACCCTTTTCGTTAAGATAAGCCTTCACTTCGGTAGCCGCAGCCCACGAATTGCCGTTGCGTGACGCTAGGAAACAATATCGGTTTTTTGATTCAATCCTGTCAAGCACCTTGTGCTCGGTCCCACCCGAAAGGAACCATATTACATCAGGATTTGTCTGTACAAAAACGTCGGACGTAAGGTTGAAACGTCCAAGAAAATCGGTGACGACGGACGACGGAGGGATGTCGCTGTCGTCGCCCGATGATGCTAAAAATATTTTCAAAGCTGTAAATTTTAGTTCTACAATCGACTACTTTGCAGCAATCATTTCAATTTCTACAAGAGCCTTCTTGGGGAGTTCCTTTACAGCGAAAGCTGCTCTTGCGGGAGGATTTGCAGTGAAATACTTTCCGTAAACAGCGTTCATGTCGGCAAAATAGCTCATGTCGGCGAGCAAGCAGGTTGACTTAACAACATTATCGAAAGTGCAGCCGGCAGCCTTAAGGATAGCTTCCAAGTTCTTCATGCTCTGTTCGGTCTGTGCAGTAATGCCCTCTGGCATTGTACCAGTTTTGGGATCGATTGGCAACTGACCTGAAATAAAAATCATACCGTTTGCCTCAACAGCCTGGCTATATGGACCGATTGCTGCAGGCGCATTGTCTGAATGAATTATGTTCTTCATATCTTTACCTATTAAATTAAAGGACAAAGGTAATACGATTATCGTTATCAAATAATATTTTATTGATTTTTTTATTGTAAAAGCTACCAAGCATCAAAAATAAAACAAAAAAGCTCGGAACCGAAGTTCCGAGCCCAAACATTATTATTATGAAAACCTATTTTATCTCAAAGATCTGTCCGCTGTGAAGCAACTGGTCAACAGTCTTAACCTTGGTGGTTGCAACTGCATTGTCAACCTGCTCCTGCAACTTGGTTTCGTATGTTGCATCGTCAACGCTACGGATAACACCGATTGCCAACGGGTAAGTCATCTTTGCAAGCAAGTAGTGAATGCTCGGATTCTTAGTTGTCATATCGTGAACGAGGATATCCTTTTCGGTTATGCCGTTTTCACCAATCTTAACAACCTTGAGGTCTGCACCGTCGAGAACAAGACCTTTGTCGTGTTCCTTACCGAAAATCATTGGCTTGCCGTGTTCGAGCATAACAACATTGTCGTCACGAACATCCTTACCAATGATGCTTTCGTGAATCTTATCGTTGAAGATAACGCAGTTCTGCAATACTTCAACAATCGAAGCACCTTTGTGAGCATTAGCAGCGATCAAGGTCTTTTCGAGGTTGCGCGGCTCCTTGTCGATAACTCTTGCGAAGAAGTTGCCTTCTGCACCAATTACGAGTTCGCCTGGCTTGAAAGGATTCTCGATTGTTCCATCAGGTGACGACTTTGTAATCGAACCGTAAGGAGTAGTCGGAGAATACTGTCCCTTTGTAAGACCGTAAATCTTATTGTTGAATACCAACACGTTGATGTCGATGTTTCTACGAATCAAATGAATGAAGTGGTTTCCACCGATAGCCATCGAGTCGCCGTCGCCGGTAGCAAGCCAAACATTAAGGTCTGGACGAGCCGACTTCAAGCCCGAAGCAATAGCAGCACCTCTTCCGTGCAATGTATGGAAGCCGTAAGTCTTCATATAGTACGGAAAACGCGACGAGCAACCAATACCCGATACGAATACTATCTTTTCCTTTGGAACTCCAATCTGCGGAAGAGCATTCTGCACTGCAGCCAAAATTGAATAACTACCACAACCTGCACACCATTTTACTGGACCTGCGGTCTGAAAGTCTTCTCTTGTAAGTTTCTGTACTTCTTCCATAATTACTATTTTGCTAAAAGTTGTTTAAATTTCTCTTTCAATTCACTAATAAAGAACGGCAATCCCTGTACCTTGTTGAACTGTTCGTAAGGATATTGCGGATACTGAGTGCGCAGATAGTCGGCAAACTGACCAAGGTTCAATTCGCATACAACGCGCTTCTTGAATTTCTTCAAAACATCCTCGGTATTCTTTGGCAACGGGAAAATGTAGTTGAACTGAGCCAAGCTTACATCGTAGCCTTCTTCGCGCAATTCCTTAACTGCCATGTTCAAAGCACCGAAAGTACCACCCCAGCCTATTACGAGGAGTTCGCCACCGTTCTGGCTGCCGATGATTTCCTGTTCAGGAATGTAGTTGGCAATGCGCTGTACCTTTTCAGCACGGTAGTTTGTCATAACCTGGTGGTTCATCGGATCGTGTGAAACATCACCGTAAACATCCGACTTTTCAAGACCACCGATTCTGTGTTCCAAGCCCTTCTGACCTGGCAAAGCCCACATGCGGTTCAACTTTTCAGCATCGCGCTTGTAAGGCTGGTATTCTGGGTCGTTGTCCTTTACGAACGGAGGAACGATCTTTGGCATAGCTTCGTAGTTGGGGATTTCCCACAATTCGGTACCGTTTGCCAAATAGCCGTCGGTAAGGAGGATAACTGGAGTCATGTGTTCAACAGCAATCTTGCATGCTTCGTATGCGTAGTTGAAGCAGTTGCCAGGAGTCGATGCTGCGATAACTGGCATTGGTGATTCACCGTGACGTCCGTGGATAGCCTGGAGCAAGTCGCTCTGTTCGGTCTTGGTTGGCAAACCTGTTGAAGGACCACCACGCTGAACATCAACGATTACCAATGGCAATTCGGTAATAACAGCCAAGCCAGCAGCTTCGGTCTTAAGTGCAAGACCAGGACCCGATGTCGAAGTAACACCAAGATTTCCACCGAAGCTTGCACCTATTGCAGTACAAATACCAGCAATTTCGTCTTCTGCCTGGAATGTCTTAACACCCAAGTGTTTGTGCTTGCACAATTCGTGCAAAATGTCCGAAGCAGGAGTAATAGGATAAGAACCGAGGAAGAGCTTCAAGCCGGCCTTTTCAGCACCAGCCATCAAACCCCAAGCGGTTGCGGTGTTACCGGTAATCTGACGGAACATACCCTTCTTTCCAGCAACTGGCTTTACATAGAACTGGGTTGCAATAGCCTCGAGAGTGTCAGCATAGTTGTAACCAGCGTGAAGAACTGCAACATTCGGAGCAATCAAAGCAGGCTTCTTTGCGAACTTCTTCTCGATGAACTCTTCTTCAACCTTCATATCGCGGTTGAACAACCAGATAAGCATACCCATTACGAACTGGTTACGAGTCTTGTCGGCAGTCTTGACATCGATTCCGAGGTTGAGGTCGCTGACTGTAGAACGCGACAACGAAGTTATAGGAGCCTTGATGACTGTGTAGTCGTCGAGGTCGCTGCTCTGTAGCGGGTCGTAGTCGTAACCAGCCTTTTCGCAGTGTTTCTGGTCGAAACTGTCAACATCAACTATGATTGTTGCGCCAGGTTTTACCCACTTCATATTGGTCTTCAAGGCTGCAGGGTTCATTGCGATGAGAACATCTGCAAGGTCGCCAGGAGTCTGTACTTCCTTTGCACCGATATGCACCTGGAATCCCGATACGCCAGCTACGGTTCCTTGAGGAGCCCTGATTTCAGCAGGATAATCCGGGAAAGTTAATAATTCGTTTCCAAATGAAGCTGAAGCATCTGAAAACTGAGTGCCTGTAAGCTGCATTCCGTCGCCAGAGTCACCTGCGAACTTAATTACAACTTCTTCAAGTTCTACTATTTTCTTTTGTTTATCACTCATTGCTGTGTATTTAAAAATTTTACCGCAAAATTATTTCTTTTATATCAATTACAATCGCTTTTTTAGTTGTTATATAACACATGTTTTTAAGCATCGATATTGGCGTATGTTGCATGTGCCTCAATGAACTCACGACGCGGGCCAACTTCGTCGCCCATAAGCATCGAGAAAATTCTGTCGGCCTCGCTGGCGTTTTCTATCGACACCTGCTTTACGGTTCTGCCGTTCGGGTCCATAGTGGTCTCCCAAAGTTGGTCGTCGTTCATTTCACCAAGACCTTTGTAGCGCTGAACCTTCAAGCCCGACTCGCTGCCCTTGCCCATTTCGTTGACCAGAGCGATTCGTTCTTCCTCTGTCCAAGCATACTTGCCTACATTACCCTTCTTAACCAAGTACAGCGGAGGCATAGCTATATATAGGTATCCCTTTTCGATAATCGGACGCATGTAGCGGAAGAAGAATGTCATGATCAGCGTTGCGATATGGCGACCGTCGACATCGGCATCGGCCATGATGATAATCTTGTGATAACGAAGCTTTTCGAGATTCAATGCCTTGCTGTCCTCTGCAGTTCCGATTGTCACGCCGAGAGCCGAATATATGTTCTTTATTTCCTCGCTGTCGAGAACGCGGTGAGGCATTGCCTTTTCCACATTCAAAATCTTACCGCGCAACGGAAGGATTGCCTGGAAGTTCTTGTCCCTACCCTGCTTTGCCGTACCGCCTGCAGAATCACCCTCGACGAGGAAAAGCTCGCACTTTTCGGGGTCGCGGTCGGAGCAGTCGGCCAACTTGCCGGGAAGTCCAGCACCTGTCATAACATTCTTACGCTGGACCTGCTCGCGAGCCTTGCGTGCTGCAATACGCGCCTGAGCTGCAAGAACTACCTTATCGACGATAGCCTTTGCCTCGTTCGGATTCTCCTCGAGGTAAATGCTAAGCATCTCACTTACAGCCTGGTCAACTACACCTATAATATCACTGTTACCAAGTTTGGTCTTTGTCTGTCCTTCGAACTGCGGTTCGGCAACCTTGACCGAAATAACAGCGGTAAGACCTTCGCGGAAGTCGTCGCCATTGATTTCGACCTTTGCCTTTGCCAGCATTCCCGAAGTTTCGGCGTAGTTCTTCAAGGTTCTTGTCAAACCACGGCGGAAACCAGTCAGGTGGGTACCACCTTCTATCGTGTTGATGTTATTAACGAACGAGTGAAGGTTTTCGGTGTATTCGTTATTGTACTGGAGTGCGATTTCTACAGGAACGCCGTTCTTTACAGTAGATGTGTGGATAACGCTACCTGTGAGCTTTTCGCGGCCTTCGTCGAGATATTCAACGAATTCGCTCAAGCCGTGTTCCGAATAGAATTCCTTGCGGAGATTTTCGCCGTTCTCGTCCTTTGCCCTTTCGTCCTCGAGAACAAGTCTTATACCCTTGTTAAGGTACGACAAGTCGCGGATACGGGTTTCAAGGATGTCGTACTTGTATTCGGTAACGGTGAAAATCGTATCGTCGGGCCAGAATTCCACCTGAGTTCCTGTTGTATCGGAATCGCCAATAACTTCAACCTTAGTCATAGGCTTTCCGTAGGCATATTCCTGACGGTACATCTTGCCTTCGCGGCAAACGGTAGCGATGAGTTTCTTCGACAATGCGTTTACGCAGGAAACACCTACGCCGTGCAGACCGCCAGAAACCTTGTACGAACCCTTGTCGAACTTACCGCCGGCGTGGAGAACCGTCATAACGACTTCGAGAGCCGACTTGTGTTCCTTCTCGTGCATTCCGACAGGAATACCACGTCCGTTGTCCCTTACAAGTATCGAATTGTCCTTTCCGATGCGGACATATATCTCGTTGCAGTAGCCTGCCATAGCCTCGTCGATAGAGTTATCAACAACCTCATATACGAGATGGTGCAGACCTTTTTCACTAATATCACCAATATACATGGCCGGACGCTTACGCACAGCCTCCAAACCTTCCAGAACCTGAATGCTATTCGCAGAATAGTCTGCGCCCGTTTGCTGGGCATTTACAGCGCCGTTCTGTTCCAAGTCTTTATCTTCTGCCATAAATTTTATTTAATTTCTAAAAGCGCTTGCAAAGGTAACAATTTTCCATCGGAAAAACGAAGTTTTTAAAGATAGTTATTAACCGAATTTGAGGGTAAAAGTTGACAAAAAAGGCGAAAAGGTTAAAAGGCATGAAGGCTTGAAAGAGAAGAGGCTAAAAGACAAAAAAAAGGAATGCATATCACGCATTCCTCTAATTCGTAAATCTATTATTGCGCGGGCGCAAAGCATTGCGCCGCTACAAATCATTGTCATTTTTTTACAGATGCTGAAACAAATTCAGCATGACAACGAGAGAACAATCGTAATTCGTAAACCTTTAGCTCGCGCAAGCAATCCCATTTACCATTTTACCTCTTCCCTATTTATCGGCATGGTCATGCACCTTGCACCACCACCGCCACGGGGAAGTTCGCTGCCGGCAAAGGCTACGACAAACTTTTCGTATTTGTGCATATCAACCGTGCCCTTGCAGACATCAGCAGCCTTAAGCACTGCAAAACCAGCCTTGTCGAGAGCTTCGATAGTCTTCCAGTTGCGCTCGTAGCCGATGACCTTGCCTTCGCCCAAAGCGAAGAAATTTGCACCGCTATGCCACTGTTCGCGCTGCTGCGTCCATGGATCGTCGCCACCGCAGACTACAGGATTAAGGTCAAAGCCCAAATCGCGTGCGCCTTGCAGGAAATTCGGCTTCTGGTGATATGTAATTTTTCCGTTATCTATCTCAATATGAGTGGTCTGCAAGTGCGAATACTTTGCGTTTTTACGGATAAGAGGTTCGAACATCATGCAACGGTCCTTGTCGAGGAAAGTAAAAACCATGTCGAGATGAATGAACGACTCTGGTGTTTCGGGCAATTCCTGAACAAGAATGTTGAACTTAGGCTTGCGAACCTTAAAATATTCAGCTAGAAATTCAATACCTTTCTTATTGGTTCTGATACCATTACCAATAAACAAAGTATCGTCGCGAGCTATCAGCACATCGCCACCTTCGGTGCGTGCAGTCGGCTCCCACTCACCAGCATTTATCGACTCGCATCCGAAATAGTTCTCGAAAATTGCACGATAGATAATGTTCTCGCGCATGCGCACCTTGAACGACATTGTGTTCATCAGCAGCATATTGTACATCGACGATGCAGCATCGCGTGTAAAGAACAGGTTGTACAAAGGCTTGAGGATGTATCGTTCATCTTCGTACTTCTGCGGGTCAACTCCTCTCCTATATTCAAAGCCTTCAACGAGTTCGCGAGCCAAAGTCTTTTCATCATGAGACAAGAGTTCGTCGCAAAGGAAACCGCAGTCATCCAGACGGCAGGAAGTTTCCACTAAATTTTTCTTTACAGCCTCATTCTTAAGAACTTCGGCAAGCAAATCAACAACTTGATAAGTCTTTGTCCAACGCGAGAGTACGCCTTCGAAATTGGCATATTCGCCATCAACCAGTTTTTTGTTTAAAATATCGCTGTACAATGCTTCATGTGCATTTTCGGGAGTCATACGCTCAATCTCGATTCCCGGACGGTGAAGTAGAACAGCGTTTAGTTTTCCTATTTCAGAATAAAGTCTAACCTTGTTTTCCATAAATAAACTTTTAGTCGACGGAGAATAATCAATCAACTTATTATCCGTCAAGCAGAAACATCATTCGTATGACAATTCTACTCGGTTGCAAAGTTAAGACAAATTTCGGAATTTTTAGGTCCCAATAAAAATTATTTGCTGTTATAAAGCAGAATAACTGCACAAACTATTCCTTCACAAACTTTTCTCCGTCGAACTTATACCAGGTTTCGCCCATTCCGCCTTCCGTCATGCCAAAGCCTTCGGCATTGAACTTTGTAGGCCAGCAATCCTGCTTGAAATATACAACCTCGGTTCCGCTAAGTTTTGCAAGTTCATCCCAATCCGACGAATAATTCTTGTCAACAAAATCAGAAAAAGGCGGGAAACTATTCTTCAGCCTCTTAAGTTGCTTGTCCTTGTAGTTGAAAACAGCAAAAATCTTGCGTCCCCACTCGGAACCATCATAATACCAAAGCACAAGGCACCCCCCATCCTTGAGCGGATAGCAGGCAAAAGTTTCGAGAACCGTCGGGGGTAAAAACTCTTCTTCTGGGACATCCAATGGTTCATTAGCCTCATCAAGTTTGAGCGAAGCAACGTTAAAGCCTTCCCTCTTAACCTGTGTACGAGCCTTCTTGACATCGCCTGAAATATCACAATAATTAGACTTAATATATGAGTCCCAGATTTCCATTATAACATTCTCATCCATCTGCACTTCAGCCGTTTCCGAAACAGATGCTACAGTATCTTGCTGTGTAACTTCAACAGAATCAACAGCAGGAGCTTCTTCCTCAACTTTTGTTTGCCTTGTTTCACCGCATCCAAAAAGCGAAAAAGCGGAGATAAATAATACTAAATACTTAATTTTCATATCCTTAAATTAAAATCCTATCAATAGTCCAACCAATCCTACGACCAGCCCCACAACCATATTTATTGCTTTGGTGACGAGGAACCCCTTCTTTGTTTCGGCAAGCAACGGAAGCGAACCATGTCCATCCTGCACAATGCTGTTGGCCAACAAGATGCTGAACGGAATATAGCCCTGCACAAACAATACTACAAAAATCAGATGCGGACCCGACTCTGGCAAAATTCCCACAGCCACGGCAATCAGCAGAAGTATGTAGGTATTATTGTATATCCAGTCACCAAAGTTGGTGTAATTCAATATGATAGCCATAAGCACCAGCACACCGAATGTCCACCAGAAAACTCGTGGCAAGTGCTTCTGCACGACGTGCTGAACAAGGTGCTCGCTTACAAAATGCTCGTTTGAGAAGAATATTATGAGCAGCATAAGTGCCGACAACGACACTATTATTATGTTCACGATGTCCAATGCTCCGTGATGGTGGTGATGATGCTCGAAACCTTCGGGCAAATCTGAATCGTGGTGATGATGCTCACCGTCGCAGTCATCTTCGTGATGGTGGTGATGTTCGCAGCATTCTTCATCGTGGTGATGGTGCTCGCAACATTCGTCATGTTGGAGTTCCTCTGCCTCAACGCTTTCCATCTGCTGTGGCAGGCTGAAAATCAAGGATTCTGAATGCGAATGTCCGATAACGCCAACGCAGCATAGGATTATTATGCCTGCAAATACGCCTATCAGCTTCAGTCGTGACTTGGACGGAACGAAGTTTTTCCATGCGAAAAGTTTCCTTTCGCCCGTGGTTTCGTGTTCGTGAACCTCAAATGGCACATCGTCGAAAGTAGGCGTATAATCCTTGTTCTTAAAGATTTTATCAACCACAACGCCTGCCACGATGGCGATTACAGCCGAAATACCGAACAGCCACAGCGACTGCACTGGCATAGTTGCCAGCATCACAAACGACTCGTCACCCGAAGTAGCAATAAGACAAGCCACAAGCGCACCCAGCGACAGAGCCTTATGCGTGTAGAGCGACACCGCAGTGAATGTTCCCATGCAGCCGGGAATCACACCGAGCAGAGTTCCTATCAGCGCCTGCACAAAGGCGTTACGGTTCATTCCCTTGATGAAGCGTCCCTTTGTCCACACATTCACATACTCGATGAGCGACATCATAATGACCACGAAACTGGTAATCATCAGCGCATTGCTGAACAAATCAAAATAATCGATGCTATGTAGTATTTCTATGAAGTTCATTTTTACAAATAGCAAAAAACTTTGCAAAAATAAGACTAATTATTGAAAAAAAGGACGGCATAAAACCATAAATTTACATTGTTTGTTGCGCGGATGGAATCCGCTGGAAGAGACGGAACATATATGCATAAGGGCAGGTTTGAAACCTGCCCTTACAATATGCCGCAAACATTATGTTTTATTCCTTCACCATTTTCAATTCTTCCGTTTCGCCGTTTATCCTTTCCACCTTTACCACATACTCGCCAGGGCGGAGACCGCTGATGTCGATTGACATTGCGGTGGTGCGGAGAAGGATGCGACCTGTGAGGTCGATGACGGTGGCGCTGACGAAGCCATCACCGAAGATGGTGACCATATCGCTTGCAGGGTTCGGATAGAGCGACATTGCTGCGGTGGTTGGCACGCCTATGCCGTTGCAGTCCTGAGCAGTGATGCTGATTGTCTTGGTGGCGGAACATTCGCCACGGGTGACGGTGAGTGAGACGCTCTGCGTACAGGCATTGTCGAACTGAAGCATTTCAGTGCAGCCTGTACCGCCTGTGCTCCACTGGTAGGAATCGAAATCGCCACAGGCATCCA
>JAFZWY010000017.1 GCA_017617125.1 Bacteroidales bacterium
ATGAGTCCAACTCAATTTGAAAAAAAGTTTTACCTTTGCAATCAATGCAACCAATAAGGTCGCTACAAATGGAAAAGAATATTAATAAAAATACAATGAAAAATAAGGGAAAAACGGTCAACCTTATTTAGGCATTGACACTTTTAAATCCTAGAACATTGAACGTTAAACGTTGAACCAGAAACGTTAAACCTGAAACGTGCGCAGCACATAGAACGGCGTACTTCGACTGCGCTTACTTCGACCACGCTCAGCACATCGCAGCACAAGTAGCCCTCAACGAAGTTAACCTTTAGCTCGGCGTTAGCCAAACGAGCGTTAGCCCATAGAAACCCAGAAACGGCGTCAGCCATAGAACGGCGACGCCCTCAACGAAGTTAAACGGCGTAGCCACAGAAACGTGAAACATAGAAACGTGCGAAGCACATAGAACGGCGAAGCCCTCAACGAAGTTAAACGGCGTAGCGTGCAACTGGCTTTAGCCTCCAAAAAATATGTTGTAAAATATCATTAAAAATTTGGCTCACCTAATACTTTATTTAATAACTTTGCAGAAATTTAAAAACAATAAATATTATGGCTAAAATAAAAGTAGCAATTAACGGTTTTGGTCGCATCGGTCGTAATGTATTCAAGATTGCATTCGGACGCGACAATATAGAAATTATCGGTATCAACGACCTTACTGATACCAAGACATTGGCACACCTGCTGAAGTACGATTCGACTCAGGGCAAGTTCGACAAGGAAGTTTCCTACAACGACAGCGCTATCATCGTAAACGGCAAGGAAATTAAGATCAGTGCTGAAAGAAATCCTGCCAACATTCCTTGGCCGGAAACTCCAGACGTAGTTATCGAATCGACTGGTCTTTTCACCAGCAAGGAAAGTCCTAAGGGCGGTTACCGCGACCACCTGAAGAACGGAGCAAAGAAGGTTATCCTTACCGTTCCGGCAAAGGACGACATCGATGCAATGGTTGTTCTTGGTGTTAACGAAGAAGTTCTCACAAAGGACGTACAGTGCGTTTCAAACGCTTCCTGCACAACCAACTGCCTCGCTCCTATCGCAAAGGTTCTCAACGACAACTTCGGCATTGAATACGGTCTTATGACTACAATCCACTCGTACACCAACGACCAGATTGTTCTCGACGGTCCACACAAAGACCTCAGAAGAGCTCGTTCGTGCGCTGTTTCGCAGATTCCTACCACTACTGGTGCTGCAAAGGCTGTAGGTAAGGTTCTACCAGCTCTCAATGGCAAACTCGACGGTATGGCAGTTCGCGTACCAACCCCAACAGGTTCATCGGTTGACCTCGTTTGCTTGTTGAAGAAGGACGTTACTATCGAAGAAGTTAACGCTGCAATAAAGAAGGCTGCAGAAGGTCCAATGAAGGGTATCATCGAATACTCGGAAGAACCTCTCGTATCAATCGACATCGTTCACAACTCACATTCGTCAATCTTCGACGCTCAGTCAACTATGCTCAAGGGCCGCTTGTTGAAGACCTTGACTTGGTACGACAACGAATGGGGTTACTCAAACCGCGTTGCTGAACTCATCGAAAAACTTAAATTCTAAAGTGTTTTCATATTCTTAGTAGAAAGGGAGAACTTTTGTTCTCCCTTTTCTTTTGATATTTTACGAAAAAACAATTGTATTCTACAAAAATTGTTACATTTGTCACAAATATAACTGATATGTCAAGGATATACGATTTCAAAGCTCTAATGAGCAACGGACAAGTGCTCGACTTCTCCCAATTCAGAGGCAAGGTGCTACTTATAGTCAACACAGCAAGCAAATGCGGTTTTACGCCACAATTTGCAGGTCTCGAGGAACTGAACCAGAAGTACAAGGACAAAGGTCTTGTCGTAATCGGATTTCCATGCAACCAGTTTGCTCACCAGGACCCTGGCACCGACAGCGAAATTTCGAGTTTCTGCCAGCTCAACTACGGCGTGACATTCCAGATAATGAAGAAAGTAGATGTCAACGGCGACAACGCCCACCCCATCTTCAAATATCTGACCAGCGAAGCAAGAGGTTTCCTAAGCAAAAAGATAAAGTGGAATTTCACAAAGTTCCTTATCTCACGCGACGGCACAAAAATCAAACGCTACCCACCGACAAAAGCACCAAAGAAAATAGAAAAGGACATAGAAAGCATGATTTTATAGGGGCTAGAAGGCCAACAGGCTGGAAGGCCAACAGGCTCACAGACTAACAGACTAAAAGGCTTTAAGACTTGAAGAAAAAAAAGGGCGGCGTTGAACCGTCCCTTTTTTTTGTATGTTGTATATCGTCTATCCGTAAGGGAAGGTTTTAAACCTTCCCTTACGGATAGATCACACAGCACTTTATTCCTTCACAAATTTCCGCTGGCTGATAAACGCCCCCTGAGCCTGTCGAAGGGTGCGGATGCGTACCACATACATCCCGCTCCTCAAATCATCCACATTGCAAACAGCATTGTCGCTATTGACCTCAATACGCCTTACTACTTGACCGTTCATGTTTACGATTTCGATTTCCGAAATTGTTTCCGATGATGTGATGTTTAGGATGTCGTTTGCCGGATTCGGGAATACAGAGATTTCAGGAACAATATCATTTTCAATGCCTGTAACATCAGTAAATACAGCCATATAAGTTAGATCGGACGAAACCACTATTGTACGCGGATTGTCGGTATTGAAATCGCGCGAAGGATTATACACATCAACCCAATGGTCGAAAATATAACCCTCGTATGGCACAGCTGTAATATCAACAACTGCACCTTCGGCATAAATGCCAGAACCTATTACATATCCCATTTCGCTGTCGGATGACTCTATCGTCACGGTACGAGCCGTGGCAAATATGGCGGTAAATGTTGTATCGCCTTCAACAATTATTGTGCGAGGATTATCGGTGTTACCATCGTCCCACGACAAGAAGGCATATCCCTCGCTGGCTGTAGCCAAAATCTGTATTTCGGTGCCATAGTCGTAAGTGCCACCACCGACTACAGAACCCAAGTTTTCATCGTTGGACAAAACCGTAATTGTGTGCTGGTCAATAGCAAACATAGCCGTATAAGTTGTGTCGCCTTCTACAACAACTGTTCGTGGATTATCGGTGTTGCCATCGCTCCATTGTACAAAATAGCAATGATTGTTAGGTGTTGCCGAAATTACAGCAATACCATCATCGCAATTTGGCTGCTGGGTTACATTTGCAGTACCCCATATATTATTATTGCTTTCTACACTCAACAGATATGCCCGGCTTTCGCGTATGTCATTAAAATCACTCCATATTGCAGTTGTCTCATATACACCAGCATAGCCACAAGGCACCCATAATGTTGCTGACAAACATCCGCTAAACGTATTACTATTACATACAGAAGGAGGGACCGGCGAATCTACAAATATGTCGGTCAGTTCTATGCAAGCAATAAATGCTCCCTCGCCAATACTAGTGACGGAACTGGGGATAGTAACAGATGTCAGTCTTTCGCAATAACAAAAAGCATCCATGCCAATGCTCGTGACAGAACTGGGGATAGTAACAGATGTCAGACCAGAGCAAGAAAAAAATGCAGAATGGCCAATGCTCGTGACAGAATTGCCGATTGTAACCGATGTCAGTCCGCTACAACCATAAAATGCATCCACGCCAATGCTTGTTACAGAATTGGGGATTATCAGTATGTCATTCCCCAATAAACCACTAAAAGCCTCATCAGGAATTGTTGTTACACCTTCACCTATATTTATTATTGCATTTGCATTGCTGTTTTGAAAAACAGGATATGAATAACTTCCCATAGTTGTACAGTTTGTTGCATTGAAGTTGACGGTGTTCAATCCACTGCAACCAGAAAATGCAGAATTGCCAATGCTAGTAACAGAATTGGGGATTACAACCGATGACAATCCACTGCAACCAGAAAATGCAGAACTGCCAATACTTGTGACAGAATTGGGGATTACAACCGATGACAATCCTCTGCAACAAAAAAATGCCTCAACACCTATGCTCACTACAGAACTTGGGATCACAACAGATCCGCCCTCTCCTATGTAAGCGGTAAGATTTGTTCTTGCCGTATCAGAATAGATAAAATCGCCATCAATTATGCCGTTTACTGTAAGTGCTCCCCATGGGCTACCTGTTGCTGAGCCGCCATATACAATGTTTTTAACATTAAAAAATGCATTACGACCAATGCTCGTAACAGAATTGGGTATTGTAATAGATATCGGCACAGTGCAATCATAAAATGCACTCTCGCCAATGCTCGTGACAGAATTACCGAATGTAACTGATGTCAAACCAGTGCAAGCAGAAAATGCTTTATAGCCAATGTTCGTGACAGAATTGGGGATTGTAACTGATGTAAGTCCACTGCTTTCGTCAAAAGCACAATCAGGAATATTTGTAACATTTTCGCCTATATTCAAACTCGTAATCGATGTGCAACCAGAAAAGCAATGGCTCATTGCTGTACAGTTGGTCGCATTGAAATTTACATGAGTAAGACCACTGCAATTATAAAATACACTACTGCCCATACTTGTAACCGATTCCGGTATTGTCAATGTCCCTGTTAATCCACTGCAACCATAAAATGCATAACCGCCAATGCTCGTGACAGAATTAGGGATTGTAACAGATGTCAGTCCACTGCAACCATAAAATGCATGATTGCCAATGCTCGTAACTGAATTGCCGATTATAACCGAAGTCAGTCCACTGCAACTACAAAATGCATATTCGCCAATGCTTGTAACAGAATTCGGGTTTGTTACCGATGTCAGTCCAAAGCAACCACGAAATGCCATGTATCCAATACTTGAGACAGAATATGTTACACCATTATACTCAACCGTTTCTGGGATTATAAGATCTCCAGATTGATTGATATTGCCATTTCTTACAACTTCCACCGTATATGGTTCTGTATAATACGACGTAATGTTATAATACAACGTCTGTCCGCTTTCGCACACAGCCGAAAAATCGCATGCCTTAGCATATCCGCAAAACATAAGCACTGAAATCAACAATGCTACATATTTCAATCTCATATACATCAATATTTTTTGCACAAAAATAATACTATTAATGGTAAATAGGATAAATATTTTAGGAATTTAACAAACCGACAATTGAAGAATCAAGGCCCAGTTCAACAAAGCCGGTTATCTATTATTTTCGTCCCTAAATGGGCTGTGACGAAATATGCACACGGAGAATTTCGCCCCTAAATACAAAATTTCGTCCCTCCAAGCGCAGTTTCGTCAAAAACAAGAGTCACATATCACATTATTAACCACACCATTTAAGTGTTGCATAGTTTTGCGCCTCGAAAAATCATAACCATAACAATTATGGCAAAGGCAAAAAACACTGTCGGCAAACGATGGGCAAAATTCTGCGGCTGGCTGCTGCGAAAATCGGGATGGAAAAGCATCGGTGGACCTATGGAAGGCGACAAGGCAATTGTGCTGGGCGTACCGCACACTTCGTTCTTCGACTTCCCCATCTGCTACTTATTTTACGCACAATACGGACGCATGGCACATATAATGGTAAAGAAGGAACTATTCTTCTGGCCGCTGGGACCAATACTACGCGCCTGCGGTGCCGTCCCCGTCGACCGCAGCAACGCCACTGCAACCATACGAAGCATAATTTCGGCAATGAACGAAGCCGACGTTTTCCACCTCGCCATTGCTCCCGAAGGCACGCGAAAACCCGTTAAACGATGGAAAACAGGCTACCACCTTATAGCACGCGAAACTGGCGCTGCCGTATATGTCGGCTTCTACAACTGGGGCAAAAAGGAAATAAGCGTCGGCAAAAAATGGGACCTTACCGACAATCCAGCCGACGACATCAGACGCATTCAGGAATACTATTCCACTTTAGATTTACAGGGAAAACACAAAGACAAATATATAACTCACTAACAATCATGACAAAAAACATAAAAAATCCATACAAGGTACGCAACAAGTACCGCGAAATATACTGCACCACACTGCACAAGGTGTTCAACTACTCCACCACACGCTACTGGAAGCGCACAATGGCGCAATTTGTCGACGGCGAACAAAAGTACACCTACAGCGAGTTTGCCGAAAAATGCAACCTGCTGTCGACCCGCATGTCGAGATTTGGAATCAGCGCAGGCGACAAGGTAGCAATACTCTCGCAGAATATGCCCAACTGGACACTGGCATTCTTCACCGCCACTGCATTCGGACGCATAGCCGTGCCAATACTGCCCGACAGCTCCGAAAACGAAGTGACAAACATACTCAACCACTCCGAAAGCAAAGTCATCTTCATTTCCAAGCGACTGATGCACAAGCTTAGCGACGAATGCAGGGATAAGATGACGCTTGTGGTTGACATCGAGACGTTAGAATTCATAAAATGCAAGAAAGAGGACTTCCAATGCAACGGCTGGACAAAAGACCCCCTCCCCGACGACCTTGCCACGATAATCTACACCTCGGGCACCACAGGAAAGGCCAAGGGCGTAATGCTCAGCCACCGCAACCTCTGCCACAACCTTGTGGCTTCGTACAAGGCACAGCCGTGCAACAAGAAAGACCGTTTCCTGTCGATTCTGCCGATGTCGCACGCTTACGAAATGTGCGTTTCGAGCCTATATTCGTTCTACGTGGGCGCATGCTGCTACTACCTCCAGAAACCGCCAACCCCGTCGATACTGCTGCCTGCAATGAAAAAAGTACGCCCGACAATTATGCTCGCAGTTCCGCTAATAATAGAAAAGGTATATCACAACAGCATTGTGCCCACAATAAACAAAAGCCGCGTGCTAATGTGGATGCAAAAACACACTCCACGACTTCTTTACAGCCTTATAGGACACAAACTTATAAAGACTTTCGGCGGGAAAATAAGATTTTTCGGCATTGGCGGATCCAAGATGGACACCAACGTAGAAGCATTCCTCAAAAAATGCAAATTCCCCTACGCCATTGGCTACGGGCTCACCGAAACCGCACCTCTTGTGTGCAACGTGCTTGTAAACAAGAAGAAACGTGTAGGCTCAATCGGTGTTGCCGCCTACAAGGTGGAGATACGTCTCGACAACAAAGATCCGAAGACCGGCGAGGGCGAAATAGTATGTCGTGGCGACAACGTGATGCTCGGCTACTACAAAGACCCCGAACGCACCATGGAGGTTCTCGACGAGGACGGATGGTTCCGCACCAACGACATTGCCACTGTCGACAAAGACGGCTACTACTACATTCGCGGACGTTTAAACAACACCATCATAGGTCCCTCCGGCGAAAACATCTACCCCGAGGAGATTGAAATGGTAATCAACGACATGGATGGCGTCGACGAGTCGCTGGTGATGGAACGCAACGGTGAACTGGTGGCGCTTGTAAAGTTCGACGACAATGTTCTTAACTGGAACCAGGCCTACGAAGACCAGTTCTTCGAGAAGGTCGAGTCGATGAAAAAGTCGGTGCTTGACTTTGTAAACCGCGCCGTTGGCAAGAACTCTAAAATCGGCAAGGTCGAAGCCATGAAGGAACCTTTCGAAAAAACTGCCACACAGAAGATTCGCCGCTTCAAGTACAAGGAAGACGACACAAATAACAATGAAAAATCAGAAGCAAAGGAAGATGATAAACAATAAAAAAACATGGATCATCCCCAATGCTGAATAAATCAAGAAAAAAGGCGGAAAATATTAAGTTTTCCGCCTTTCCTATGCTTATCAAAATCTTCTAGTAACGATATACGCTAACAAACTTAACATTTGACTGCTGCTTCGAAACAGTCGACGTAGTGTATGTCGGAGTTTGAGCACTGTAGTCAATTGTTACAACCTTAGCATTGTCGGCATCAACCTCGTCAGAAGTCCAGTAACTACCATCCTGCAAATAAATCATTTCAGCGTCACCTTCTATATATACTCTTGCAAGAGCCTCCATTTCGGCTGCTGATGGCAGATATGAACCGGAATGAGCTATGCGGCATGCTGGTGCTGCGTAAGTATCAACAAGTCCGTAATGGGCAATAATAGCCTCTGTATTGCTCAATCCTGACACCAAAGAACCGCTGCTCGGCACATCGGTAGTGATAACCAGCTCGCCAGTTTCACCCCATACAACATCAGAAGTGCCTTGGTCTTGTTCTATAATTGCCTCCAGTGTAAAGTCGGTTCCTGCATAGAATACTACGCCATAACGACCATCACCACCTATTTCATAAGTTGATTCAATATTTACGTCACTATATACGTATTCGTCGCCATACTTTGCATATAGACAGTAAGCATAACCATTGCCCACCGACAATCCATTCAATGTTAGCGTCACGTTACCCGATACCGACGAAGTGAATGTCTTCTTCGAGGATACACCATCATTGTATTGAATATCCGGAAGGGAATCTTGAGGATCACCACCTTCTTCATAATCATAATATTGGTACAAGAAACCATACTCGCTGCAAGTACGACCATTATGGTTAATATTACACGGAATATCGAACGAATATGTCGATCTGCGTGTCGGCTGGCTACATGTCAATTCGGGTGCGCGCTGCATTGTAAAGTTCATATTGCTACCCTTGTATTCGTTCAATTCGCCATTGTATTCAACCTTTACGACTGCACAGTAGTAAATAGTGCTGCCTGCACCAAGATTGTTGCCCGACAATGTTGCTGTAAAAGTATTCTGTCCTGCAACTATTTCACCTGCAACAAATTCAGTCATGTCATCAGCAGAACGACCAAAGTAGAAACCTATTTCGCTGCTGTACTCGATATTTCCAGAAACAATCTCACCATAAAGTACTGCCGAAACATCCGAAACACCATTTATGGTATATCTTCCAGTATTTACTACAAACGTTCTCGAACCTTCGGTTGCAAACGAACTTTCGACGCTCTTACAAGTTCTGCTATAACCATCGTAGTAGTATGCAAAGAGATAATACTTGTATTCGGTATTCTCCTCGAGTTCACTCATGTTTACATAGAAATCTTCACCGTCGAGTTCGCCGTAGAACCATCTTTCAGAATCGGGACTTCCTACAGGATAAGCAACGACACCTACTTCGTTTACATTTGAAAGATCGTAGCCTTCTTTCATGTAGATACGTCCACGTATGCTAGCGAAATCAACACCCGCATTAAGTTCTGTAGTTACCAGAGTCATTATCGAATCTACAGTGCTGCCTGTCTTTATATCAACTGTACGGCTGTACAATTCAATGTCTCTCATCGATGCGTATGCCTTTATAGAATATTCGGTCTCAAGAGCCAAGTCGGAAATGAAACCTTCGAAAACTCCACTTGGATTCATCACTTCCTGGTCATGACCATAATTCTCAACGGGATAGAAGTTCCATTCTTCCAACGACACGTTGAGGTCGGCAAATTTCTTCTCTATGTAGTAGAATCCGCCCCATACTTCTTCGTAGATACCAGAATCGGGCTGTTCGTACTCGGCCAGTTTTGCGTATGCATGAACATAGTCGCCGCCAACTTCCTTGATCATAATACCCAGACGTGTCTTTCCTGCATACAACATTACAGGAGGCACATTGAGTTCTTCGGTATCATCGGTAAAGATAAGCCATTCGGTCTCGGCCTCTGGAATTACACCGCTCACCGACTCTCCATCAACAGAACCTTCGATTCTGATGCGGAAATTCATGTTTCTGATTATGTATATTCTATCACCTGTATTATCGTTAGAATAAACGCCAGAACCTGTAGGATCTGAGAATACACAATTGTAAACTACATCCTCACCACTTTGGTAAATAATGGTTACGGTAGCTTCGAAAGTATCCCATAAACCTTTGCTTTGAACCTTGTTCTTATGAGAAAAGCCTTTAACAAGTTGCATATTTATCACACCAACCTGATTGAACTCGATTGGATCCTTGCGGCAGCCGACCAATGCCAATGCCACAAGAGCAACCACTGATATTATCGACAAAAACCTTTTCATATTGCTTTAAAATATTTTCTTTGACAATCTAATATAGAAATTGAATTTCTGGCTATCCTTGATGTTCTGGTTCTGGGTATATACATATACCGGCTGAGCCACAACGCACATAAGGTCGATTCCCCAGTAAGAGAAAGCTATTGCGCCCCTTACTTCGATTGATGTATATGCCTGGTTAGCCTTTTCGGTCGGGAATTCGTAAACATCATCGTTCCACGAGAATGTATGCTTGTGGTACAAAGTACCTGCCGAGCTGTTCATTACAGCGAAACCAGCATGAACCGACATCCAGCTGAATGCAGGATAGTCGAACGAGGTGTTGCACGACAGCAGGTTGCCGTTCGATGTTACATAATTAATCATTTCGTTACCCGAACGAAGAACGGTATCCTCGTCGTAGTAAGGAACTGCCAGCTTGATGTCACGCTTGCACTTGCCGCTCAGACGGTACGAAATATTGTTGTATATTCTGAAGTGAGTATGTCTGTACTGGAAGGTATTCGAGAAAATGAAATCGAAACTACCTGTACCCATCGGCACGATATAACCCTTCGACATACGGTTCTTGTTACCTGTCGGGAACGATGTCGTGAACGAAATCGCCTCGAAAATTGACTGCTTTTGCAACTTGTACGACAACGACGCACTAACGTCTCCCAAACCGCCGTATGCCGATACATATCCGTGAGAATATTTTGCCTTTCTCTGGATATAGAAAGGAACGTTTACTGCAAGGCTAAAGCCCTTGTAACCAACAGACAGAGGAATATTCAAGTATTTGCTCATCGGGCTGAAACCTACTTCTGCCGATACACCGAACTGAACATTTCCTTCGCTAAGCTTAAAGTTGTTCTCAGTTTCTGAATTACCAGGAACATTTATACCTCCATTTACAAGAGGGTCTTCAAGAAATCCTTCAGGATTGTCCTGCAATGTTTCTACATTTTCCGGATACACCGTGATGTTCAATTCCTGTGCCTGTACATAACCTACTGACAGCAAGCAACCTAATGCTAGCAACAGAGAAAATCTTTTGAAAAAATTACTCATATTTAACCTATTTACATAATTACGCAAAAATAGACATTTTTTTTTGATTAAAACATTTTTAATGAAAAAAGTTTTGCAGATATAGGTTTCTATGTTTCAGGATGTTCGATTGTATAAAAATCGTAGGCGGAGCAATGTATTGCTTCGCCTACGATTTATTGTCGACTTGTCGTTGCTCACAACGACTCTACAATAGACTTGTCAATGCCTGAAATAGGTTGACCGTTTTTATTCACTAAAACAGTAAAATAAAAAGAGGTCAACAATGGAAAAATTAACAGTAGAAGAAAGGCAAAGAAGGAGCTTCAGCGAGAGCTTCAAGCGAAAGAAAGTGCA
>JAFZWY010000018.1 GCA_017617125.1 Bacteroidales bacterium
GAATAAGCATTTGGAGTTGATAACTTTATATATTGAGAGTATTTTTATTACTATTTTTGCAAACATTATTACAAGTACAATAATATGATAACCATTTCAGAAATTCTAAAAGGTAGCGATTACAATTTGACGCAATTCAGCAACGATAAGATTATTAAACTGGAGAATAGCATAATAGAAAAAGATGTAAAAGGCAAAATTACGCCTTATATAAACTGTATTGTCAGAGGGAAAGAGATAAAACTCACTCCCGAAGAAATTGTTCGTCAATTGTATTTAATGGTGTTAACTGAGGATTACCATTACCCTGCCTCAAGAATGGAACTGGAGTACATAGTAACATTTGGTCGCGAGAAGAAGCGTGCCGACATTGTTATTTTTGACAAAGACCAGACCTATACACCTTACATCATTGTTGAGTTGAAAAGTCCAAAACTGAAAGACGGAAAGGAACAATTGAAAAGTTATTGCAACGGTACAGGTGCTCCTATAGGTGTATGGACAAATGGCGAAAGTATTTCATATTATCATCGTAAAGACCCGAATTTCTTTGAGGATATACCGACAATTCCAAATGCCAATGAGAAACTATCCGACATTTTGAGCGAGCGTTGGTATATTGATGACCTGGTGAAGAAAGACAAGTTGGTTAATGAACGTAAATCGCTGAAAGACTTGATTCTGGAAATGGAAGATGAAGTCCTTGCAAATGCGGGAGTAGATGTTTTTGAAGAGGTATTCAAACTGATTTTTACCAAATTGTATGATGAAATGGAAAGCGGTCGAAAAAGAGACCGCCATTTGATGTTCCGCAATTATGGGGATACTGAAACCGAATTGAAAGAAAAACTCCAAAGCCTTTTCAATGAAGCCAAAGAAAAATGGTCGGGTGTTTTCACCGAAGATGCAAAACTGATGCTTACGCCTTCACATTTGTCGGTATGTGTTAGTTCGTTGCAGGATGTTAAACTTTTCAACTCCAATTTGGATGTAGTTGATGAGGCCTTTGAATACCTGATAAACAAAAGTAGCAAAGGTGAAAAAGGACAATACTTCACCCCCCGTTATGTGATTGACATGTGTGTGAGAATGTTGAATCCTTCTGATAAGGAAACCATGATTGACACTGCTGCCGGCAGTTGTGGATTCCCTGTGCACACCATTTTCTATGTTTGGCAAAAGATTTTGGAAAGCAAGGGATTGAAAAAGAGCCATTTGTTTACATTGGAACAGAAACCTGCAGAGTGCACTGATTATGTACAAAACAAGGTTTTTGCCATTGACTTCGATGAAAAGGCGGTTCGTGTGGCAAGAACACTGAACCTTATTGCAGGCGATGGGCAAACAAATGTATTACATCTCAACACATTGGATTATGAACGGTGGAACGACCGAACGGATGATAAGGATTGGTTAAAAACATATTCTCAAGGATGGTATAAACTTGACGATTTGCGTGTTGATTCAAAATCTAATCGCGACTTCAAATTTGACATACTAATGGCAAATCCGCCGTTTGCCGGAGATATTAAGGAAAGCCGTATCTTGTCAAAATACGAATTGAGCAAAAATTCGGCAGGAAAAATGGCAAATAAGGTAGGTCGTGATATACTTTTTATCGAGCGTAATCTTGATTTCTTGAAACCTGGTGGGCGTATGGCGATAGTGCTGCCACAAGGAAGATTTAATAATAGTAGCGACAAATACATACGCGATTACATTGCCGAGCGTTGCCGAATTTTGGCAGTAGTAGGTTTACATGGAAATGTTTTTAAACCGCACACAGGCACAAAGACAAGCGTTTTGTTCGTACAGAAATGGGATGATGTGTTGTGTCCCAAGAAAGATGACTATCCTATTTTCTTCGCCACTATGCAGGAACCAAGCAAAGACAACAGTGGGGAAAAGATTTTTGTGAAGAAAGGTGATTACCCGTCTATACAGAACAATGTCGTTTGTGATCCACCTGCACATTATGGTGTATCTCCAAAGGAGACTAACGAATACTTGTTGGATACTCATGGACATTTGATAGTGAAGCACGACCTTTTCAACCACGATGGCCTGACCAAAGACGGCATTGCCGAGGCTTTTGCCGAATTTGCCAAAAAGGAAGGGCTAAGTTTTTTTTGAGTAGCCCTTTCAACGAGGTAAAGTATAAGCAGTTGTTGGAAGGGCTAGAGATTAGTGAAGTTCAATTATGTGAGTTAAAAGCTGATAATGGAGAACTAAGAATAGACGCAGAGTATTATCAGAAAGAATATTTGAATGAAGATACATGTTTGTCAAGAATTGGTGTTGCAAAACTAAGCAGTTATGCTTTTGTAACGGATGGTCAACACGGATATTATGAGTCTGACCCCAACTCGAATATTTATATGCTTGCCGCAAGAAACTGTAAAGATTATTTTGCAAACACAATTGACGCTTTGCCTCTTGCTAAATGGGTCGATGATAACAACAAACGATCATCATTACAAAATGAAGATATAATTTTATCAACACGTGGTTCTGTCGGCTGTTGTGCAATAGTTTACGAAGAAGTCTTGCCCGCCAACATAAATCAAGATGTTGCAAGAATTAAATTAAATGACAATAATACTTTTATTCCTGAATTTTTGATAACATATTTGAATTGTAAATATGGGCAAAATTGGATGTTGAGAAATCAAACGGGGATGGTTCAACAAGGTTTGTCGCTTGATAAGGTTCGTTCTATTCCACTTCCTTTACTTTCTATCATTTTCCAACAAAAAATCGAACATATCGTAAAGGCTGCTCATTCAAATCTATCCAAGTCTAAATCTCTTTATTCTGAAGCAGAGGAGTATTTGCTTTCCGAATTAGGCATAAAAGGCTGGCAACCGAACAATAATCCAGTAAACATCAAACATTTAAAAGAGTCGTTCCTAGCAAGTGGTAGATTTGATGCTGAGTATTATCAGAGCAAATATGATGAAATAGAAACTGCTGTAACAAAATACAAACATGGTTATGACATAATAGGAAACTTGTTTGCTCAAAATACAGATGTATGCGATTACCAAGAGGATGCATACAATTACATAGAAATAGGTGATATCAACATCAGTGACGGCACTGCTAGTTTCAATTTGGTTTTAAAAGAAGATTTGCCGGATAATGCAAAACGAGTTCTTCATACTAATGATTTACTTATTTCAAAAGTGAGACCCTATCGTGGTGCCGTTGCAATTATTGATTTTGATGATGAAAGATTAATTGGAAGTGGTGCATTTACTGTTTTACACGAAAGATCTTCATACAAGAAAGAAGTTTTGCAAATACTTTTGCGTACCCAAATATATAAGGATTGGTTGTTAAAGTGGAATGTCGGAAGTTCTTATCCTGTAATAAAAGATGAAGACATTTTGAATTTGCCGATTCCAAAAATACCTAATCAAGTTCAGACCGAAATTACTACATTCGTTCAGAAGAGCATCTCCTTGCGCAACGAGGCGAAACAACTTTTGGAAGATGCAAAATTGATGGTGGAAAGTGAGATAGAGAAAAGATAAAACAAACTGATATGGGAAGAAAAATTTTTATTTCATACAAATACGCTGACAGCAAAGTCCGTCGTCTTTCTCAAACTCCTTGGGGGGATCAAACCACAGTAAGAGATTATGTAGATCTTTTGCAAAACCTTATTGAAGCCACCGATCATATTAATAAAGGAGAGGATGATGGCGAGGATATGAGTTCGCTTGCAGATGCCACAATTGGATCTAAACTTGGTGATAAAATATTTGACAGTTCTGTAACCATTGTATTTATCTCAAAAGGAATGAAAGAAAATGATGTGCCAGAAAGAGAGCAATGGATTCCATGGGAAATATCATATTCTTTAAAAGAGCAGTCAAGAAACTATGGCAGAAGTAAAACTAATGCAATGTTGGCTGTTGTGTTACCTGATGAAAACGGTAGTTATGATTATTTTATTACCGACAATTTTTGCAGCAGAACATTGCATACAGATTTTCTATTTGATATTTTGAAAAAGAACATGTTCAATGAAAAGATTCCCAATACTTATAAATGCCCGACTTGTGGAGGAACACATTATCGAGGCGAATCGTCTTATGTCAAATCAGTGAAATGGGATGACTTCTATGACAAAAAAGCATTCAATGAATATATTGATGTTGTTATTGAAATAAAGAACCATATTAATGATTACAAAATAATTAAAAACTTATAATGATGGATAATTTGCACAAGGAAATTGATTTGATACAAAATTGTATCAACCGAATGGCGAAAAACTCATTTATGCTAAAGGGATGGGCTATTTCATTACTTGCAGTAGTTTTAGCGCTAACAGCAGACAAGTTAAATCCTTTATTCCTATTTTGTTCCGTCTTTATTCCTCTATTATGCTTTTGGTATTTAGATGCTTTCTTTCTTCGTACCGAAAAAATGTATAGAAAGATGTACGAATGGGTTTTAAAAGAGCGCAAAGAGGGAAGGGTGGATTTTCAATACGATTTAGACCCAAGTAGATTTAAAAATCAAGTTGAAACTCATTGCACTGTAATGTTTTCCAAAACATTAAGAGTGTTTTATGGCATACCTTTATTGGTCGTATTGTTTGTGATTTTGTATAATTCGAGAGACATAATATGTTGCTGTTTTTGTGGCTGTTAAAATAATCAATTGAGATATGTACAGAGGTTTTAAATTGGATATTGAATTGTCAGATTTCGAAAGTTTAAGTAAAAATAGTAGTTCATTGCGCAATTACATTTATAGCAACACCAACTATGACCGTTATCATAGAATAGGCAAATCAATGCTTGATGATTTCAAACAAGAGGTTGGCACTGAACTTGTTCAATATATCATTGGCGATTCTGGTGTCATTGATGGCACAAAACTTCAAGAAGATTGGTTCCCTACTGTTAATTGTGACATCTTCATCTCCCATTCTCACAAAGACGAGGACTTGGCAATTGCTTTAGCAGGTTGGCTGTATGAGACATTTGGGTTAGAATCGTTCATTGATTCATGCATTTGGGGATATGCAGATGATTTGTTGGAAATAATCGACGATGAACACTGTAGAAATTCAACGAAAAGTTATGGTTACAAAAGGAGGAATTTTTCTACAAGCCATGTGCACATGATGCTGAATATGGCATTAATGCAAATGATAGACAAGACAGAGTGTCTCTTTTTCTTGAACACGCCCAATTCAATCGATTTGTCAGATATTGAAACACGGACATTGTCTCCGTGGATTTATTCAGAGATTGGTATTAGTCAGATGATTGAAAAGAAAAGTCCACGAACAAAATATTTTAGTGACAATCTTGATGAATCTTTGGGAATATCGTATAAATTAGACTTGTCTCATTTGGCAAATATTAATCACGCTGATTTGCTACTGTGGAAACAAAAAAATGTACGGGAAGAAAGGGCTTTAAACAGTTTGTATGAAATAATTCCAGCACCAAAAAAACGATAATTATGAGATACACTTTTTTCAGTTTCTGTTATGATGATGTACTTAGTTTCCGAGCTAATGTCGTTAGAAATAGCTATATTACCAAATATGGTAAAGACAAGTTTATTGATGGTTCTATTTGGGAAGACGCCAAAACGAAATCGCCCACAAAAATAAAAGAGCTTATTGATAATTCTGGCATAAAGAATACATCTGTTACTGCAGTACTTATTGGAGACCATACAGCTAATAGAAGATGGATAAACTATGAAATTGTTAAAAGTTTTGAGCAAGGTAATGGTATTTTGGGAATTTATATTAACAGAATAAAGGATAAAACTGGACATATTACCCACAAAGGATTGAATCCATTAGATAGGTTGGCATTGCATGTTTCAGATGATGGAAAAACAATATCTTTTTATGAACTTAAAGATGGAAAATGGCGGCAATTTTATGATTTGCCAACGATAAATAATAAAAAATCAAATACTTTGTTTTTTGAAGATGGATGGTTTAATAGTGATTTTGGCAAGACTTTCCGTTTTTCGGAATTATTTCAAACATATTGTTGGGTAAATGATAATGGATACAATAATATATCACAATGGATTGAAGAAGCTGCAGAGCAGGCGGGAAGATAGTGTAAAACAATGACAAAAAAGAGAAAATCTACAAGAAATATTAGCAAAGAATAAAAATATTATGACTACAATTCAATGTGAACCAATGCCGCAGGCGGAATGAAAATAGTGTTATATTAGCGAAGAATAAAACATTATGACAAAGGAAATAGAAATAAAGAAACCACAAATTGAAATGCCAGACAAGCAACTTGTTTTATTGGCAGATAAGATTGTTGCAGAAATAAACAATGGCAAAATCAAACTTGCAGTGTAAAAGAAGATTTATAGATGTTTGCCAAATTGAAAAAGCAGGAGGGCATAGCATGATAGAAGATAAAATTGTTTCAAAAAACGGAAATGCCGACAAACAAGTTGCAGTGATGTCGCAGTCTTTGATACAAGATTTGCGTCAGATTGTTGAACAGGCACGCGTGCATGTGGCCGCTACCGTCAATAGCGAGTTGACGCTGATGTATTGGCACATTGGAGACCGCATAAACCGTGAAGTGCTTGGAAACGAACGTGCCGAATATGGAAAACAAATTGTTGCAACAGTAGTGCAACAATTGCAAGCGGAATATGGGACAAAGGGTTTTGAGGAAAGGACAATCCGACGGATGATGAAATTTGCGACAATATTTCCCGACATTCAAATTGTGTCAACACTGTTGTCAAAATTGTCGTGGTCTCATTTTCTGATAGTTATGCCCATAAAAGATGAGTTACAACGAGAGTTTTATATTACAATGGCGGCAGCAGAGAGATGGAGCGTTAGAACCTTGCAATCAAAAATTGACGGAATGCTTTATGAGCGTACCGCTATTAGCGGGAAACCAGACGAGATGATAAAACAGGAACTTTCGCAACTGCGTGACGACAATGTACTTTCTCCCGACCTTGTTTTTAAAAGCCCATATTTTCTGGAATTTACAGGCCTCAAAGGAATGTACAGTGAAAAATCTTTGGAAGATAGCCTTGTCGCCCATTTAGAGCAATTCATCTTGGAACTCGGTAATGGCTTTAGTTTTATAGAACGTCAAAAACGGATGATTATTGATGGCGAAGACTTCTATCTCGACTTGCTATTTTATCATCGACGACTACATCGGCTCATTGCCATTGACCTGAAATTGGGCAAGTTTAAGGCACAATACAAGGGACAGATGGAATTGTACTTGCGCTGGTTGGAAGCAAACGAGGTTGAATCGGGCGAGGAATCGCCACTTGGACTGTTGCTTTGCACCGAAGGTGGCGAGGAACAAATAGAACTCCTACAATTGGATAAGTCGGGCATCAATGTGGCGCAATATATGACCGAACTGCCGCCCAAAGAGGTTTTGCAGAAACAATTGCAGAAATCGTTGATGACTGCTAAAGCACAGTTCGAAAACATAGCGGAGGAGGACAAGCAATGAGAACTCCTGCAATGAAATATAAACAGCAATGGGCAGAAACTTGTGCAGAAATCAAAGGCATTTAACTAAACGAAAATTTGTAGAAAAGCGACAATGAACAGAATCATTCTCATCGGCAACGGATTTGACTTGGCGAAAAAACAGCGAGAACCAATGCCATAAGTGCAAGTTTTATTTGACATATTCAATTTGTCAGACAGTGTCTAGCAAATTAACTCAGTCTCGTATTTGCGAACTAGGTCAAAGTGTAGTTATTTTAAGTAATTTACGCAATCCAACTTTCTGCTCCATCATTCGAGATTTTCTGAAACTATACACTTGTGCAAGTGCAGAAATCACAGGCATTTGAAATCCAGCCCCAAGTAGGTGCGAATTTCAAAGTTCTTTGCATAAATAAAAATCCTTGTCAACAAAATTTTTACTATCTTCGCCCTTGTGATTTTAAATGGTAACATATACGCTACTATACTGCGGAACTGCCAAGAACACAGGAGACAACTCGCAGTTTTGATAGATCCCGACAAGCAGTCGCTGAGCGAAACTGCGGCTTTTGCACGTGAAATTGAGGCTTCGACCGCCGATTATGTGTTTGTCGGTAGCAGTTATATGCTTGGAAACCTCGACAAGTGCATCGAAGCAATAAAGGATAACACGCAGAAACCTGTGATAATTTTCCCCGGACACGCAAGCCATATTTCTGAAAAAGCCGATGCAATTCTTCTGCTTTCGCTGATTTCGGGACGAAATCCCGAATTCCTCATTGGAAACCACGTGATTGCAGCCGCTTCGCTTATGCAGATGGACATCGAGGTCATAAGCACAGGATATGTTCTTGTCGATGGTGGCAGGACAACATCTGTGGAATATGTCAGCAACACTCGTCCTATACCAGCCGACAAACCCGATTTGGCGGTTGCGACAGCCGTGGCTGGCGAAATGCTCGGACTTCGTATGACCTACTTGGAGGCAGGCAGCGGTGCGTTGAATCCGGTTCCCGACAAGATGGTGGCTGCCGTTCGCAAATGCACGAAGTCTCCGCTTATAGTAGGTGGCGGACTGAGAAATATTGAATCAATAAACCAAAAATACGAGGCGGGTGCCGATATTGTAGTCGTTGGCAGCGCTTTCGAGAAAAAAGAACTACAGATAAATCAGTTTAAATGATGACAGCACAGGATGATGTAAAGAAATATGGTTTTGTAAACCAGCCTATCGACAGCAATATCGACTTGAAATCGGAGATTCTCCGCATGAAAAAGGAAAAGAATGCCGTAATTCTTGGACATTTCTACATTAATTCCGAATTGCAGGATATTAGCGACTATGTTGGCGACAGCCTTCAATTGGCGCAGATGGCGGCAAAGACAGATGCCGAAATTATTGTTTTCCTCGGCGTTAACTTTATGGGTGAGACCGCAAAGATAATCTGCCCCGACAAAAAGGTGATTATCCCCGACTTGAATGCGGGTTGCTCGCTTGCCGATTCGTGTCCTGCCGATGAGTTTGCAAAGTTTATCGCTGCTCATCCAGGCCATACGGTGGTTTCGTACATCAACACCACGGCGGCAATAAAATCGATGACCGACATAACCGTTACTTCCTCCAATGCAAAGCAGATTGTCGAAAGTCTGCCTGCCGACGAGAAGATAATTTTCGGCCCTGACAAGAATCTTGGCGGATATATCAACGCGCAGACTGGTCGCAGTATGGTTCTTTGGGATGGAGCCTGCCATGTGCATCGCCGTTTCGACCTTGAGGCAATCCTGAAGTTGAAGGAAGAACATCCAGGTGCGAAGGTTATCGCTCATCCCGAGTGCGAAAAGCCGGTGGTGATAGTTGCCGATTTTGTTGCAAGTACGGCTGGACTTCTTAAGTATGTGAAGAACAACGATGCAAAGGAATTTATTGTTGTCACCGAATCGGGCATTTTGCACCAGATGCGCAAGGCAGTTCCCGAAAAGACCTTGATTCCTGCTCCCGCATTGGATTCAACTTGCGGTTGCAACGATTGCAACTTTATGAAACTTAATACTTTGGAGAAACTTTATAACTGCTTGAAATACGAAATGCCCGAGATAAACATTTCGGAGGATATTCGCGAGAAGGCATACCGTCCAATAAAGAGGATGCTTGATGTTTCGGCAAAGTTGGGATTGTAGAGCCGCACCTGGGCTTCGCTCCCTGAGCGTAGTCGAAGGGTAAGTCGATGCGTGTCGATGTGCGGATGTTCGAAGCCAAAGAAATTTATATATGTAATTAAAATTTGACAAAAGATGAAATTAGCAGTAGTTGGAGCCACCGGAATGGTCGGCACTCAGATATTCAGGGTTCTCGAGGAACTCAACTTTCAGTTCGATGAACTTATTCCAGTTGCATCGGAACGCTCCATTGGACGTACAATAACTTGCAAGGGCAAGGAATACAAGGTTATTGGCTTGGCTGATGCTGTTGCAATGCGTCCCGACCTTGCAATATTCTCGGCAGGAAAGGATGTTTCGCTCGAATGGGCTCCTAAGTTTGCCGAAACCGGAACATACGTTGTCGATAATTCGTCAGCTTGGCGTATGTATCCCGACAAGAAGTTGATTGTTCCCGAAGTGAACATTTCGGAACTTACTGCCGACGACCATATTATTGCAAACCCGAATTGCAGTACAATACAACTTATGGTTGTGCTTGCTCCGCTGAAAAAGTACGGATTGAAGCGCCTCGTGATTTCCACTTACCAGTCGGTAAGCGGTTCGGGTTTCAAGGGTGTAAACCAACTTATGTGCGAGCGCGAAGGCAAACCGGTTGAAAAACCTGCTTATCCGCATCAGATTGACTTGAATTGTCTGCCTCATGGTGGTGCTTTCCTCGAAAACGGCTATACCGAAGAGGAAATGAAACTTGTGAACGAAAGCCGCAAGATATTGGGACTTCCGCATTTGCTTGTAACATCTACCGTTGTGCGCGTGCCTGTGGTTGGCGGACATAGCGAGGCAGTAAATCTTGAGTTCGAGCAGAAACCCGACTTGGATAAGATTATGGAAGATTTGAAGTCGGCTCCGGGTCTTGTCGTTCAGGACGATCCGAAAAACAATCTGTACCCGATGGCAATAAACGCCAAGGACAAAAACGAAACTTTTGTCGGTCGTATCCGTCTCGACTATTCCTGCAAGAATGCAATAAATTTCTGGGTTGTAGCCGACAATCTGCGTAAGGGCGCTGCTACCAATGCTGTCCAGATCGCACAGTATGTAAAGGACAAGTTTGTCACGAAATAGTTTTGGATGGCAAAGCGTAGAAAGGGTAGAGGAGGAAAATTCCTATGGGTAGTACTTGCTGTGGCTATTGTCGCAGTAGGTGGCTACTTTTCCTTTCCGTATTTGAAGAAATATTACAACAGGTTCTTCGGTGACGATCAGAACGAAGAAATTGCTGCTGTTGTCCCAATGCAGACCTACCGCGAAATGTATCCGCAGTATAATCTTTTTGGTATAGATGTATCGGAGTATCAGGGAGATATTGATTGGGCAACTTTGGTTGACAAGAACAAGATTGATTTTGCCTTTGTCCGTGCTACTGCAGGAAACGACACCAAGGACAAGAATTTTTCGGAAAACTGGCGCCAGCTGAAGAGGTACAATGTGCCACGCGGAGCATATCATTATTACCGACCTAACGAGAACAGCTCCGAGCAGGCCGATTTGTTTGTCAGCACGGTAAGGCTTGAAAAAGGCGATTTTGTCCCAGTGCTTGATATCGAGAAATACAGTAAGGTTCAAAGTATTACTAGCTTGAAAAATGGGTTGCTCAACTGGCTATCGATAGTAGAGAATTATTACGGTGTGGTTCCTATTATATATACCTATAGCAATTTCTACGAGAAGGTCATTACCGGCGACAAGCGTTTCCGCAAGTATCCGATATGGATAGCGCATTATTCCGAAAAGGAGAATCCAAAGAAATTGCCTTCCGAATGGGCGTTTTGGCAGTTTTGCGAGGAGGGACGTCTCGAGGGTATTGAAACGAATGTTGATATAGACATTTGCTTTAGTGTCGAGAAATTCAAGGCGTTACGAAAATAATTGGCAGTAAAAATCACTACTAAAAAAGTTTTATTCAAAACGTTATCGTTTAGAAAAATTGTTGTACCTTTGCGCCCGCAGTTCGGGTAACTGCGCGTTTAAGTTATTAATTAATAAAAATTATTTTATGTCAGTAAAATTAAGACTTTCAAGGCACGGACGTAAGGCAAGAGCTTTCTACCACATCGTCGTTGCCGACAGCAGATCACCACGTGATGGTAGATTTATTGAAAAACTCGGAACTTACAATCCGATGACAAACCCTGCAACAATCGATCTTAACTTCGATTCTGCATTGGCATGGCTCCAGAAGGGCGCTCAGCCAACCGAAACCGTTAGACGCATTTTGTCGTACAAGGGCGTTCTGATGAAGAAACACCTTCTCGAAGGCGTAAAGAAGGGTGCTTTCAACGAGGCAGAAGCAGAAAGACGTTTCAATGCATGGTTGGACGAAAAGAACATCAAGGTTAGCAACAAGAAGAGCGAACTCGCAGCAGCTAAGAAGGCTGACGAAAAGGCTAGACTTGAAGCTGAAACCAAGGTCAAGGAACAGCGTGCTGAAGCTATCGCTAAGAAGCGTGCAGAGGCTATGGCAGCTCTCGAAGAGGCAGCAAAGGAAGCAGCTGCTGAAGCAAATGCAGAAGAAACTGCAGAAGAAGCTCCAGCTGAAACTCCAGCAGAATAAGCTATGCTGTTTGACAACAAGGAGTTGGTTGAAATTGCTCAGGTTGCAAAAACCTACGGACTCAACGGTCATCTTAGCCTTAAGTTCGACAGTAGTTTCTCCGATGACTTGCTTGACGAAGAAATACCGGTATTCCTACTTATCGAAGGGATACCGGTTCCTTTTTTTGTAGAAGACTACAAAAATTCGGGTGGCTATACTGCCACAAAATTCAGATATATTGACGGTGCCGAAGCTGCCGAAAAGTATGTAGGTTGCAAGGTGCTGGTATTTGCCGACGATGTACAGGACGATGAGGATTACGACGAGGAACTTGAACTTGTCGGCTACAAGGTTTTCGATGCGCACCATGGTTATGTGGGCGAAATCGTGGATTTCAACCTAATCCCTGGAAATCCAGTCTTCGAAACCGACTTCAACGGTCATACAATAATAATCCCCTACACCGAAGAAATAGTCGTTGGCATCGACGACGACAAGCAGGAAGTGTATATTAATGCTCCCGAAGGACTTATAGATTTGTATCTAGAGTAGAATTTGGGTAATGTTTTTTACTCTAAATAAACAATAGAAGCAAAATGGAAATGGATTATAATGCGAAGGGAAAAGTGCTAAAGAAAGCGGTGGTATGGAAGAATTTGTACTTCTATCGCAAAAGCGATGCTCTTTATCAACTCACTGTAGCATTTTGCCATCGGTATCTACCTGTTTACGGAGATCGTACTGTGGACCAAATGGTGCAAGCGGCTCGTTCTGGCAAACAGAACATAGTGGAGGGCAGCGAGGATGGGCTTACTAGTTCGGAGATGGAGATAAAGTTACTTAATGTAGCTCGAGGTAGCTTGCAGGAACTTAGGGCTGATTACATAGATTATTTGAATACTCATCATCTTTCAATATGGACTGCGGACAATGAACGGCAGCAACGTATGCGTGAGTTTTGTCATTCACACAATGACTTTAGTGATTATGAGCCAATGCTTGGTCAAATGAATGATGAAGAAATGGCAAATCTTGCGCTAACTCTATGTCACCAGACAGACAAGATGATGTGTTCTTATATAGAAAAACTTGAACGCGACTTTGTTACTGAAGGAGGAATAAAGGAGCGCATGTATGTCGCCCGTAATGATTATCGCAAGGCGCAAGATGCTCATATTCAAGCTTTAGAAGCAGAAAATGTGCAATTGAGAAATAAAATAAAAGAATTAGAGGCTATCATAAAGAATTTAGGCAGTCCTAGGAAATGAATGTTTATCTAAATTTATATTATCGTTTGTTATCCTAATAAAAAAAAATAGAAGGACTTTCGCCCTTCTATTTTTATTTTATGTGTTGCGTTAATCCTATTTGAACGCATTTTCGCAAAGTCCGTCGCCGCTGAGCAACAGCCTGTCGGCATAATCAGGAACTGGACGTCCCATGTACCTGTCGACGTACATCTTAGCAAGGTACTGTCCGAGCATGAAGCCGTGTCCCTGCAGACCTACTAGCAAGCCGTGTCCCGGGTCTATGATGTAGCGAGGTTCTGTGTAGTAGCCTGCCCAGAATGCTTGGAAGCTGACAGCGCCAAGTTGCGGTATCCATTCGCGGAACATTTCGGAGCAGATCTCGAGGAAGTTCTGTGCATTGAACTTGAGGTTCTTGCCAGCTTCTGCTGCATCTACACCTGGTGATGCACAACCGATGATTTGTCCGGTTTCCTTGAACTGTTGTCCGTAAACTGCCGAGAATCCCTTGTATTGACGGCGATCGATAAGCATATCCAAGCATTCACCGTCTTTACCCATCATTGGGAGACGCCCTGTGATAAATGCCTGGTGCTTGATTGGGTACAAACCAGTTTCGATTCCGAGTTGCTTTGCAAATTTTGCTGCTTGATAGCCGAGCGAGTTTACAAAGTGTTCGCAGTGATATTCAACAAATTCCTTGTCGTGAGTATAAACCAATGCCATGAATCCTTTTGCAGTACGCTGAACTTCAACCAAGCGGCAGTCTTCGAGAAGTACACCGCCCTTTTCGCATGCCAAGTGACGTATGTAGTCGATAACCTTTCCTGGAGTTGCCTGCCAGCAGTTGTTGGTTACGCAAGCTGCACTGTAAGTGTCGAGATTCGGGTTGAAATATGGAGAAATTTCTTTCTGGAAATCCTTTCTGTCAACCATGTAGCCGTCCGACCATCCGAGCGATGCTTCCAACGACTTGTAAGTTGCTTCGTCGTGAGCGAAACCTACATAGCGAATCGGGTAGTAGCCCACGTTGGTCTTGCTTTGCAATTCACGGAAAATATCCTGGTTGTGATTTGCAATGTCGGCAATCTCAGGAACCGAGAATGCTGGACGTCCGCCACCGATGCAACGCCATGAAGAACCGCGTTCTGCATTGCAGAGAACAGTCTTCTTGCCAGCTTCTGAGAAATAGCGGAACAATGCGCTACCAGCTATACCACCACCTGCGACAAATACATCACATTCGACGCGCTTGGTGTTCTTGCCTGCGATAAATTCAACAGGTTTGTTAGTCGGTTGCATATCGTTTATTGTTACCTGGTTCGACAGAGGCCCGCGTGGTGTTGCGTCGCCAACAACCTCGATGCCGTAACCGCGAAGCAGTTGCTTTACGCGTGGGATACAACGTTTGCCGCGGCAGGTTCCCATACCGATACGGGTGGTATGCTTCAGTTCGTCAACCGAGATTACCTTGCGGTCGCCAATTACTTCAAGCAACTTGTCGAGTTGAACATCTTCGCAGTGGCAGATGTATGCCGGATCCTTGTCGTCCTTCTTGGTCGGGTTCATGGCAACCTTTTCGCCAAACTTTTCCTTTAGGATGAAGCCTGTAACTTCGGTCAGCTTTTCGCCACTGATGTCGGTAGCCTTTACGCGTGCAACATTGGTCTTGTTTTCGTTGACCTTGATGTGTTCCACAATACCTTCGCCGACTTTTTCACCGTTGTCGTTGATAAGTACAACCTCAACATTTTCGTCAACATGGTATTCGATAGGCAGGAACAATATGTTCTTCTGCAAGTTGTAACCGAAAATTGCAAGACCTGGGCAGTGCGAAACGCATTCCATACAGCCAACGCACTTGTTGTAGTCGATTTCGGGAACCGATGAGGTGGATGCCTTTGTGATTGCGCCTTGCGGACAAGAGAACGAACATGGGTTGCAAGCAAATCCGTAGAGACAGTCGGCGACTACGAAGCCGCGAGTGTTCATACGTTCGCTTGTTGGCTTGTTAGGAGTCTGCAAAACACGTACTGGACGTTGCTGTGCGTCGATATATTCCTTCGAAACTGCTAGATAGTCGTCGTAGTTGACGCGTTTGCCCATCTGCATTGCTATTTCGAGAGCAACCTGCTTTCCGCGAAGTACTGCGCAGGTACCTTCGCCAACGCGAACAGCATCGCCGGCACCAAATACGTTTGCTCCGAAAACTTCGCGTCCCTTTGTAAGCAACTGGCTGTCGGAGATAAGACCAGTACAGATATTTATCACGTCAATGCCTTCGATAACCTTTTCGGTGCCTGGGATTGGCTGGAAGTTCTTGCATTCTGCAATTACTGCACCAACAATGCCAGTGTGAGTTTCGTTTGGAATTGCGCGGAGCAATGTGTGTGATGTATAAATAGGTATGCCCAATCTGCGAACACGGTTTGCCTGAACCGGGAATCCGCCTTCGTGATCCATTGCCTCAACTATTGCTACAACCTTTGCGCCTGCCTGTGTTGCCTGATACGATGTGAGGTAGCCGATGTTTCCTGCACCTATTGAAAGGATGCGTTTGCCGAGAAGCGTGTGCTCCACGTTCATCATCTTCTGGACAACGGCAGCGGTGTAAACGCCTGGAAGGTCGTCGTTTTCGAATACCGGCATAAACGGAACAGCACCGGTAGCAACTACAAGATGTTCAGCATCGATGTAGCTAATGCTTCCGTCGCGAAGGTTTTTGCATGCTACGCGCTTGCCTTCGAGCAAGTCCCATACGGTAGTGTTGAGGAAAATATTGCTGTGATCGTCGCCTGCAAGTGTCTTTGCAATGTCGAAGCCACGCATGCCACCATAGATTTTCTCCTTTTCGAAGAAGAAGAACTGGTGGGTCTGCATGTTGAACTGACCGCCAATGCGTTCGTTGTTATCTACAACTATGTTGGCAATGCCCATTTCGTTGAGTTTCTCGCGGCAAGCCAGACCAGCAGGACCTGCACCGATTATTACGACCTGGGTCTTGTAAACCTTGCGGGTATTGTCCTTCGGTTCGATGACCTGTGGAAAATAGTCCTGTGGGATTTCGCGAACCGACTTAACTCCGTCGACTGGAGTTATGCAGATACGCTTGATTTCGCCGTCGACGAGCATCTGGCAAGCACCGCACTTTCCAATGCCGCACTCGAGGCTGCGCTCGCGTCCGTCGATGCTATGACTGTGAACAGGGAAGCCCGCCTGATGCAAGGCTGCTGCAATAGTATAACCTTTTTGTCCTGTAACCTTCTGACCATTATATTCAAAGGTGGTCTGTTCGGCTTGTGGAATGTCCAAAATCGGATGTTCGGTAATCTTGTACATTTTCTTTGCTTTTATAATAGACTATATTTCAGTTAATTAAATTAAAAATCATCGTAATATTTTGGAGTGTTAAATTTACATTTTTTTTGATACCATTGTCAAAATGTGACAAAAAAATATGATTTTTTTTGATTGCATTCTTTTTTGTTGTTAATAATCAACACGTTGTATTAGCAAATTGTATTTCGTCCCTGAGTATGTCGAATGGACAATGCCGAGGTGCACATTGTATTACATTAGTTGACTTTTCTATTTACGTTCGGGGTTTGATTTTAGGGGCAGCTCAAGAAATGGTATTAGCCAAATAAAATCATAAATCGTAAATCTAAAATCGTAAATAAGTTTTATCTTTGCAATCCCTAAAAACAAATGCAATGAACAAAGAAGATATTATTGAAGTACTCGGAGCAGTGTGTTATCCCGAAACAGGGCGTACACTCGAAGAGGAAGGAATGATAGGCGAGATTGAAGCCAACGGCAAAGAAATAGATATAACTCTATTGTTCCCGAAACCAACCGATCCGTTCCTTTCGTCGATAAGGCGTGACGTGAAGGATGTTTTGGAGGCTCATTTTGGCGATGTTGCTGTTAATGTTGTAACAAAGGTAAAGCCGAAGGAAACGAAGAAGCAACCTGTAGAGTGTGGTGTCGGCAAGGTAAAGAATATTATTGCTGTTGCAGGCGGCAAGGGTGGTGTTGGTAAATCGACTGTTGCCGTAAACCTTGCAATTTCGTTGGCTCAGAAGGGCTACAAGGTTGGTCTGCTCGACGCCGACATTTTCGGACCGAGTGTTCCAAAGATGTTCAACACCGAAGATGCCCAACCGATGGCAGAAGCCGACAGCGAAGGACGTGAAATTATAATGCCGGTCGAACAATACGGAATTAAGTTGTTGTCGGTTGGTTATTTTGTTGCTCCTGGCAGTGCAGCAATTTGGCGTGGTCCAATGGCAGCTGGTGTAATGAGACAATTTATACAGAATACCAAGTGGGGCGAACTCGACTACTTGCTTTTCGATATGCCTCCAGGAACAGGCGACATACATCTTACATTGGTTCAGACAGTTCCAGTTACGGGCGTAGTGGTTGTTTGTACTCCTCAGCAGGTTGCAATTGCCGATGCTCGCAAGGCTGTTTCGCTGTTCCGTACCAAGGATATCAATGTGCCGATTTTAGGTATCGTCGAGAATATGTCGTGGTTTACACCTGCCGAACTGCCCGACAACAAGTACTATCTGTTTGGCAAGGATGGCGGTGTTGAACTGGCAAAAGCTATGGACACCGAATTACTTGGACAGATTCCTATTGTGAAGTCAATCTGTGACAGCGGTGACAAAGGCATGCCAGCATCGATGGAATTTGCAAGCATAGTTGGAAAGATGTTCGCACAGCTCGCCGAAAATCTGGTAAAGGCAGTAGAAAAGCGCAATGCTACCTTGCCTCCTACAAAAATGGTTGAAACAAAATAAATTTATTCAATATGGAAGAAATTGTAAAGAAAATACAGCAGTCGATTGACGAGATTAAGCCATTCCTTCAGCAGGACGGCGGTGATATTGAACTTATCGAGGTGACTCCAGATTTTACTGTAAAAGTAAGATTGCAAGGCGCTTGCGGTTCATGTCCATATCGTATACAGACTTTAAAACTCGGTGTCGAGGACAAGTTGAAAACTGATGTTCCACAGGTGAAGGAAGTGGTGAATGTAAATTAATGGATAATTGTTGTCTAAAAAAAGGCGAGATTCTTTCTCGCTTTTTTTTGTATTGAATGATTGATTACTTTATCAATTTCTTTACCGTTGTTGTTCCTTCCATAATACCTTCTTCTTCGTCGAAATACGAGTAAAGAATCTTGAACATGCCTTTCTGACCCGGAACCGGCTCGATTATCTGATCGCTAGACTCTTCAAGCGCTTCCAAAAGGTTACAATGCACCGGGAATGGTTCCACAAAATCCTTCCACTCCCCATTTTCTAGCGTGTATATATAAAAGGTATGCCAGCAACTTGTCCACCACCAAGGCCAAATGCCAATTTCGATAGTGCCGTTGCCGTCCAAGTCTCCGTAAATTTTTGGTTTGCCACCAATGCAGGTTTCAACTTCAATTGACGGGATGTTGCTATCGGAGAACATTATAAGGCAGTTGCAATCTCCTTCACATTCCATAAAATGGTCTTCATCGTTGTATTTTTTCGGTTCCAGTAGGTAGCAAGATTCCTTCTTGCCGTCACCGTTGAAGTCGTATGTGCCCGGAACATCATATCTTTCGCCCATTTCCCGGGTCAGATTTTTCTTTTCGGCACGTTTGGCAAGATTTTCATCTGTTATCAAGTCGCTTTCAACCGAAATCTTCCATTCGTCACCTACTTTGCGAAAATTCAGATACGACGGATAGTCGTTGGTTTGACCATCGATTGTAACGCGTTTAACGAAACTGCATTTGACTTCGGTGTCGCTGATTTTTTCCACGTCAACATCTCCGTAAATCTGCTGGTAGAAGTCGGGCGACTTCTTGAACGCCATCTGCTTGTTTTCGATGCAAGCGTTCTTGTTCAACTGCATACCATAAAAAAGAACATTGTTGTCGAATAGCTTTGACAAGGCCTCGTAGTCTTTCGACGAATTTGCCTTGTTCCATTCTTTTACTAACGCGACGAAATCGGTTTCTTCTGTTTGTACTTCCGTACTGGTTGTATCCTCGTTGCTATCGCTTGGTTTTGGCGAGGCACAACTTATTGCTATTGTCAATGCGAATAGCAGCGATGCGATGGTAAAAAAGTTGGTTTTCATTTTTTTTGTGTATTATGCAGTTTCGCTCCCTGAGCGTAGCCGAAGGGGCGATGTTGAATATTAAATCCTTGAATCCTTCACTTCGGCTACGCTCAGTGGGCGGAGATTCAGTTTATTCCTCTTCAATAGTTATTTCCTCAATCTTGCATCCCTGGCGAATCTTGTCGAGTACGTCCAACCCTTCGACAACCCTGCCGAAACAAGTGTGCTGACGGTCGAGGTGGCTTGTGTATTCGCGTGTAAGGCAGATGAAAAACTGAGAGCCGCCAGTGTCGCGCCCTGCATGTGCCATCGACAATACACCACGGTCGTGGTACTGGTTGCCACCATTGAGTTCGCATTTGATTTTGTAGCCTGGTCCTCCTGTTCCGACTCTTGGATCGCCAAGGTTGCGTGAGAATGGGCAGCCGCCTTGAACTACAAATTCGGGAATTACGCGATGGAAACGTAGTCCGTTGTAAAAGCCATCTTCAGCCAGTTTTATGAAATTTGCAACCGTATTTGGTGCATCATCGAAATAGAAGTTAACCTTCATGGTGCCAACTTCGGTCTTGATTTTTGCTATCTTCATGCTATAAGTTGTTTTTTATTGAGTCGTGGCGCGCCGCGACCGTACTGTTTTTATGTTTGAAAGTTTCAGACCTAACAAGCTTGCTGTCTAACGGGCTGACAGTTTCGTGGTCTACGACCGGTTTTCTGTTAGCCTGTTGGACTGTTAGCCACCTTACTTTATCCAGCACTTTACATTGAAATTGCAGTCCTTATACTCGTCGTCGACCTTAATGTATACGCTCTTTACTTTATCCTTCACCCACTCGTCAACGAGCTTGCTGTTCTTGTCATCCAAGGCAGCCCTCTGCAATGTAAGGTAATCGTCCTTCAAATTTGCCTTGTGCTCCTTTACATCGAGGTCGAGGCGAACAATCTTGATTACACGTATTCCCCTATTGTCGCTCGACAGGAAAGGCTTCGAAAACTCGCCTTCCTTCAGCGAAGACAATGCCATCTTTGTATATGGATCGAGGAAATCATCGGTCATGTGAGCATCGCCATAGTACGGATTCATAACCTTGCCGTCGGAACCTTTGCTATCACCATTGCTATACTTTTTCACGGCATCGATGAAACTTATCGTATCCGACTTCAAAATTTCATATACTTCGTTTGCCTTCTTGTCGGCAGCTTCGAGTGCTTCCATACTAACTTTCGGTTTCATAAGTATATGACGGAAATTCATCATGTTGCCTCTTTTCTCTATCATCTGTATGATATGGAATCCGTATTCGGTCTCGACCACAGGCGATACGTCGAGCGGACTAGTCAAGTTGAAAGCCACCTGCGAAAATTCGGGCACAAGGTCTGTCTTGCTTACGAACCCAAGTTCGCCACCCTTCATTGCCGAACCTGGATCCTCGGAATACAACACGGCCATAGTCGAAAAACTTTCACCATTGAGTATGCGTTCACGAATCTTGTTAAGTTCGGATATTACTTTATCCTTGTCCTCCTTGCTAACTTCAGGCTTTATGACGATTTCAGAAAGCTCGTAATATGCCTCGATGGTTGGGACACTGTCAGCTGGCAATGATTCGAAAAATTTCGTAACCTCCGACGGGGTGACCTTGGTATCACCAATTATCTTCTGCTGCACTTTCTGTGCCATCATCTGCTCTTCTATTGTGCTTCTCAGGTCGTCCTTTATAGCCTTGATGGTCTTGCCGAAATACTCTTCCAACTTTTGCTCCGAACCTATCTGGTTTACGAATATGCTAAGACGACGGTCGAGTTCGGTTTCCACTTCTTTGGGCGTAACCTCTATACTGTCTTTCTGTGCCTGCACATACAGCAGTTTCTGGAACATCATGTCCTCGAGAATTTCGCAACGTGTGTTAGATGTAATTTCCATTTGCTGGCTTTGCATCTGTATGTACTGGTTCTCGATGTCGGACATCATTATGATCTCGTTGCCGACAATTCCGACAATCTTGTCGATAATTCCCTGCGCGTGTGTGCTAGCGCCAACAAGTAATGTCAATATGGAGATAAAAAATATTCTTTTCATTGATTATTGGTTGACAATTGTAATGGTTCCGTCTGACTTATATTTGTTAAGTAGTTCTTTTTTCCCCTGCAAGTACTTGTCGTGCCTGCGCTTGTTCATAATTATCTGTATTATTTGAGGCTTGGCAAGTTCTATAGGCAAAAGATCGCCCGGGACGACGTAGTCGTCGATTTTTACCAAATAATGCAAGGTATCGCGAATATAATCGAGAGTATTCTTGTATTTCAGTTCGTAAGGTTCGATGGTTCCTTTATAGTCGATAAGTTTAAGGAAATCGGTAAATTCGACCCAGTCCTTTACGAAATAAACTGCCTTGTCGGGACTATCGCAGTAGTCGCCCAGTTCCTGCTCGCTATCGAGGTCGCTTTTACGAAGCTTGTCGTAAATTTCATAATAGCGTGTAATATTAGGCGATATTGTCATATAGTGGGCCTTGACGTAAGTGGTATTGATGACATAATCGTTGAGGTGCTTGTCATAATAGTCGGTTATTTCCTTCTCGGTTATGTTCATGTTGACATTGCTGTATATGTACTTGTTGCAATATTCGTGCGAATAAAGCTGCCGGCGGTACTGCAATATTTTTTTTGATATTTCAGCAGTGTCTGTCATGATTTTCATCGCTTCGTTATACATTACGCGTTCGGTCAGCCAGTCGTCGATGTACTTGTCGGCAAGCATTGCGCTGTCGCTGGCATTGGTGTATGGCCCTATAGCACGCATAAGCTCCTTCTCATACAATTTTTCGCGACCTATACTGGCGACGTATTTCTCTTCAACGGGAGCATCACTCTTTTTATTGCACGAGAAGAGTAAAAAAGCTAGCGATATAAGTAATAACGACCTATACATTACTGTTTGTTTTCCGAAAGTTCCTTAACAATCTGGTCGAGCATGCCTTCGTGTATCTTCACTGTATATTTCTTGCGAAGCCCTTCAATCCACAGCTTTTCAAGGTAATCCTGATATGCTGCGGTGACAATTCCTCGTATTTCGCTGAGCTTTTTCGTTGTTGGTGCGACATAATCTACCCTAGTAACGATGTTGTCATCGTTTTTGTAGATCGACTGAACAATCTCTGCATTAACTGGATGCTCGCGAATTGCATTGTCAACAAGTAGGCTGTGACCTTTTTCTTCCAATGCCGACTCACCGACAACTACTGCTGTGGAATCCTTTGCGTTGATTTTGCTTATTATTTCCTCTTTTTGTGAGAGCGGGTTATATGAAAATGCTCCTATAAGATCAGATGCCGTCTTTTCGTCCTTGCACTTGAAAGTTTGTACATAGTAGCGATCCCCCCACTTGTAATTGTCCTTTACAGTCTCATAGTAGGCTTCAAGTCCTAAAGTGTCGGCAATAGCCTTGTTCCATACGGCATCGTTGGTGAGTGCGAAAAGCAGTATGCCATCGTGGTATTCCTTCATCAGGTAACGGAACGACGGATATTTCTCTTCGAGATGCTTCTCCTCGTATTCGATTACGCACTTGTCGCCGAACTGCTTGTATGCGTTCAGCACCAGCATCTTTATATCGACAGGATCCTGCTTCGTATTGAATTTCATCATGTACTGGGCAAAATCCTTTTCGGTATATTTTTCGCCTTTAATTTCGAATATTACCTTGTCGAGCTTCAGTGTAGAGTCGATAACCCAGGTGCCACTGAAAATAGAGTCGGTAACATATGTCTTGTAGAAAGGAGCTATCTTCTTCTGCATATCCTTCACACCGTATTCCTTCTTCAGGTTTGCAATTACTACATCGCGACCCTTGTACGACCTCATGTTTCCGCTAACCTTCGACTTGAGTTCGGCCTTGCATTCTTCGAAAGGCTTAATATCTTCCTTCTCGAGGAGCTTGATAATATGATATCCGTATCCTGTAGAAACGATTTCGGAAATGTCGCCTACATTTTTAATGTTGAATGCAGCCTCTTCGAATTCACGTATCATTCTTCCGCCTACGCTTATCCAGCCAAGTTCACCACCTTTGACAGCGGTTCTACGGTCGGCACTATATTCGTCAGCCATCTTTGCAAAGTCGGCACCTTGTTTCAACTGCGCATATACGTTTTCGATGGTTTCCTTTGCCTCCTTTTTCTGCTCGGCTGTTGCATCCTGTGGCGAAACTACCATGATGTGGGCGATTCTGTATCTGCCCTTGGCAGGACGCTTGTCGTTTACCTTAAGAATATGGTAGCCGAACTTTGTCCTGAACGGAGCCGACACATCGCCGGGCTTGGTATTGTACATTGCAGTTTCGAACTCGTATACCAGCCCAAAAACAGTGCAGTATCCTAAGTCGCCATGGTTCTTTACCACCGATGGATCCTGCGAATATTCGTCGGCAAGTTTCGAAAAGTTTTCTCCCTTTAACGCACGTTTGTAAACCTCGTTTATCTTGTTCCATGCCTTCAAGGAGTCTTCGGGCGAAGCATTTGAACTTACTGTTATGAGTATGTGGCTGACATTTACATCGTAACGCATCCTCTCGTAGGCTTCACGCACAAGTTCGTCCTCGACGCTCTTGTCGCTAAGGTACGGCTGAGCAAGCTGCTTGCGGTAGCCTGCAATTTCCTGCTTGAAACTTCTGGAAGTGTCAAGCCCGAGCATTTGTCCCTCGTGTACCTTTAGCTTGAAGTTTACGAACAAGTCCATATACTCGTCAACATCCTTGCGCGTAACATTGCCTTCGTGGTTGGCATTCTTGTTGAAGATATGGATGAACTCGTCGGCATCAATCTTTTCGTTGTCGATTTCGAGCAAAGTCCTGTCCTGTGCGCAAAGAGCTATTCCAATAAACAATAATGCTATCTGCAATAATGTCTTCTTCATTTCAAAAAAGTTTTACTGATTTCTCGAATAGTTTGGAGCTTCCCTTGTGATTGTTATGTCGTGCGGATGGTTTTCGACAACACCATTAGCGGTAATACGGACAAACTGAGCCTTTTCGTGAAGTTCGTCGATGTTCTTTGCACCGCAGTATCCCATACCTGCCTTCAGGCCGCCAATGAGCTGGTAGATAACCTCGTTGAGAGTTCCCTTGTAAGGTACGCGACCCGAAATTCCTTCGGGAACGAGTTTCTTGACATCGTCTTCCATATCCTGGAAGTAGCGGTCCTTCGAACCGAGTTGCATAGCTTCGAGCGAGCCCATTCCGCGATATTCCTTGAATTTACGTCCGTTGTAGATAATGGTCGAACCGGGAGCTTCTTCGGTACCAGCAAAAAGTCCGCCTGCCATAATCGACGATGCGCCTGCTGCTATTGCCTTCACAATATCACCCGAATAGCGGATACCACCATCGGCGATTACCGGAACGCCCGAACCCTTGATGCCTTCGCATACGTTCATGATTGCAGTGAGCTGAGGAACGCCAATACCGGCTACGATTCTTGTTGTGCATATCGAACCTGGGCCTATACCGACCTTAATACCGTCGGCACCATTCTTGACAAGCAACTTAGCAGCTTCGGCAGTTGCAACGTTTCCTACAACAAGGTCGATGTTGGGGAATTTGCTACGAGCAGCCTTAAGAACTTCGTTTACACTCTTGGTATGTCCGTGAGCAGTATCGATTACGAGTGCATCGGCGCCAGCATTTACAAGAGCCTCCATGCGCTCGAGCGAATCGCCGGTTATACCTACCGCTGCTGCTACGCGAAGACGTCCGTTAGAGTCCTTGCACGAATTTGGGCTCACGCTTGCCTTGGTAATGTCCTTGTAGGTGATAAGTCCAACGAGTTTGTTATCCTTGTCAACGACTGGCAGTTTCTCGATGCGATATTTTCTGAAAATATCCTTTGCTGCATCGAGCTTTGTATTTTGATCAGCCTTGATAAGTTTTTCCGATGGAGTCATTATTTCGCGGATAGGTTTGCAGGCATCGTCCTGGAAACGCATATCGCGGCTTGTAAGTATACCGCAAAGGCGCTTTTCGGCATCAACAACCGGCAGACCGCCGATGTTGTATTCGTTCATAAGTTTCCTTGCATCACCAACCGTGCTTGCAACGTCAATGGTAACAGGATTTAGAATCATTGCATTTTCTGCGCGTTTTACCTGACTTACATGGCGAGCCTGAATGTCGATAGGCATATTCTTGTGGATTACACCTATACCGCCTTCACGAGCCATGGCTATTGCCATACGGCTATCGGTTACCGTATCCATTGCAGCCGAAACAATCGGCGTATTTATCTTTATGTTTCTGGAAAACACCGAACCAAGAGTAACTTGAGCCGGGATAATTTCCGAATATGCGGGGATAAGAAGGACATCGTCGAATGTGAGACCGTCCATGATGATTTTGCTGTTCGTTGCCATAAAATCTCTATTTAAATTTAAGGTGCGAAGATAAGACTTTTTTTGCAGAACTTGAAAAGTTTTTTTTGATAGGCATAAACTTGGTTATGTGCGCTAATTTTCTTACCTTTGCCTTTTCAACATCATGAGCCAGTTTCGCGAAATATTGCTGAAATACTGGGGATACGACACATTTCGTTATCCGCAGGAAGAGATTATCAAGTCGGTGTCGGAAGGGAAGGACACCCTCGGGCTTATGCCTACTGGCGGCGGGAAATCCATAACTTTTCAGGTTTTCAGCATGGCAAACAGCGGCGTGTGCCTTGTCATCACGCCACTCATCGCGCTTATGAAAGACCAAGTCGCCAACTTGCAGAAACGTGGCATAAAGGCCGTAGCCATATATTCGGGAATGAGTCAACGCGAAATAGAGGTTGCTGTGGATAATGTCACCTACGGCGACTACAAATTCCTTTACCTGTCACCCGAGCGACTGAAAAACTATTATTTCCGCGAAAGGCTCAAGGTTATGCATGTAAACCTGATAACCGTCGACGAGGCACATTGCATTTCGCAGTGGGGCTACGATTTTCGTCCGCCTTACCTCGAAATCGCAGAGATTCGCGAGATACTTCCCAACGTACCTGTACTTGCACTAACAGCTACGGCAACACCAGAAGTTGTTGACGACATTCAGGACAGGCTGAAATTCCCTGTCCACAATGTCTTCCAGAAAAGCTTTGAACGCAAAAATCTGGTATACTATGTGATAAACACCGAGGACAAAATACGCAAATTGTTTTCGATATTGAACAAAGTACCTGGTTCTGGTGTATTTTATGTGCGAAATCGTAAGAAAACACGCGAATATGCTATGCTCCTGCAGCAGAATGGCATTTCGGCAGACTTCTACCATGCAGGATTGTCGGCTCAGGAAAGATCGGAAAAACAGGAGGCTTGGCAGAAGAACCAGATTCGCATAATGGTGTGTACCAACGCTTTTGGCATGGGAATAGACAAGCCAGATGTGCGTTTGGTGATTCATCTCGACTTGCCCGATTCGCCCGAAGCCTACTTCCAGGAGGCCGGACGTGCAGGCCGTGACGGCAAGCGTGCATACGCCTTTTTGCTTACCAATAATTCCGACAAGGCACAGATTAAGAAGAATATAACTACATCTTTCCCCGAACTGTCCAAGGTAAAAGAAGTGTATTCCGAAGTTTGTAGCTATATCGGCGTGCCCTACGAAGGTGGAGCAAACCAGGATATTCCATTCGACATATTCGATTTCTCAGCACATAGTCACATTGATGTCCTTACAATACACAATTGCCTAAAGACGCTCGAATTTGCAGGATTTCTCGAATATGTGGAGGATACGAATACGGTATCGAGGATCATGTTTACTGTTCGTCGCGACGACCTTTATCAGTACCAGCTCGAAAACAAGAATATCGACGAGTTCATAAAATTGATACTCAGAATGTATACCGGCCTGTTTACCGACTATGTGAATGTTAGCGAAGAGTACATAGCAAAGAAGGCTGGCGTATCGGAGCAGTCGGTATACGAATATTTCAAACTGCTTGCTAAAAGTAACATAATCAGCTATATACCCAAAACAAACAAACCTCTCATACGACTGCTTATGGAGAGGCGGCGCGAAAACGACATGTATTTCGACCGACAGGCTCTCGACGTGCGCAAGGAACGCGTTGTGACAAAGATGGAGGCAATGCTGCAGTATGCAACGAGCGACAATAAGTGCCGGAGCCAGCAACTTTTGGCGTATTTTGGCGAGACCGATGTCGACCGATGTGGCGAATGTGATGTTTGTAAACGACGTAACGAATTGGGACTCAGTAAATACGAATTTGATATTATTCTTGATAAAATAAAGCGGATATTGGGAGAATCGCCATATCTTTACAACGATTTGATTGACAAGGTTGGCGAAGACGAGGCCAAGTGCGTAAATGTTATAAAATGGCTTTTCGACAACAATAAAATAATGTATAATGACGAACATAAAATAATTTGGCATAAGTGATGAAAAAAGGTATAGTCATATTGGCAACAATAGTTGCATCTACACTATTAGCGACCATGTCGGGCTGTGGTCCAAGTTCTAACGACTTGGAATGGGAAGCAACCATCAAGGGATACTGGAAACCTATAAACGAAGAGACTGGCGAACTCTGCACTTCGATACCGTATTACCATTTCGGTGACAGCGCAAATGGAGCTACTAAATACTACAAGTACACAAAAACCGATACGATGAAATGGGAAATCAGACGCAAGCAGATGAACGTTTATTACAGTGAGGCGGTTAAAGGGTACAATGTCGGCTACAACCAGTACAACAGCCGTTCGCTTATGCACATTCGCGGCATAAACGAAAATGAAGTGAAAATGTCACAGCTTTACAATAGTGGATTTCAGTCTGACTACAAGCTTGTTCGCATAACCCCCGAGGAGTTTTATTCGGCTTATAACGACACAGCTACAAGCAGTGAGCCTCAACACATTGACGATACATTTTAGTAAAATAAGAAGAATATAAAGATATGAATATTTTGGTTTTAGGTTCGGGAGGAAGAGAGCATGCAATAGCATGGAAGATTGCATCGAGCCCGAAAGTTGAGAAGTTATATGTTGCACCCGGAAATGCAGGGACTCGAGAGATTGCCGAAAATGTGGCAATAAAAGCCGACGATTTTGATGCAATTGCCGATTTTGTCCTCAAGGCAAAAATCGACATGCTGGTTGTTGGTCCTGAGGATCCGTTGGTAAAGGGCATAGTCGATTATTTTTCGGCAAAGCCAGGGTTCGAAAAACTTATGGTTGTCGGTCCCGACAAAAACTCGGCCCAGCTCGAAGGCAGCAAGGAGTTTGCCAAGAAGTTCATGCAGAAATATGGAATTCCTACAGCAAAATATTTATCGATAACTGCTGAAAACATTTCCGAAGGCGAAAAGTTCCTTGAATCGGTAAAACCTCCATACGTACTTAAGGCCGATGGTCTTGCTGCAGGCAAGGGTGTACTGATACTCGACAATCTCGACGAAGCCAAAAGAGAACTTAGGAATATGCTCGGTGGAAAATTCGGCAGTGCCGGCAACAAGGTTGTACTCGAACAGTTTCTCGACGGCATCGAATGCTCGGTATTTGCTCTTACCGACGGCAAATCGTATGTGCTTCTGCCCGAAGCCAAGGACTACAAACGTATAGGCGAAGGAAATACCGGCTTGAACACAGGCGGAATGGGTTCGGTTTCACCAGTACCGTTCTACAATGCCGACTTCGCCCGCAAAGTCGAAGAACGTATTGTAAAGCCGACCATCGACGGCATCTGCGCCGAAGGCATGAACTATCGCGGTTTTGTATTCTTCGGACTTATAAATGTTGGTGGTGATCCTTACGTAATTGAGTATAACGCACGCATGGGCGACCCCGAAACCGAATCGGTCATGCTTCGCATAAAGTCGGACCTTGTAGAACTGCTCGAAGCGGCTGCAAGACGCGAACTGGCAGGCAAATCAATAGAATTTGACACCCGTGCGGCAGCATCGGTAATGCTGGTATCTGGCGGTTATCCCGAAGCATACGAAAAAGGCAAGCAAATAAATGGTCTCGAAAATGTAAAGGACAGCATTTGTTTCCATGCCGGCACAGGAATAGCCGACAGCAAGGTAGTAACCTCTGGCGGCAGGGTTATTGCTGTAAGCAGTTATGGCAACACTATATTCGATGCGCTAAAAGTTTCGTACTCATCAATAAAAAACATATCGTTCGAAAAGTGCTACTACCGTACCGACCTTGGATTCGACCTGAAATAAGAAAGTAGATGCTGAAACTTATAAAGTCAAATAATCCGCTCAACTATTTACTGGCGTTCGTGCTGATGTTCGGACTGTGGGCATACAAGTTCGTTGTGATGCCTACAGCTGTCGACACAGGAGGAATGCATTCGTACTTTTTCAGGTTTCTGTATGAGTCGTCGCTGTTTCAGTATATTTATACGGCGATAGCATTCGCATTGACTTTTGCATTTGCATGCTATGTGTCGGTGTCGAATTTTAGATTGCAGATAGTAGAGTCTGGCTACCAGCTACCCACATTGTTCTTTGCAATGCTTACCGGATGTCTGATAAATGCGCAGAGGTTTATTCCCGAGATGTTTGCCACGCTGTTTGTTGCACTTGCCATATTGCGGATCTTTTCGATGTACAATAAGTACGAGGATATCAGAAGCAGTCTGGATGTAGGCCTTCTTTACGGGCTTTCGCTTCTGTTTGCATACAAGTATATAGTTCTTCTGCCAGCAGTAATTGTCGTCTTTATTATCGTAAAACCTATATCGTGGCGCGACTTGTTTTCATTTTTCCTTTCCGTAATGTTCGTTTGCGCCATGGCAATCTGCCTAGTATGGCTTTATGGCGACCTCAACGAGATGTTCCTATCTGTCAAGAATGAAGTTACAACATTTGTATTCGCAGAGAAATACAATTACCTTAACTATATTTTTCTTATTCCTGTAATTTTCTCGTTGTTCGTTTCGTTGCTGTCGATTTTTATCCTCAGGGTATTCCGAAAGGCTGCCGAAATGAAATATTACCAGTCGATGCTTTTCCTGCTGATATATTCCGGACTATATATTGCGTCGCCATTAGCATCAAACGAATCGATATGGCTAATGTATTTCCCATTATGCTATCTTCTTTCAAACATAGTGGTGAATGCTCGGAGAAAATTTGTCCAGGGACTGGTATTTTATGGACTTCTTGCCTGTCTGGCGCTGTCGCAGATACTGCAGATAATGTATTATGACTCGATTTTTTAGGATTTTTACCTATTTTATATGAAAACACAAGAGTATTACTTGGATTACTTCAAAAGGCATCTTTCTTCTTTCCTTGATGCTATGGAAACAGAACCAAAATTTCTATACGAACCTGTAAAATATGCACTTTCGGCAGGCGGGAAACGTATTCGTCCGGTGCTGTGCCTGATGTCGGCAGAAATGTTTGGTGCAAATGCCGACGATGCTGTCGATGCTGCACTTGGTCTTGAAGTTTTCCATAACTTCACTCTGCTTCACGATGACATAATGGACAAGTCGGACATGCGTCGCGGTCGTCCAACGGTACATAAGAAATGGACTGAAAACATTGCCATACTTTCGGGCGACCTTATGTCGCTTGTGGCGTGCAAATGTGCAGCGAAGTCCAAAGTAAACCACGAAAAGGTACTCGAAACCTTCCTTCAGACAGCCATCGAGATTTGCGAAGGACAGCAATACGACATGGACTTCGAAACCGAAAACAATGTCTCGGTTGACGACTATATGAAGATGATAAACCTGAAAACAGCCGTTCTTCTTGCAGGAAGTCTGAAAGTCGGTGCTCTAATAGCCAATGCTTCGCTCGACGACTGCGAAAACATATACCAATATGGACGTTACGCTGGGCTTGCCTTCCAACTGCAGGACGATCTGCTCGACACATACGGCGATGCGAAGGTCTTTGGAAAGCCTATCGGTGGTGACATTGCCGAAAACAAGAAGACATTCTTGCTCATAAATGCTATAAACCTAGCTTCGGGTAGCGCCAAAAAGGAATTGCTGGAATGGATTTCGAAAGAGAACTTTGATCGTGCGGAAAAGTACAATTCGGTGAAAGCCATATACGATTCCCTAAAAATAAAGGAACTAACGGTTAAAAAAATCGAAGAATGCTATAGCATTGCCGACTCTTATTTGCAGAAAGTAAGTTTGCCTGATTCGGAAAAAGCCGTACTTCGCGACTTTATGGATTCGATGAGGTCGAGAAACTATTAGTAAGTTTTGTGAATCATAGTTATTTACAGCCGAAGAACGACAAGATTGCCAAAAGTTTATATTTCCTTTGTTTCGAATATCCTAAAATATTAATTTTGCGCCCTCAAAAATTGGATTGTGACTGAATTTTTGCAAGGCATATTTCTGTATGATGAGAATTCTCCGCTGATTTTCACGAAGATGTTTTTCTGGATATTCTTCGCGGTGGTTCTTTTTGGATACTCGTTTATTTGCAACCGACCTAAGATGAGGTCGCTGTACTTGTTCCTTGCAAGTTTGTTCTTCTACTATAAGTCGAGCGGATTTTTCTTTATCCTGCTGGTAGTGAACATAATAATAAACTATTTCATAGGTAATGCAATCCATAGGTCGGAGAAAGAAGGCAAACGAAAGACATATCTGATAATCAGCGTTTTTGTCAATCTGTTTATACTTTCGTATTTCAAGTACACATTTTTCTTCGTTGATGCCTTCAACTCGATGTTCGGCACTCAGCTGGTAGCGACAAACTACCTTGCGGGACTGTCGAATATGCTGGTTGGAACGCAGTTCAACCTGTCGGAAATATTCCTGCCGGTGGGAATTTCGTTCTACACCTTCCAGACAATGTCGTACACCATTGACATTTACCGCCGTAAGCTTGAGCCGGTGAAAAACATCATCGACTTCGGTTTTTATGTGTCGTTTTTCCCACAGTTGGTGGCAGGACCTATTGTCCGTGCATCGGAGTTTGTGCCGCAGATTTACCAGAAATATTCGCTCACACGCTACGAGTTCGGCATGGCGGTGTTTATGATACTCAAAGGCTTGGTAAAGAAGATTATGATTGGCGACTATATTGCCGTAAACTTTATCGACCGCGTATTCACCAACCCCGACATGTACACTGGCTTTGAGTCGCTGATGGCCATGTTCGGTTATTCGCTGCAGCTGTACTGCGACTTCTCGGGTTACACCGACATTGCCATAGGTGTTGCTTTGTTGATGGGATTCCGGTTGAGCAAGAACTTCAATTCGCCGTACAAGTCGAAAAACTGCTCCGAATTCTGGACACGCTGGCACATTTCGTTGTCGTCGTGGCTCAAGGATTACCTTTATATTCCACTCGGAGGAAACCGCAAGGCGACAATAGGCACTTACCTTAATTTCGGTTTCATTCTAGTGGTAATTATGCTTATGGCATCGAGTTGGATAGTAACAGTTGCAATACTGGTATTTGCACTTGTGCTCTTCCTGCTTATAAGGTTTGTTCCGTCGGTGGCAGACGGCATAAAGTCGAATATCAACCGATTGATAACTATGCTTCTCGGTGGTATGTGGCACGGCTCGAGCTGGAATTTCCTAGTGTGGGGCGGACTTAATGGTGTAGGCTTGATTTTCGACAAGTACTGGCAGAAAATTAGCCCGTTTACAAAGTTCAACGGTGGATTTGTGAATTTTATCAGGGTGCTCAACACCTTCCTTTTCATAACGGTGACCTGGGTGTTTTTCCGTTCGCAGGACTTCGACAGTGCAATTGCAATGTTCAAGAATGTGTTCACCAATTTCCATTTCGAGTATGTTCCTGCAGTGGTTGCCGCCTACTACAAAGTTTTCCTTCTGATGGCTTTAGGCTATCTGACGCATTGGTTTAGCGGAAGGTTAAAGGACAAGTGGCGCGACAAGTTTATTGATATGCCGCATTGGGTGCATGCTGTAGTGGTTTTGCTGGTAGTTTTTGTGGTATATCAGTCGATATGCTCTGATATGCAAGCGTTTATTTATTTCCAATTCTAAGGCCAACAGGCTGACAGGCTAAAAGGCTAACTGTCGAGCAGAAGACCTGTCCAACAGAAGACCAGTCAGTCTGTTAGACTGCAAGACTGTGAGCCTGTTAGACTGCTAGCCTAATAAGTCAATATTTCGTTTCCTGTTTCGGTGATTAGGATTTGGTGCTCCCACTGTGCCGAAGGCTTAAGGTCCTTGGTTACCACCGTCCAGTCGTTGTCCTCGATGTAGATTTCCTTCTTGCCCATGTTTATCATAGGTTCTATAGTGAAAGTCATACCGGGGATGATAAGTTCTTCGGTGCCACGTTTGCCGTAGTGAAGAACCTCGGGAGGTTCGTGGAATTTTACGCCGCAGCCGTGTCCGCAAAGTTCACGTACAACAGAATAGCCGTTCTTTTCGGCGTGTTCCTGTATTGCTGCGCCTACATCGCCAAGACGTGCCCAAGGTTGAGCAGTGGCTATTCCTATTTCGAGGCATTCCTTTGTGACTTTGACAAGTCGTTTGCATTCTTCGCTAACCTCGCCAATCATGAACATTCGCGATGCGTCGGAGAAATAGCGGTTGTATATTGTTGATACGTCAACATTCACAATGTCGCCGTTGCGAAGGATTTCTTTTTTGCTCGGTATGCCGTGGCATACGATTTCGTTGCGCGAAACGCAGCAGCTTTTTGGGAAACCCTCGTAGTGGAGTGGAGCAGGGATTGCACCGTGCGAGGTTGTGAAGTCGTAAACCATATCGTCGATGTCCTGGGTTGAAATACCCTCGCGAATATTTTCCGACAAGTAGTCAAGCAACGCGGTGTTTATCTTTGCGCTTTCGCGTATGCCTGCAATTTGTTCTTCGCTACGAATTATTCTTAGTGGCGGAATCTTGTATCCCTTTGCACGGTATTCCTTTATTTTTTCCCGCAGTTCAATCGGAAGAAGCGGAGCGTATTCCTTTTTTGACATCGTTTTGAAAATTTTTGCAAAAATACAATTTTATTTACGATTTTGGATTTACGATTTACGATTTTCCCTCTACGCAGTCATGCTGTTCCCGAATTGTCATGCTGAACTTGTTTCAGCGTCTGTTACTCTATTAGCACTCTATTCTTTATGTCTTGCACTCCCTTTTAAGATCCCGAAACAAGTTCGGGATGACAAAAAAGGAGCGCAGTTTCTTTTCCCTCGTCATGCTGAACTTGTTTCAGCATCTGTTATGCATATCCCTTTAACTTTCCCTAAAATCAGGTTCTTTAATTATATTATAGGTGTAAAATCCATGCATTTCCATTTGTTGCAGAGTGTTTTTCGCATGTTTGATATTTTTTTTGCCATAAATAATATGAGTGAAAAATTATTTTTGTAATTTTGTACCTCAATTCTAGAATTAGAAGTTTAACATAAATATATATTTATATGTCAGGACATAATAAATGGTCAACGATTAAGAGAAAGAAGGGCGCATTGGACGCTAAGAGATCGAAAATCTTCTCAAAGTTAGCAAAGGAAATAACAATAGCAGTAAAGGAAGGTGGAGGAACCGATCCTAACTATAACGCAAAATTGAGGCTTGCAGTCCAGAATGCAAAGGGTGTTAACATGCCTAAGGACAATATCGAAAGAGCTATCAAGAAAGGTGATCAGGATGGTGCAAACTTCATGGAAATCACTTTCGAAGGATACGCAGCTCATGGTATCGCTCTTTTCGTTGAATGCTTGTCGGACAACAACAACAGAACCGTTTCGTCGGTACGCGCAGCTTTCAACAAGTTCAATGGTACTCTCGGAACTAACGGCTCTTTGAGCTTCTTGTTCGAACGCAAGGGTGTTTTCGAGATTCCAATGTCGGATTCTATCAGCATGGACGATTTCGAACTTGAAATTATTGACGCTGGTGCAGAAGACATCGAAATGGATGAAGAAACTATCACCGTTACCTGCTCGTTCGAAGATTTCGGCAATGTAAACAAGAAGTTGGAAGAAATGAATATTGTTCCTACTTGCGCCGAACTCAGAAGAATCCCGAACGATACAAAGGTTATCTCTCCTGAAGACGCTAAGGGTGTATTGAAGCTTATCGATGTTCTCGAAGACGACGACGATGTTGTAAATGTATTCCACAATATGGAAATGACTGACGAAATCGTCGCTGCAATGGAAGAATAACATTCAAAATTATGAAAATATGGAGGTCGGAAATTAATTTTTCGACCTTTTTTTTGTGTATTTTGTTATAAATTCGATTTGTGCTAATATGTTTATTATAAACGATTTAGTGCTAAAATTAGTTCATAATGCAATATTTTTTGAAAAAAAATCAAAAAACATTTTGTCATGTCGTATTGATGCACTATTTTTGCAGTCCCAAAACGATGGGAATTTTGGTCCGATCGTCTAATGGTTAGGACGTCAGATTTTCATTCTGGTAATCGGGGTTCGATTCCCCGCCGGACTGCGAAAGCCGCTGATTCAGTGGCTTTTTCGTTTTTTATAACGATTGCGATTCGTTGTTTGCAACGGGCTATGCTAAAAGGTTTTATGGTTTTTAACAATATGTATTTGAAAAAGTAAACTTGCAGTCCCGTCATTTTTGCTTATCTTTGTGGCATGAATAAATGTTTGTTTTTGTTTTTATTGTTTCTATCCGCCGAAATCTTTGCACAAGACATGGCTAAGGTTTCGGTGGATACTTTATCCACTTCCGACAAGTATTTGAAAATTGTGATATTTAGCGACAGGACTTGGGACTCGCTTGTATTGCCAAAACCAAAGCACGTAAATTCAGAACTGTACGATATCGATTGGGTTACAACCGACCACAATGCACATAGGAATTTCGATATTACAACACTTCCCGATACAATAGTTTTGCCGTTGATTGAGGATTCTACCGATTTTAGCATGCCCCGTCAGGGCTTTGTTTTCTCGAAGTACGGCTGGCGTCACGGGCGCGCACATACAGGTTGCGACATTCCGTTGAATATAGGCGATCCGGTGTATTCGACTTTCGAGGGCAAGGTTAGATATACGGGTTATTGCGGCGGCTACGGAAACCTTATCGTTGTGCGCCATCCCAACGGACTTGAAACCTACTACGGACACCTGTCGAAGATACTTGTGCGCGAAAACGAGACTGTTGATGTTGGTGAAGTTATTGGACTTGGCGGTAGTACAGGACGAAGCACTGGTCCGCACCTGCATTTCGAAACCAGGTACAAAGGTTTCCCATTCGATCCGGAGACAATCGTCAACTGGAAGGATTCTACCCTGAGATGCGATACGCTTGTGTTGCCACGCAATAAGCTTAACTCTACGTCGAGATATTCGTCGTCATCGTCGTCGGCAACTACTGTTGAGACTGGCGAAGGCACGTATCATGTCATCCGTCAGGGCGATACTTTGAGTGCGCTTGCGCGTCGATATGGCACATCGGTAAGCAAAATTTGTTCGCTCAACAACAATCTTACACCGAATACTGTTCTGCAACTGGGACGTAAAGTGCGTGTGAAATAGAGAGTTACGGACAGAAATATTGGCTAAGGAAAATATTAGAATATTTTTAAACATAATTTTGTGGATTAAAAAAAATGTAGTACCTTTGCCGTCCAAAAATTAGTAAGAATAATTAAAAAGTAAAATACAATGAAAAAGGGAATACATCCTGATAAGTATCGTTTAGTGGCTTTCAAGGACATGTCGAATGAAAACGTTTTCATTACCAAGTCAACCGCTAACACAAAAGAAACCATAGTTGTTGATGGTGTTGAGTATCCTTTGTACAAGCTTGAAATCTCGAACACATCTCACCCGTTCTACACTGGTAAGATTAAGCTTGTTGATACCGCAGGTCGTGTCGATAAGTTCCGCAACCGCTACCAGAAGCACTTGGAACAGCGTGCTGCTGCAAAGAAGTAGTAGCGCTTCTGCAAAAATACAGGATAGGGAATCCCCAATGGGCTTTCCCTTTTCTTGTTTGTATATGGTGATTAAATTTTAAATATATGAAGAATTGTTTTTATTTAATTGTTTTGTTGGTTTTTACTATGGTATCGTGCAACAATAACAAAACCGAAGTTGTTGATGAGGGCAGCAAGTGTGAACAGAAGTGTTCGGAATCAAAGAATCAGGTAGTGGACTGCATTATGAGCCGTCGTAGTATTCGTGCGTACAAGCCGGAGCAGATCAAGGACGAGGAATTGCAGACTATCCTCGAATGCGGTATCAACGCACCGAGCGCACGCAATTCACAACCTTGGGAAGTTCGCGTTATCCGCGACAAGGAAGCTATCGACAACCTCAACAAGGAGGTAATTGCCGATATGATTGAGAAGCGTCCTGAAGCAAAGGAACGTTTTGCCGATGAGAATGCAAGTGTTTTCTTCCATGCACCTACTTTGCTTGTAGTTGCATACGACACAACCCAGTACTGGGGACAGAGCGACTGCGGAATGCTCGTACAGAACATTTTGCTTGCTGCTGAATCGATGAACATTGGTTCGTGCGCAGTTGGCTGCTGCCGCGACTATATCAACTCGCCGAAGGGTGCCAACTTTGTAAAGTCGCTCAACCTTCCCGAAAACTATTTGGTTTACCTTACCGTAACCCTCGGCTACAAGGACGAAAATCCCGATGCCAAGCCACGCGACGACAAGAAGGTTGCGTATATGGAATAATTGAGATTTTGTTATCAGAAAAATAAAGAGGCTTCGAAAGAAGCCTTTTTTGTTTACTTAACCATCGCAAAGCATTGCGATGCTACAATCCGGAATCTTACTAGAACATCTTTCCGAATAACTCCAGCATTTGGTTGTAAATTTTCGAGTCGGCAAGAAATTCCTGTTCGGTGAGGCTGAAATTCTGGATTATGCGTTCGGCAAGGTAGCATACGCCGCCGACAATAAGAGTGCCTTTGATTCCGCCGAAAACGAAACCTGCCAGTTTGTTGAGCCAATTTAACTTTATTGCGTTGGCGAATTTGTCTAGAGCCTTCGACAGCAGTATTACTAATATTATTACACCTAGGAAGATTATGGTGAAACTTATGACCTCGAGGTATTTTGGGTCGAACCATCCTTTTTCGAGTATCCAGTTCGACAGCCATCCCGAGAAGTTTACGGCAATAAACAGACCTACAAGCACTGCTGCTATTCCGGCGGCTTCCTTTATAAGTCCGCATATAAGACCTTTAATAGCGAAGAACACTATTATTATGATGATGATAATGTCGGCAGCACTCATATCCGAAAATTTTTCGCCAAGATAAAGAGAAACTGCAGGTCTGGATTCTTGAAAATTGGATTTTTCTCAACAATGGGCTTTTGATAAAGGAGAAATGACGAATGGATGCAAATCTTTGCGTCTATACATTTTTGAATTATCTATTTGTGAAAATACCCGTATATAATTTCAGCCTTTGCTGCACCTAATGTTTCTGTCAGTTTTTCTTTGCTTGCCTCCTTTATTCCGTTTACGGTTTTGAATTCCTTTAGCAGTATTTCCTTTGTCTTGGGGCCTATGCCCTTTATGTCGTCGAGTTCGCTCTTGAGGAAATTGTCGGAGCGCTTTTTGCGGTGGAAGGTGATGCCGAAACGGTGAGCTTCGTCGCGGGCTTGCTGGATTATCTTTAGCGATTCGGAGTTTTTGTCCAGGTATAAAGGAATGTCATCGCCGGGCAGGAAGATTTCTTCGAGCCGCTTGGCTATGCCGATGATTTTTACCTTGCCGATAAGTCCCAGCTTTTCGAGACTTCGCACGGCAAACGAAAGTTGCACTTTGCCACCATCGACCACAATGAGTTGGGGTAGAGGCTCGCCCTCGTCGAGCAGACGGCGGTAGCGGCGGTGGATTATTTCCTCCATCGATGCAAAGTCGTTGGCACCAACCACAGTCTTTATGTTGAAATGTCGGTAGTCCTTTTTCGATGGCTTTGCGTTTTTGAATACTACGCACGATGCCACAGGATTGGTACCTTGAATGTTGGAGTTGTCAAAGCATTCGATGTGTACAGGAAGTTCGTCCATCATCAAATCCGATTTCAAAGTTTCCAGTTTGCGTAGTGTGTTTTTTTCGGGGTCCTTGCCTTCGACCTGCTTGTGCTTCTCGAGCATAAAGAACTTGGCGTTGCGATTGGCGAGTTCAAGTATTTTGCCTTTGTCGCCCTTCTGCGGATACTCGAATTTTACGTTTTCTATCGGGAAGTCAATTTCAAATGGCAAAATAATTGTTTTTACTTTGCTTTTTAGCTCTTCGCGAATGTCGACAATTGCGTATGCGAGTATGTCTTCGTCGGTTTCCTCAATGCGCTTGCGGATTTCCACTGAGTGTGAAGCAATGATGGCGCCGTTTTGTATGCGAAGGTAGCTTATGTAGCACGAGTTTATGTCCTTGGCAAAGCCGAAAGCTTCTACGTTGGAAATGTTGGTGTCGACAACTGTCGACTTGCTTTGGTAGTTTTCGAGCAGGTCGAGTTTGTGCTTAAGTTTTGCCGCCTCCTCAAATTCGAGGTTTGCAGCGTACGACATCATTTTTTTCTTTAGGAAACCCTGTACCTGTTGGAGGTCGCCACGAAGAATTTTGCGGATGTCGGCAAACATTGCCGTGTATTCTTCCCGGTCTATCTTGCCGATGCAAGGTCCCAGGCAGTTGCCTATATGGTAGTCGAGGCAGATGTCGAATTTGCCGTCCTTGATGCCATGTTCGGTTATGTTGTGCTTACAGGTGCGCACAGGGTAGAGCTGCTGTATGAGTGCCAGCAAGGTCTTTATTGTATATGCCGATGCGAATGGTCCGAAGTATTCACCGTTTCCGTTTTTCTGGCGCGTGTAAACCAGGCGAGGAAACTCCTCGTTGGTTATGCACACCCAAGGGTAGGTCTTATCGTCCTTGAGCAGAATGTTGTACTTGGGTTGCAGTTGTTTTATTAGCACATTCTCCAGTAGCAGTGCGTCGCTTTCGCTGTTGACCACTGTGTATTCAATGTCGCATATCTGGCTGACAAGGATCTGGGTTTTGCGGTTGAGGTTGTTCGACAGGAAATAGGAGCTTACGCGGTTTTTCAGGCTTTTTGCCTTACCGACGTATATGATGGTTCCGTTCTTGTCGAAGTACCTGTAGACACCCGGTGCTTTCGGCAAGGCTTTTACGATTTCGGCAACGTGTTCCGATGCGTTCATGTTACTTCACTGGTGGATGCGGATCGTTGTAGAGAATGTTGTCCCAGTCGGCAAACCTTCCAGACGACTTCCAGTTGTCGAGGTATATTCCAGTCCAGTCGGCTGCACTTGGTACTGTCGCATTTCCGTCGCCGTTGGTGTCGCCAAGGTGCTCGTCGTCCTTGAGCGAGGTGAAGAATACGCCAGGACCGTCGTGGTTTATCAGGCAGCCTTCGCCCGACATTACGGTCATCGAGGAGTGTTCGGCGAACTTTATAACTACGTTGTTTCCCAATGTGAGTTTCGTGTTAATTCCAATTACGATGTCGGTCGCTGTTACCACGAATGCTACTTCGTCCTCTAGCCAGCTAATGTCCGATGAGACGTTGCTTCCCGAAACGAAGATGCCATTGCATTTGTTACTTGTACCTTCGTTAGAGAACGAATTAGAGTTGTCTATGCTCATTTCGGCATTAATTGTCATGGGAACCTTGTTGCCATAGAAACGGCAGTTGGTTACAGTGGTGTTCTTGTTTGCGTTTGATGCGTTTAGAACGCCAATATACATATTGTTGAGCAGTCCGCCCGAGTTGTATGCAAATGTGCAGTTGTCGAATTTTGCGGTAGCTTCCGACGACACGTCGACGGTGGCTGGGTTTGTGTTGTCGCGTCCGCCATAAAGGAACTGGCAGTACGAGAATTCGGAGTTCTGCGAGCCGTTGAGATTTATGCAGCCCCAGTCGCCGGCGGCAGGTATGGTGTTGTCGCCGTCCTTGTTCGTATCGTCGCCGTGGCTGTCATCTTTTATCGATGTGAAGACAATAGGCTTCGCATTTGTGCCATTGGCGGTTATGTTGCCGTTAGTCCTGAGTATTACGTTTCCTCCCGACATGATTTTTATTGTAGTTCCGGGCTCTATGGTCAGTTGGGCATCGATGTAAAGATTGTCCTTGTCTATTATGTAGGTCTTGTCGCCTTCCCATGTTGTCGACGATGTTATGTCTGAACTTAATGTCACCACAGAATCCCTTGTAGGGGTTGGGTCGAAGCAAGAAGTGAAGGGTATACCTATTAATAATATAATAAAGGGCAAAATGTAAGATTCGAGTCGTTTCATTTTACTAAATAAATTTCGATTATTTCGCAAAGATAATATTATTTGGCAAATGCATTTTTCGGCAAATGATAAAATTTATACAAGTTGTTGATAATATTTTTGAGCTTCTAAAATATCGTTATTGTAATCAGACTTTTAAAAAGAAAATTGGTGGTGTTGATAATTTTTTTGATGTCCACAAAAAATATTTTAAAAAAAATAAAAAAGTTATATTGTCGGTAAGAAAAAATGTTCTACCTTTGCAGTCCAAATTTTGTAAATGTAAATTTAGAGTAAAATTATTAAAAATAAATAGGTTATTTATGCCAACGATACAGCAATTAGTAAGAAAAGGCAGATATGTTGCAGCCGACAAGAGTAAATCGCCTGCACTTGATTCGTGCCCACAGAGAAGAGGTGTTTGCACAAGAGTGTATACAACAACACCTAAAAAACCTAATTCAGCAATGCGTAAGGTTGCTAGGGTAAGATTAACTAACGGTAAGGAAGTCAACGCTTACATACCAGGCGAAGGCCACAACTTGCAGGAACACTCGATCGTAATGGTTCGTGGTGGCAGGGTAAAGGATTTGCCAGGTGTAAGATACCACATCGTAAGAGGCGGTTTGGATGCTGCCGGCGTTGATGGACGTACACAGAGACGTTCCAAGTACGGAACCAAGAGACCGAAAGCAAAAGCTGCTGCAAAGAAGTAATTAGTAGTATAAAGATAAATAGAGATGAGAAAATCTAAGCCAAGAAAAAGAACGATTCTTCCGGATCCCAAGTATAATGACGTTCGCGTAACTCGTTTTGTAAACGATATGATGTGGGACGGAAAGAAATCCACTTCATTTAAGATTTTTTATGAATGCATGGACCTTATCGGAAAGAAGATGAAGGACAGCGAAGAGACTCCATTGGAAATATGGAAGAAGGCTCTCGACAACATCACTCCTTCTGTAGAGGTTAAGAGCCGTAGAATAGGTGGTGCTACTTTCCAGGTTCCTACCGAAATACGTGCCGACAGAAAGATTTCTATCAGCCACAAATGGATGTTGTCATTCGCACGCAAGCGCGCTGGCAAGTCGATGGCCGACAAACTTTCTGCTGAAATTTTGGCAGCTTACAACTGCGAAGGTTCTGCTTTCAAGAAGAAAGAAGATACCCACAGAATGGCTGAGGCTAACAAGGCATTCTCTCACTTCAAATTTTAATTTTACAGACGCACAGAATGAACGCTTCGCTTGTAAATACTAGAAACATCGGCATAATGGCTCACATAGACGCAGGTAAGACTACGACTACTGAGCGCATTTTGTATTATACCGGTGTAAATTACAAGCTTGGCGAAGTCCATGAAGGCACTGCCACAATGGACTGGATGGCGCAGGAGCAGGAACGTGGTATAACCATCACTTCGGCTGCAACGACTGCTTTCTGGAAGGTCAGCGACAACGATTACAAGATCAACATCATTGATACTCCGGGACACGTTGATTTCACAGTCGAAGTTGAAAGGTCGCTTCGCGTGCTCGATGGCGCCGTTGCTGTGTTCTGTGCTGTGGGAGGCGTTGAGCCACAAAGCGAAACTGTCTGGCATCAGGCAAACAAGTACAATGTTCCACGTCTTGCCTTCGTCAACAAGATGGACAGGACTGGTGCAGACTTCATCGGTGTTCTCCAGCAGATAGAAAAGAAACTCGGAGCAAACCCAGTTGCTATGCAGTTGCCGATAGGCGACGGCGATTCTTTCTCTGGAATCGTTGACCTTCTCGAAAACAAGGCTTACGAATGGGACGAAGAATCTCTGGGCGTCAAGTTCAACGAGATTGCTATCCCCGAAGCTATGAAGTCGGAAGTGGAGGAGTACCGCGAAAGATTATTGGAAACAGTAGTAGAGTTCGACGACGAACTCATGGAAAAGTTCCTCGACGACAGAAACAATGTTTCGGTTGCCGACATCAAGCAGGTGTTGCGCAAGGCTGTCATCGACGAGAAATGTGTTCCAGTATTTTGCGGTTCTGCATTCAAGAACAAAGGTATTCAATTATTGCTCGACGCAATATGCGAATATCTTCCTTCTCCTCTCGACGTAAAGGCAATCAGCGGACACCATCCCAAGACCGAGGACGTAATCACAAGAAGCGCCGACGCAGAAGGACCACTTGCTGCAATGTGCTTCAAGATTATGGCAAACTCGTTCGTCGGAAAACTTTCATACCTTAGAATATATAGTGGTACAATAAAGACTGGCGACATGGTTTACAATGTTCGTACAGGCCGCAAGGAAAGAGTCACCAGAATTTTCCAGATGCACTCCAACAAGCAGAACCAGATAGAGACGGTTGAGGCCGGCGACATCTGCGCAGTGGTTGGTCTGAAGGATGTTTTCACGGGCGACACCTTGTGTGATGAAAGGAAGCCGATAGTCTTGGAGAGGATGAAATTCCCTGAACCTGTGATATCGATAGCCATCGAAGCACAGTCGCAGGCTGACATAGAGAAGCTTAACATAGCACTTGAAAAGTTGTCGGAGGAAGATCCGACTTTTGCCGTTAGAATAGACGAGATGTCTGGACAGATGCTCATCAGCGGTATGGGCGAACTTCACCTCGAGATTATCATCGACCGTCTCGTTCGCGAGTTCGGTCTGAAGATAATTCAGGGCAAGCAGCAGGTTAACTACAAAGAAGAATTTGTGGGTAACGTGCAGCACAATTATGTTTTCAAGAAGCAGACAGGTGGAAAGGGAAAATTTGCCGATATTACCGTCAACATCGGACCGGTAGATTCAGACGAGAGCGGATTCGAATTTGTCAACAAGCTCAAGGGCGACAAGTTGCCTGCAGAGTATGTCAAGGGCGTAGAAGCCGGATTCAAGGAGGCAATGTCGAATGGTCCGCTGCTCGGTTACCCGGTTCACAACATGAAGGTCGAACTTATCGACGGTTCGTTCCACCCGGTCGACAGCGATGAACTTTCGTTCAAGATTGCTGCCGGCTTGTGCTTCAAGGAAGCATCGCGTATGCTCAAGACCGTTTTGCTCGAGCCTATAATGAAGGTTGAAATTCTGACCCCCGACGAGTACCTTGGCGATATCAGTGCAGACCTCAACAGAAGGAGAGCTGTAATCGAAGGTATGGATACCAAAGGAATGCACAGGGTATTGAAGGCTAGGGTTCCGCTGGCAGAGCAGTTCGGATACATAACAGCACTTAGGACTTTGAGTTCGGGAAGAGCAATATTCAGCATGGAGTTCTCCTCGTACGAAAAAGTACCGGCAGATATACAACAGAAATTAATAGACAATAGAAAATTTATTTTTTAATTATAGTAATTAAGTATGAATCAGAAAATTAGAATTAAGCTGAAATCTTACGACCACAACTTGGTTGACAAGTCGGCAGAAAAGATTCTGAAAA
>JAFZWY010000019.1 GCA_017617125.1 Bacteroidales bacterium
ACATGTGTCTCTTCATACTCGCGTACAACTGACAATTTAAAAGCCATTGTGTAGTCCTTTTGTGTACGCCTAACATACTTACTTTCTTTATTTTCCATTTCGTTACTATTTTTATTGTAACGCTATTTCAGGACGAGACAGTTCCAGAATACAAAAAAGGCGGATAAATTATCCGCCTTTTCTTTTTTATGACATTTTTTTACATCAACTGTCTGAGCAAATTCTTGATGTCGCACTTTTCGGTGACAATGCGTTCTATGTCGTCGATTGACACGCGTTCCTGCTCCATGGTGTCGCGGTGACGGAGTGTTACGGTGCCGTCTTCAGCCGACTGGTGGTCAACGGTGATGCAGAACGGAGTTCCGATTGCATCCTGACGACGATAACGTTTTCCAATGGAATCCTTTTCCTCGTACTGGCAGTTGAGGTTGAGTTTCAGGCGGTTCATTATCTTTTCGGCCAATTCTGGCAAACCGTCCTTCTTAACCAACGGCAACACGGCAACCTTTACAGGAGCCAGCGGTGCAGGAATACGAAGCACTACGCGGGTTTCGTCGCCGACCTGCTCTTCGCAGTATGCCGACGAGATAACCGACAGGAACATACGGTCGAGACCGATTGAAGTCTCAACAACATACGGAGTGTAGGCTTCGTTGGCTTCGTTGTCGAAGTACTGGATTTTCTTGCCCGAGAACTGCTGGTGCTGCGACAGGTCGAAGTTGGTACGCGAGTGGATACCTTCAATCTCCTTGAATCCGAACGGGAAGTCGAACTCGATGTCGTATGCTGCGTTGGCGTAATGAGCCAGCTTGTCGTGCTTGTGCCAGCGGTACTTGTTGTCGCCCATACCGAGAGCCTTGTGCCATTTCAGTCGTTTTTCGCGCCATTTCTCGAACCACTCGAGTTCGGTACCCGGCTTTACGAAATACTGCATTTCCATCTGCTCGAACTCGCGCATACGGAAAATGAACTGACGGGCAACAATCTCGTTACGGAAAGCCTTGCCAATCTGAGCAATACCAAACGGAATCTTCATACGACCTGTTTTTTGCACGTTGAGGTAGTTTACGAAAATTCCCTGTGCAGTTTCGGGACGGAGATAAATTGTGTTAGCACCTTCGGCAACCGAACCCAATTTGGTGTCGAACATAAGGTTGAACTGACGAACCTCGGTCCAATTCTTAGTTCCCGAAATCGGGCAAACAATACCTTCGTCGATGATTATCTGACGAATGCCGTCAAGGTCGTTGTCTTCCAAAGCCTTAACGAAGCGTGCCTTCACTGCGTCCATCTTTGCCTGATAGTCGAGAACGCGCTGGTTGGTGCTACGGAATTGCTCCTCGTTGAAAGCATCACCGAAACGCTTGCGCGCCTTTTCTACTTCCTTGTTAATCTTATCGTTGAACTTTTCGATGTGATCTTCGATGAGAACATCAGCACGGTAACGCTTCTTAGAATCCTTATTGTCGATTAGCGGGTCATTGAATGCATCTACGTGTCCCGAAGCCTTCCAAATTGTCGGATGCATGAATATTGCAGAATCGAGACCAACGACTTCCTCGTTGAGCTGAACCATTGCCTTCCACCAGTATTCCTTGATGTTGTTCTTGAGTTCAACACCGTTCTGTCCGTAGTCGTAAACTGCGCTAAGTCCGTCGTACAGTTCAGATGATTGAAATATGAATCCGTATTCCTTACAATGCGATACGATTTTTTTGAATAAATCTTCCTGTGTCATTTTGTTATGTTGTTTTTAATAGTTTCTATGTTTCACGTTTCTGGGTTTCTAATAGTTTCTATGGTTTTAATAGTTTCTGGTTTGGTTATTTTTTGAATTTTAGACCTTTGATTTCGGAGTCCTTTAGATACTTGATAAAGTTATAAATTGATTGTGCTTCGTCTATGCAACGCTGTCGGTACTGATTGTAAGTTTCTTCGTCTATATACTCAATATCAAAAGCTCTTGCCAATTGACTTCTAACTTCTGCGCACGATGCTTTAGCTATATACAAGAACTGTAAAAATTCCTTACTTCCATCTCTTTCAAAGCCTTCGGCAATGTTGTCCATAATAGAACCTGCTGCCGACCGGATTTGAGAACAAAATCTATAATCCACTTTAAACTTATCTGTATTGGTTATAGAATATATGTCCTTTGACAAAATGCGAGCATCCTGCCAAATTCTCAAATCTTCGAAATCCTTTATCGTCATAACACTAATTTTAAGTGTGCAAAATTAAAAAAAACTTTATAACCAACATCTATGAAACTTTGAAACGGAGCAGAAACTCAGAAACGGCGTTAGCCATTGAAACGCCGCAGGCACAGAAACGGCGCCAGCCATAGAAACGCCGCAGGCATAGAAACCTAGAAACTTTCTATCTGTATCCTCCGCTTCTCGTATTTTGCGGATTTGCCTGTGGTGCCGACTTCTGCTTGTTCTGCGGAAGGTTGGGGTTGTCGTCGACAATGATTTCAACCTGACGGTTGCCTAGGAACTTCGACTGGAAAGTTATATTGCCACGTTGATCGTAACGGGTGAACTTGCCTTCTTTCATGCCGTCGCGGTAATTTGTTTCAGTCTGCAGACCTCCAAAGTCGTAAAAATCCTGCCATTTACCATCTGGCTTGTCATTCTTATAGTACTCAACCTTTATGACACCACCATTGGCATTGCGATAGGTGAATTTTCCATTGCGCTTGCCCATATTATATGTGCCGCTAATCATCTCTACGCCACGAATATTGTAATTTTTGTATGATCCGTTAAGAACCGAAGTCTTGCCTTCTCCGTTTTTCGAATCAGTGATCTTGTATGTTTCCTCGAATTGAGGCCTACCATTCTCGAACCAGAAGTCGTTTCTTCCGCAAAGTAGTCCGTTGCTATATTCCACAACCGACTTTTTGTTGCCGTTGTCGTGCCAAGCCTCCCACTTTCCTTCCATGATGCCGTTCTTGTAGTTGCCACGAAGAACCATCACGCCGTCTTCGTTCCATTCTGTCCACAAGCCTGTTTCCATGTCGTTTTCGTACTGGCCTACGCGGAATTTCTTGCCGTCTTCGAAGTAGATGTTCCATGCTCCAGTGCGGATTCCTGCGGTATAGTCGACCTCCTTCCATACTTGACCATTCGAATACCAGTATGTCCAGCGACCGTCCATCTTGCCTTTCGAGTAGTTGCCCTCGTTGCCCTTCTTGCCGTCCTTGCGCCAGTAGGTCCATAGACCTTCCTGCAGGTCGTCCTTGAAGTTGCCGTCGATGTCGGGCTGTCCATTTTCAAGCCAGAAGTGAGCTTCACCGTTCAGTTTGCCGTCAACATAAGTCATTTCCGATTCCTTCTGTCCGTTTTCGAAGTATTTTGTCTGTAAGCCGTCGCGTACGTCCATCTTGTAGTTGTTGATGCTGCGCACCTTGCCCGAACGGTACCAGTAGGTCCAGGTCTTGTCGCGCTTTCCGTCGGACATAATGCCTTCCATCTCTTTTGTACCGGTGCGCGTCCAGAATGTGTTAAGACCGTTCTCGTAGTTGATTTCGGTCTTTAGCTGACCGTTGTCGTACCACTCTTTCCATTCGCCAATGCGATTGCCCGAAGCAAAGTTACCTTCCGACTTTTTCTTGCCGTTTTCGTGGTAGTAGGTCCATTTTCCGTCCTCGACGCCGTTCTTGAGGGTCCCTTCGGAATTCTTGGCCCCGCTGTCGTAGTAGTTTATCATCGAACCATTTCCTGCCGTCACGGTCTGTTTGCCGTCGCGTGTGTAGAATTTATTGATACTTACTATCTTACCATCCTTATAAACGATTTCCGACTGCTGGTTTCCATTATCGTAGAACAGCTGCCATATGCTGTCGCGGACATTGGTGCTGTAGAAACCTTTTAGTTTTGGATTTCCATTCTCGTAATATTCCTCGCAGGCCCCGTGTCGGCTATTGGCACGATAATTGTATAGCTCGTGCTTGTTTCCATTGTTATAATATGTAATATTCTCACCATGAAGCATATCCTTGTAGAAATCGGTTTGCGCGGCAAGTTTGCCTTCGGGCGAATAAAACTTCCATGTGCCGAAACGCAGTCCGAGGTACATTGTGCCTTCTTCCTTGGTGTTGCCGTTCTTATAGAGGATCTTCTCCTGAGTATATTCCTGAGCCGTTGCCGACATTGCTACAGCAATTGCAAAGATTGTGAAAATGGAACGAATATTCATTTTTTGTTGTAATTTATTAACCAACAAATATACCTCTTAATATAATAGGGATGATTTATATGAGATTTTTTTATCAACACTAAGCAGTAACTGTCACCATAATAGGCATTTTTGCATATCGTGTTGACCAACAAAAAAAAAGAAAAAAAATATTATTGTTTGATTTGAAAAAAAAATTATAACTTTGTTGATAACTTTTTAGACGTGTTTTTGACTATGGTAGGAAGAATATTAAAAAGTTTATTGAGCCTTATAATTGTTAGTGTTTCTGTCATAAATTTGTATGCGGCAGAGGTAGAGTTCAGCGGAACATTTTACGAACAGAACGCTTACATCAAGAACCCGACTTTAGGTTCTGGTTTCTGCATAAGCGAAGTCCTGGTTAATGGAAACAAGGCCAAGGCTGAGCTTAACACAGGAGTCGTAGTTGTCGACTTTGCCGCAAACGGGCTTAAGTTTTGCGACAAGTTTGATCTAGTTGTTAAGTATAATGGCGACAGCAAGCCCGAACTTATTAACCCAAAGGCTTTCGTATCGTCGTCGACTTTCGATTTGGTGTCGGCAAAGATCGAGCCGTCGGGCGAAGCATTCGACCTTGTGCTTGCCATAAAGGGAGAAGCTGCCCCATTGGCATTCTACGTCGAACTTTATAAGGGCGACAAATGGGTCGTGAGCGGCGTGTTCCAAGGCAAGGGCGGAAGTGCTGAAAAGACCTACACAATACCATTCCCTGGTCTTGTAGGCGAAAACAGGATAAGAGTTTACCAGGTCGATAGCGACGGAATGAAGGAGCGCGAAAAGGAAGTAACTATTATGTCGCCGAAGAGCAGCGCTGTTGTCGTTAAGAAGATTTCATCGGGCAGGGAAATAATATTCTCGGGTGTTACGGAATACAAGATAGTTGATGCCGATGGCAATACAAAGCTTCATGGAATGTCCGACATGATTAATATTTCATCACTTCCAAAAGGTAAATATTTCCTAGTGTACGAGGACGTATATAAGAAATTCAAAAATTAGTAGACCGCATTGCCGATGCCATTCGACATCGATAGATATCGTAAAGAAATATTCACAATAAGGACAGCCGCCGATTTCGAGCGGCTGTCTTTGCAGGCATTCTACTTCCAATACATGAACAACCCAGTGTATCGCAAATATTGCGATCTGCTCTATATTGATGCCGGAGCCGTAAACTACATTGCCGACATTCCATTCATGCCCGTCGAGTTTTTCAAGACTCATAAGGTTTTGTGCGACGGCAGGGACACAGAGGTTATCTTTACATCGAGCAGTACAACGGGGGCTGTTCCATCATCTCATTATGTTGCCGATGCCGATTTGTACCGGAAGGCTTTTACTGCTGGATTCCAGCAATTCTATGGAGAACCATCCGACTTCTGCATACTTGGGCTGCTTCCGGCTTACCTTGAGCGCAGCGGTTCGAGCCTTGTGTACATGGTTGACGAGCTTGTGAGAATGTCGGATGACAGCGAAAGCGGATTTTTCCTGCATAACCACGACGAATTGTACGACACAATATGCTCTCTCGAGAAGAGGGGACGGAAATATATTCTTATAGGTGTAAGTTTCGCCCTGCTCGATTTTGCAGAAAGGTACAAACTGAATATGCAGCATGGCATTGTGATGGAAACTGGCGGAATGAAAGGGCGAAGGAAAGAAATGGTACGTTCGGAACTGCATTCGGTGCTTATGGAATCGTTTGGCGTGCACAGCATACATTCCGAGTATGGAATGACTGAACTTCTGTCGCAGGCGTATTCGCAAGGCGATGGCATATACAGTTGCAGCCGAACCATGAAGGTGCTGGTGCGCGAGCCCAACGATCCACTGGCTGTCCATACTACCGGAAGCGGAGCTATAAATGTGGTTGACCTTGCAAATATTTACTCGTGCAGCTTTCTTCAGACCTCCGATTTGGGGCAGGTTTTCGACGACGGTTCTTTTTCCGTTTCGGGTCGTTTCGACAGTGCCGATGTGCGCGGATGCAACCTCATGGTCGTCTAACTATCTTATCTTAATATATTTAGCATGTTTTTGCGCTTATTCTGCACGATTAAGACTACATAAAACATGTTTTCCAGCATAAATTGATGTAACATCCCGAATATTAATTGGTTAGTAATGCGGAAAATAATATTTTTCATGCCATAACTAATTGATTTATAATTTATTATAATGCTTTTTATTAATTGTTAATTCAAGTTGATAACTATATAAATTTGATAATGTCCCCCTTGAAAAAAAGCTGCAAAAAAGGCAAAAAAATCGCTAAAAATGTTTGGTCGGTGCGAAAGATTTGAGTACTTTTATGGGCTGCAAAAATTATGCAGGAGATTGAGTTTTGAGTTTTGGGATTTACTCCCATAAATAAAAGAAACACAAAGACTTATCGTTAGTGTTTAGGATAGGTTTAATGATGTTTGGTTTTGAAAATTTTTTTAAAAAAATTATTTTTTAAGAAGTTTTCACAGTCTCGTGCCGTCTTGCAACAAATTTTAATTGTTTAACAAAAATAAAAGGATACGGTCTAATGACAACAAGAAACTGCGAAGAGGTTTGGGCGAAATGCTTGAAGATCATTCAAGACAATTTAGCAAAGGTTGCATTTAACACCTGGTTTGCTCCAATAGTTCCTGTCGACCTGAAAGGTAGTCAGTTAACCATACAGGTGCCGAGCACATACTTTTACGAGTATCTCGAAGAACATTACCTGGAGCTTATGGCAATGACCCTGCACAGGGTTATTGGTCCAGATGCAAACCTTGAATACAGGATTGTGGTAAGCAACGATCAGAATGCCGGCAGAACTGTCACCGTAGCCATGCCATCGAATCATGTTCCCAAGAGGATGCCTAACGTGTCTACCTTGCCAAGGAAGGGTGCCGACGAACCACTCAACCCGTTTGCAATTCCAGGACTCAAGAAGATACAGATAGATCCGCATCTTAATCCAGAATACACTTTCGAAAACTACGTCGAAGGTGAATGCAATCGTCTGGCTCGTGCTGCTGGTTTCGCAGTAGCTGGCAATCCCGCCGGAACATCATTCAACCCGCTGTTCATTTATGGTGGCTCGGGACTTGGTAAGACTCACCTTGCAAACGCAATAGGACTCGAAGTAAAGAAGAACTTCCCCGATAAAGTCGTATTGTATGTCGATGCAAATAAGTTCCTTACTCAATACATGCAGGCTACTCGCGACAACAACCGCAACGACTTCATCAACTTCTACCAGATGATCGACGTGCTTATTCTCGACGATGTACAGTATTTTGCCGACAAACAAGGAACACAGGAAGTTTTCTTCCAGATATTCAACTACTTGCACCAGCACCAGAAACAGCTTATACTAACATCTGACAAGGCTCCTGTCGATCTCAACGGAATGGAAGAAAGACTTCTGTCGAGATTCAAATGGGGATTGGCTGCCGATCTTCAGGAACCAGATTTCGAAACCAGAATAAGAATACTTAAACGTAAAACCTACAAGGACGGTATCGAAATCAAGGAAGAAATCCTCGAATACATCGCATCGCACGTTACCAACAACGTCCGCGAGCTCGAAGGTACGCTTATTTCGCTGCTTGCACAGGCAACACTCAACAAGAAGGAAATCACACTCGAACTTGCAAAGGGCATGATCGACAAGCTCGTTAAGAACACCCAGCGCGAAATATCAATCGACTACATACAGAAGGTCGTTTGCAACTACTTCTCGATGTCGGTGGATGTGCTTAGCAGCAAGACTCGCAAGCGCGAAATCGTACAGGCCCGCCAGATAGCAATGTACTTTGCAAAGAACATGACAAAGTGCTCGCTGGCAATGATCGGCAACGCTATCGGAAACAAGGACCATGCAACAGTGCTTCATGCATGCAAGACTGTGAACAACCTTATCGAAACCGACAAGTCCTTCAAGCAGGACCTTGACGAAATCGAAAAGAGATTGAAGATGTAAATCTGAATTAACAACAAAACGGGGGCTTGCCCCCTTTTTTATGGTCTGGATAATCCTCTGCGCAATATCATACATTGGCATTTTTGTCATTTTCAAGCTTATTGATATATTCAAAGCTCCGTTGCTCAATGCTGTGGTTGTCAACTATCTTACTGCCGCAGTTCTCGGTTTCGCAATATTCGGTTCGCTCCCTGTCGGACAAATAGTGTCAGCAGGATGGTTCCCTATGGGTATTGTACTAGGATTTCTGTTTATAGTTACTTTTCTGCTGATTGGAATATCGTCGCGCGAAACAGGAATTGTTATTACCACAGTCGCAAGCAAGATGTCGCTAGTACTACCGATGACATTCTCGATAATAGCTTATGGAGAGAATGTTTCGGCAACAAAAATTGCAGCAATACTTTTTGCAATTACATCGGTTTTCCTCTGTACTTATAAGCCTTCATCGCAGAAGACCAAGACCAATATCTGGAAATTCCTGTTACCAGCCATCATATTTATATTCATGGGAGCTAACGATTCGCTGGTCATATATTCGCGTGAGGAATTCGGCATTTCGGGCGATGCAGCATTGTTTACCGCCACTCTGTTCGGAATATCATTGCTTTGTGGGCTCATTTATGCCGTTGTAAAAAGAGGCGTGATGAAGAATTTCCTCAATTTCAAGACTTGGTGGATGGGTATTCTGCTCGGCTCATTCAATTTCGGCTCTATTTATTTTGTCATCAGGTCGATGAATACCGGCATAATTTCAAATTCGTCGCTTTACGGAATATGCAACACATCCACAATATTGCTGTCTATTTTAATAGGTGTTTTGTTTTTCAAGGAAAAACTTAACCGCTTAAATATTATAGGTGGAGCGCTAGCAATTCTTACAATAGTGCTTATGGCATATTCGGATATGTAAATAAAAAATTAGGATTTCACCGCCCTATTCAATATCTCGAGCGGATGCAAGGCATCTACACCCGTTCCGTCCTTGATTTGGCAACGGCAGCTTGTGCCGACGGCTGAAATTATCGTGTTCGGCTCGGCATTGCGGATTGTTGGGAATAAAACCAACTCGCCAATTTTCATCGAAAGTTCGTAGTGCTCCTTCTCGTAACCAAACGAACCCGCCATGCCGCAACAACCGCTCGGAATTTCCCTAACGGTAAAATTCTTCGGCAACGACAAAGCCTTCAAAGTGAATTTTGTTCCGATTAACGCCTTCTGCTGGCAATGTCCGTGGAACATTACATTTGCAACCTCATCGGTGAACATTTCCGAACTTATATTGCCACAATCGATTTCACGGCAGATAAACTCGTCGAACAGAAGAGCATTTTTTGCAAGATTTTCGGCTTTGGCTCGATTTTCCTTGGTTGCAAGGTCGGGATATTCGTCGCGGAAAGCAAGAATTGCCGACGGCTCGATGCCGACAAGCGGAGTTTTGTCGCTTATGATATCGCCGAGCATTGCGATATTGGCGTTTGCAATCTTCTTCGCCTTGCGCACAAGCCCCTTGCTGAGCCAAGTGCGCGCGCTTTCCTTCGACTTGGCAAGCCTTACCTCGTAGCCAAGCTTTGTAAACAGCGACACCGCATCCACGGCAATATGTGTGTCCAAGTAGCGCGAAAATTCATCAACGAAAAGGTAAATTGTCTTTTTCGGTTTTTCGGTTCGCATCTCCCCTATTTTGCGCACCTGTTTCCTAAGATTTACCGTACTCATCAGCGGAATGCTCCTTTCGGTGCTGAAATTGATGGATTTCTGTATCAACTTCGAGAAGAATTTGTTCTTGAAGAAGAAATTTGAAATATGTGGAACCAACGATGCAAACTTGTATAGCCTCGGCTGCAAAGCCACCGCACGGCTACGCATCGGAACTCCGTAATTATCATAGTAATGTTGCAAGAATTCCATTTTCAACTTGGCAACATCCACACCAGACGGGCATTCCGACTTGCAAGCCTTGCACAGCAGGCACTGGTCGAGCACTTCGTAGGCTTCCTTTTCCATAAACGGGTCGGGCTTGGTGGAATTTGTAATCAGTTCGCGCAAAATGTTGGCACGGGCACGTGTAGAATTCTGCTCGTTGCGTGTAGCCTGAAAACTCGGACACAGAGTTCCGCCAATGATGTGCGTCTTGCGGCAGTCGCCAGCACCGTTGCACTTTTCTGCAGTGCGCAGATAACCGCCAGTACGTGAAAAGTCGAAGTAGGTTTCAATCTCGCGGGTCTGCTGTCCGGGCTTGTAGCGCAGATGGGTGTTCATCTTCGGCGTACCGATTATCTTGTTGGCATTGAAGACATTGTCCTTGTCCCAGACCTGTTTCAACTGCACAAACATTTCGTAAATCCTGTCGCCAAGCATCAACGGAATGAACTCACCACGCAACCTTCCGTCACCATGTTCGCCACTGAGCGAACCGTGATATTTTTTCACCAGTTTTGCAGTTTCCAACGCTACGGTATGGAAAAGTTCCACATCGTGCTCATCCTTCAGGTTGAGAATCGGACGCAAATGCAGTTCGCCTGTGCTTATATGAGCATAGAAAACACATTCAAGCCCCAACCTTTCGAGCATAGCGCGGAAATCCTTCATATATGCCGGCAAGTCCTTGGGATTTACGGCAGTATCTTCGATTACCGGTGCAGGCTTTCGGTCACCGGGCATATTGCCAAGCACACCAAGTCCAGCCTTGCGCAACGCCCAAACCTTTGGAATATCATCGCCGCGGACAATAGGATAGCAATAGCCGTAGTTGTGGTTGCGCAAGTCGGCCTCGATAGCCGCAATCTGTTGCTGAATCCAGTTTTCGTCGTCGTTCACCCATTCCACAATTAGCACTCCTTCGGGGTCGCCTTCCACAAAGAAGCGGTTTTGCCGCTGGGCTATGTTCTCTTTGGTAAGGTCGAGTACCTTCTTGTCCATCAGCTCAATCGATGACGGCGAATATTTCAGTGCCACAAGGTTTGCCTCGAAGACTTCGTCCAAAGTTGCGGTGTGAACGCACATCAGAGCCTTGTTTTTCGAAGGCTTATCGACAAGGTTCAATTTTATTTCGGTTATGAAGGCCAAAGTTCCTTCCGAACCGGCAATGAGCTTGCAGAAGTTGAATTTCTTGTCGGAATTGCCAAAAATCTCGTTATCGAGAAGACAATCGAGCGCATAACCAGTGTTACGACGGCGGATTTCAGGATCGGGATAGTTGGCTCTTATTTCATCGACAACATCCTTGTCGGACAGCAAATTGCGGATATGACGGTATATGTCGCCTTCGAGCGACTGAAGTTCGCATTTTGCATTGAATTCGTCGCGCGAAAGTTCGCCGAAAGTAACATCGGAACCATCTGACAATATGCATCTTACCTCCAACAAATGGTCGCGAGTACTGCCGTAGATTAGCGAATGCGAACCGCAGGAGTTGTTGCCCACCATTCCCGAAATCATACAACGGTTCGATGTGGAAGTTTCGGGACCGAAAAACAGATTATGCGGAGCAAGGTATTTGTTCAGTTCGTCGAGCACAATGCAGGGCTGAATGCGAATCCATTTTTCTTCCTTGTTGAGTTCCAGCACCTTGCCAAAATTTTTCGACACATCCACCACGATTCCGTTTCCCACCACCTGACCGGCAATTGATGTTCCCGAAGCGCGAGGAATGATACTAAGTCCATTTTCGCGAGCAAAGCGAATTACGGTGCGGATGTCGTCGTTGTCCTCGGGCACGCAGACAGCAAGTGGCAGTTCGCGGTATGCCGAAGCGTCGGTAGCATAGATTATCCTGTGTATGTTGTCAGTGCAGATAGCACCTTTGAAGTTTGCTTTTAACTTACTGAAATCCATTCGTTATGCCTTTTGAAAAGAGACTTGGCAAAGGTATAAAAACTTTTTGTAAAGGATAGTGGCAAAGGAAAAACAAGCGAACTCCATTCTCATTCTTAACAAATATGAAAAATATATCTGTTTTAAACGGCATATAAACATTTTTCTGCGTCATAATACTATTTTCGTCTAATAAATACCATGTGAACATCATCCCTTCTATTTTTCAACTAAATTTGAAAACTTTTAATATTCATATTAATATGAAAAAAATATCTTTTCTAATTGCCTTACTACTAATAGTATCGGCTATCTTTGGACAGACTCAATCTGACCTTGAATTTATTGAGCAAACTTTCGAGAACCGAGGTGAAATAGTATTGAGATTCCAGCACAACGGCAACCGTGAACTTGTCAACGAGCTTGGACGCATAATGTCAATCGACAAAATAACAGACACCTACGTAGTGGCATACGCCAACCGCAGCGAGTACGAACAGTTCAAGACCTACGGCATTGAATATGAGCCAGTATACGAATATTACCGCCGGACACGAGCATTGAATATGGCGACAACCGTTGCACAGATGGCAAACTGGGACCGCTATCCTACCTACGCCGTATATCTGGAAATGATGCACAACTATGCAACCGCCCATCCTACATTGTGCAAGATGGATACTGTTGGCTATTCGGTAAACAACCGTCCAATAATAACAATGATTATTTCGGACAATGTTGGCGTTGACGAAGACGAACCTGAATTCTGGTGGAGCAGCACAATGCACGGTGACGAAACCACCGGCTGGTACTTCATGATTCGTCTTGTCGATGAACTTCTGACAAATTATGGCACTGACGAGCAAATTACAAACCTTGTCAACAATGTCGAGATATACATTTCTCCTCTTACAAACCCAGATGGAACGTTCTACAGGTCGAATGACGGCACAAGCTTGGCCAACTCAAGAAGAGCAAACGCCAACGGCACAGACCTGAACCGCAGTTTCCCCGACATTAACGGATACGCAGGAACAAGCGACCCCGAAGTTACAATGATGAAAAACTACGCAGATGCGCACAATTTCGTTATGGCCGCAAACGGTCATGGCGGCACCGAATGCCTGAACTATCCGTGGGACGAACAAAACTGGTACTCGTCGAGCCATCCGCATCCCGACATCGATTGGTGGCAATATATCTGCCAGCAATACGCCAATACCTGCCACGCGTTAAATTCGAACTATCTTAGAGGTCCAGGTACCATGGCTGACAACACAAACAATTCAACCGGAATTACCGAAGGAACCGACTGGTACTACACCCAGGGCGGACGACAGGATTATATGAACTACTTCCATCACTGCAAGGAACTTACCATGGAATGGTCTGATGATAAGACATTAGGCACCGAATCCCTTAACACCTATTGGGGATACAATAGAAATGCAATACTGGACTTTACAGAACAGGTACTATACGGTTTCCGCGGAATCGTAACCGATGCCTGCTCAAATGAACCGCTTAGCGGAGTTAAAGTATTCATAAACAACCACGACGCCGACAATTCGGAAGTATACTCATCAGCACCAATCGGCAATTACCACCGTCCTATATATGCTGGTACATATAGCGTAACCTTCTCGAAGGACGGATACATACCGCAGACTATCACTGTCACAACACAAAATCAGGAAAGCGTTCGCCTAGATGTTTCATTGTACCCAGAAGATATGGTTGTACCAGATTTTACAGCCAGCAATACAGCAATATTCGAAGGAAGCAGCGTACAATTCACAAACACCACCAGCGGAAACTACATTTCGTCATCTTGGACTTTTGAAGGAGGCAACCCCGCTACAAGTACAACTGCAAATCCAAATGTAACATACAACACACATGGCACCTACGATGCAACATTAACCATCATCGACGTCAACGGATGCTCAATATCAACAACAAAACAGGATTACATCTCTGTTTACGAAGCCACAGCCCCTGTTGCCGACTTTGTCGCATCAGAAACCTATGTAACCATAGGAAGTCCTGTTAGCTTTACAGACCAATCCGCCAACATACCGACTTCTTGGTCATGGACATTCGAAGGAGGATCCCCAGCTACATCTACAGAACAGAATCCAACCGTAACATACGACGAACCAGGCGAATATACTGTAACACTAGTAGCCAGCAATGCTTACGGCTCCAGCACAGAAACAAAGACTGCATATATTGAAGTCGTTGCTTCTGTTACCATGAGCAATGAGACTCTATATGTTTGCGGAGGTACATACAAGGACCCGGGAGGCGATGGCGATTATGGGAATAACGCCAACTATACCCAGACAATCTACCCAAGTACCGATGGTGCTATGATAAGATTGACATTCACATCATTCTCGTTGCAGGCAGCATCTTCATCAGGGTGGGGTGGCACAACAACTTGTAATGATAAGTTATACATCTACGATGGCACATCAACTTCAGCTACCGTACTTGTAGATGGCGTTTGTGGAACAAGCAATCCTGGAACAATAACAGCAACCAATGCCGCTGGAGCCTTGACGATTGTATTTACATCAAACAATCGTACAGTTTCATCTGGTTGGGAAGCCGAAATTAGCTGCTATATGCCAAGCCCCGAAATCGAAGTTCAGAACTACACACCGACAATTGCACGCTACAGTACAACAGGTGACCTTTCTGTTACTTTCGCAAATACAGGAGCCGGCACAACAAGTGCAAACACAACAGCCACACTCTCTACCTCCGACGAATATATAACTCTTAACACCACCACAACAACCATCGGAGCTTTGGCACGCAATGCCACCGCTGTAGGAACTTTCAATTTCAGTGTTGCCGAAGACGTTCCCGACGGTCATGTTGCAACAATAAATGTTGAAATAGCCGATGGCAGCAGCATTTGGAACTCAACACTGACAATAACTGCAATCGGTCACTCGTGCGAAGCTCCTACTGGAATGGATGTCGCTCTTAACGACACTGATGCAACCATAACATGGGATACACAGACAACAACCACAATCACAATTAGCGACGACTTCGAAGACCATACGTACGGAACAATCAACTCGGCTGGAACTATTGGCTGGACTTACATCGACGGCGACAATGCCTCGACAGGAACATTCAGCACCATTGAATTCACAAACGAAAGTTCTAAGATGGCGTTCATCGTCCTCGACGGCAGCCAGATTACAGGTCAGGCAGCAAATGTAACAGCACACTCGGGAAATAATTTTATCGGTGCCCCATACGCAAACAATGTACAAAACAACGACTGGATTGTAAGCCCTGAACTGAATTTCACCGATGATTTTACATTCTCGTTCTATGCACGTTCATACTCCAACTCGTACAGCGAAAGCTTCTATGCCGCTTATTCCACTACGGGAAATGATGCAGACGACTTTACAAACCTCAACAGTACAGTCGCAACAACAACATCAACATGGAGAGAATATTCATACCAAGTTCCTGCCAATGCAAAATATGTAGCAATACATTGCGTTTCAAATGACAGGTTCATATTCTGTGTCGACGACATAACTATAAGCGGAAGCGCAACTACAGGCACGGCCGCTGTAAACATCTACGACAATGGAACACTTGTAGCATCAAATGTCACAGGTGGAACATATACTGCAACCAACCTTTCGGCTGGCGAACACTGCCTTAGCATCCGTGCCGTTTGCGACGACGACAGTGAATCGCTTGCAGCTCAGAATTGTATAACAGTAGGAAACCCATTACCAAGATACGATGTAACTATCAATGCTGCCAACGGCGGTTCAATATCGCCCAACGGCACACAGTCGGTTTCCGAAGGCAACAACTTTACGTTCCATGTAACACCTGACGAATGCTACGAAATCGGCACAGTAACAGTTAATGGAAGTGCAGTAACGCTTGATGAGAACAACGCTTACACAATACAAAATGTAACCGCCGAACAAACAATCAACGCAACATTCAACCAAATCAGCTACTCAATTACAGCAAGCACAGGAAATGGTGGTACAATCGACGCTGACAATTCCGTATATTGCGGAGAAAACTTCACATTCACAGTTACACCCGATGCTTGCTACGAAATCGGCAATGTTACAGTAAACGGTACTACTATTACTCTTAACGCAAACAACCAGTACACCATTAACAATGTTACCGCAAACCAGACTGTAAATGTAACATTCGCTCCGATTAGCTACACAATCGCAGCAACAGCTGGTAACGGCGGTTCTATCACTCCCGCTGGCAATACTAGCGTAACTTGCGGTGGAAACCAGACCTACACAATCGCAGCAAACAACGGCTACCGCATCGTTGATGTAACAGTCGACGGACAGAGCCAGGGTGCTATCGAAAGCTACACCTTCGCGAACGTTACTGCCGACCACACAATCACTGCAACATTCATTGCAGTTCTCAACATCAACATCGATGCTGATGCTGAAGGCGGTTCGGTTTCACCAACTGGTACCCAGACACTCGATGCAGGCGAAAGCTTCACTTTCACTG
>JAFZWY010000020.1 GCA_017617125.1 Bacteroidales bacterium
AATAGGTACCCCGGGCCGGGGTCGAACCGGCACGATCGCAATGATCACTGGATTTTAAGTCCAGCGCGTCTACCTATTCCGCCACCAGGGCACTGATTTTCTACTTCAAAAGAGCGTAAAAAAAAAGAGCGAGAAACGAGACTCGAACTCGCGACCCCGACCTTGGCAAGGTCGTGCTCTACCAACTGAGCTATTCTCGCTAAAAGCGATGCAAAGGTAATACAATTCAACAATAACTTCCAAATATTTTTTACACTTTTTCTCATTTATTAATTCTAATGCTGATTTTCAACATATTACTGCAACTATTTTTAGAATTTAACAAGCAAAAACTACTGTATTATGCATCCAGAACAAGGTTTATCAGAATCGAAAAACGTCATTTTATTTTTCTAACGCTTAAATTGTACTATCATAATCCACCTATTTCAACGCGGCATTATACTTGCATATTATCTATTGAAGAATCGGAATAAACCATTAAATTTGTAGCGATAAAATGGTCTCGATAATGAAAAATATCATCATAACGATACTTCTCGCAATGCTTATTGGCATCGCATCGGCACAAGTTGATACAAAATTCACGACTTCGAACTTTCCTGGTCGCACAAACGAAGTTAACGCTGCAAAAGCAAACATCAAATCCGGCGACGGATTTTACACTGCCGGCGATTATGCCAATGCATTGAAATACTATATGCCTGCACAAAAATTCAACCCCAACAATTCGGACCTAAACTTCAAGATTGGATATTGCCATTTCAACTCGGCACAGAAATCGCAGTGCATGGAATATTTTGAACGTGCATACAAGCTAAACAAGACCATTGACAAGAAAATACTTTTCTACCTCGGTTGCGGTTACCACTGGAACTACCATTTCGAAGAAGCAAAGAAATGCTACTCCGATTACCTGAAAATCACAAAAGACCCTAAAGAAGCGACCAAGATCCGCCGTCTAATCCAGCAATGCGACAATGGCATCGAAATCATGAAAGACACGGTAGATGTGGAAATCATAAACCTCGGACAAAACATCAATACAGAATACCGCGAATACGCCCCGTTCGTAACATCCGATGGATCAAAGCTTTATTTTACATCGCGACGCAAGGGCGGCACAGGAAACACGATACTTGAAGATGGAATGTACTGCGAGGACATATACGAAAGTACACATAACTCGTCTGGCTGGACAAAGGCCCGCAACATAGGTGCACCGCTCAACACAGGCTTAAACGATGCGATAGTCGGACTTTCGCCCGACGGACAAACCATGTACGTATATATGGACGCAAACGGCGGCGACATTTATGTTTCCACCCTCAGGGGCAGCAAATGGCAGAAGCCCAAAAGCATTTCGGAAAAGATAAACAAAGGCTCACACGAGACCGAGACTTGCCTGTCGTCGGACAACAAAACTCTTTACTTTGTTTCTAACGCTAACAGTTCTTCCCTTAGTAACCACGACATTTTCTACTCCACGCTTGACAGATACGGAAAATGGTCTGCACCTATAAGCATAGGGAAAGCAATAAACACAGAATACGATGAACGCTGCGTATTCATACACCCCGACGGAAGAACCTTATATTTCTGTTCGGACGGCCATAACACAATGGGCGGATACGACATATTCAAGTCGGTAAAGGATGAATATGGACATTGGTCGGAACCCGAAAACCTCGGTTACCCGATCAACACGCCGCTCGACGACCTTTTCTTCTCTATAACCGCCAGCGGCCGCAATGCCTACTACACATCGGTCCATCCCGACAGCTATGGCCTGTGGGACATCTACGAGCTAAGATTCCCTACCAAGGATACCAAACAGAACGCACCTAAAGTCCTTGTCACCCTCGTTAAAGGAACAATCACCGATGCCGACAAAAATTTGCCACTCGAAGCAAATATAGAAATCACCGACAACAGCAAAAACGAGGTTATATCGACATTCAAGTCGAATAGTGCTTCGGGAGCATACATCGTGAACTTGCCATCTGGAAAGAACTACGGACTTAGCGTAAACAAGGACGGCTACCTTTTCCACAGCGAGAATTTCAACCTTGCCGACACCGCCGACTTCCAGGAATTGGTAATCGACGTGCAACTGAAAAAAATTCAGGTCGGCACAACCATAATCCTGAAAAACATATTCTTCGACTACAACAAATCGTCGCTGCAGCCCGAATCGTACGCCGAGCTCGACAGAGTAGTCGAAATTCTGAAAAAGCAGCCGAACCTAAAGATTGAAATTTCCGGTCATACCGACAACCAAGGTAGCCTGAAGTACAACACGGAACTATCGGAATCGCGAGCAAAAACTGTTGTCGATTACCTCATCGGCAAGGGTATAGCCGAAAGCCGTCTGTCGTACAAGGGCTACGCCTACGAAAAACCAATCGCCACCAACGACACCGAAGAAGGTCGCAGTGCAAACAGAAGAGTGGAATTCAAGATCCTAGAAACGAAATAGAAGATTCGAGAATTTGATAATTGGCTTGCGAGAGCTAAAGATTTGAAGATTTGATTGCGCAAACAATAACCAATCGAATCATTTGCAAACAGCCCTGACCGATCTGCCCTGACAACGCCCATAGTTGTTCATTTCGGAACCATCGGCATAAAAATGGAATAGCCACGAGTATCCCGACATCCCCGGGCCTAATGTACTTGTCCAGTAGTATCCGCCAACACCAGAATCTTCATGGTCGCTACCAAAATAGTAACCACTTGCTGGCATGAAAATGCTATTGCCATTAGGCCCAGTAAACAAAAATCCCTTTGTTCCGTTCTGAACAGACCAAAGCATTACGCAATTGTCCCTAAGCTCTCGCATTTCATCAACTGTAGGCATACGCCAGTCCTGTCCCCAGTTTGCCGTGGCTGCATCGTCCGACGGTTCCAAAACCTTAAGATTATCGGTGAATCCGTTATCGCCGAAACTCGACATGCTGCAATATTTTGTAAGGGAATTGAAATCACCGTTGCAGTATTTGTAGTTGGTCCATGTATAGCTGCTCTTTGCAGAAACTTCGCCCCAAGCGAAAAAATCTCCGTAATATTCCGGGGCTCTTGCTCCGATATTGCAAGTTGCCCACAATGTACCACTCGGAAGTCCCAAGTCGATATAATCGTGGCCGTTTTTGCTTCCAGAAACAGGCTTCCACTGAGCATATAATGTAAGGTCATCATTCAACGAAATTTCTTTCGCATCGGAATAATCCACACCAGTACCATCGGGGATAGTATTCCATTTCGAGAAAATATATCCTTTGCGTTTAAACTTATTGGACACTAGAGCCTGGGAAACATCTTTCACAAATGTCTGCGATTTCATAACACCTGTTCCTCCATTTGCATCAAATGTGACCGTATAAACTCTTTCCTTGCCACAACCGCACATAAAAACAATTAAAACAAGGGCGGATATAATTAATAATGTTCTTTTCATCAGATAAATGTTTTTGGGTTCAAAGTTTAAGTTTTAACGTTCAAGGGTTCAAAAGTTCAAGGTTCAAATCGTAAATCCGAAATCGAAAATCGAAAATTACCTCGGGTTATATTCCGACATGTTCAAAATCTTCTGGTAGTCGGTTTCCTGCATTAGTTCCGTAAACGAAACCTTATTGTTCTCGACATATGCCTTCACAATCTGCAAGCCTGTCCAATTGGCGACACGTGCAGGACATTCCTGTCCGAACGGAGCAGTAAACGGTGCATTTTCAGTAAATTTCTTTATCGTAAACAGATCGGTAGTAAACAGATATTCGTTTTCGATAAGGGCAGTCCACATGTCACGCTCGAAATGATGACAATAGCCGATTTCCTCGCCGGTATATGTCAGGCGGTCGGTTTCGGGCATATCGGGAAACATCGCCTCCACAAAGTACATGGACATCCCGTTATAAATCATTCTGTTTACAAGATTATCGGTAGCCGGTTCGTATGGATGCAAGTCGTGAAATATTTCTGTCATCACATCAACAGGAATACGTTTTCTCTGCATCTCGTGCTTGGCATAGTCTGGAATCTGAAGCATATCGTACAGAGGACAGTTGTCGCCAAGATACTTCTCAAGTCCTATGCCTACATATCCGTCCATAAGCACGACAGACTGGTTGAATCCAGCCACAAAAGTGACGACGCGCGGAACTTCTGTTTCGGGATAATAATAAACCAGGTGACGGAAGCCATCAACCAAGGTCTCCTGTATGTCGCTGCAATCAGCAAATTCCTTGTTCACAGCATTGTAGGCCTCCACAACCGAGTAGTCGGAAAAGAAGACCTTGAGGCATTCGTAGTATGACTTGTCGCTGTACGTTCCGCACGATATTATGTGCATATTGTACATATCGAAGAAAAACGGATATTTTTCGGCCAGTTTCAGCGTCTGCGAATAAGCATCGCCATCCGAGCAAGCAAAGAAATCCCTGTCGAAGCGCTCTACCTGCACATCTACATCAATATCAGACACATCCACCTTCAACGGATTCGACTTGCACGCTGTAAGTGCAACCGTAGCCGAAGCCAGAATTATATAAATCAACCTTCGCATAAAGTACTAATTATCGCATTGCAAAAATAAAAATAGAAATTCTACCTGCGAAAAAAGATTTGCACTTTCTAAAAAATATATATTTTTGCGACAACAATAAATTTGTCTAACTTAAATTATTTGAAATATGAAGAAAATACTCGTTCTTTTGGCAATTATAATATCCGCAATGGCTGTTTCTGCGCAAAATCAGAGCAAAGAAAAAGTTACAGGCGGTCTATATATTAAAGGTGGTACATCATGGCTCATGTCCGACAGCAAGGCCTACTTCAAGAACAAGGGTGCTAAGCTGACTTACGGCTTCGGTGCAATCATGGACTGGCGCCTCACCAACAATTTCTCGCTCAACATTGCAGCAGGATTCAGCAACCTGGGCGGAACCGCTACATTAAAGCACGGCGTTGAACCATTCGGCGACATCGACGGCAACCTTATCGGCGACAGCTTAATGCACAACTACAGATATTCGAACTCGTACATCGAAATCCCTGTCGGAATAAAAGGCTGCACCAACGAAATCGGATATTTTACTTATTTCCTCAAACTCGGTGTCGACCCGATGGTAAGAATAAAATCGAAGATGACGCTCGAAACAAAGGAAAACTACATCATAACTAGGAAAGCCAATCTGTTTAACATTGGCTGGTATATCGGTGGTGGTACCGAATGGTCGCTTGCTGGAAACACCAAGCTTCTGATAGAGTTGCTTTATACTGGCACACTCATCGACATGGACGGAGTAAAATCGTACAAGGACGACAATACCACTTTCAATCCTAGCATCAAAATCAACGACATCAGCCTGAAGGTAGGTGTAATATTCTAACACGATGCCAAAAGGTAGCAACATAATTCCGCCTGTAAGCAAAAAGCTGCTACTCAGCGAACTGACCAAGGACAAGATGCTGAGAAAGACGAATTATGGAGCTAACGAAATATATGTTTTCACGCACGACCAATGCCCCAACCTTATGCGGGAACTCGGTCGTCTGCGCGAAATAACCTTCCGCGCCGCCGGCGGTGGAACTGGCAAGGAAACCGACATCGACGAGTTCGACATTTCCGACGACGCACCATACTGCCAGATGATAGTGTGGGACCCACAGCACAAACAGATTGTTGGCGGATACCGCTTCATTCTCGGCGAATATGCCGTGAAGAATCCTAACGCAAAACTCGCAACAGGACACATTTTCAACTATTCCGACAAGTTTGTAAACGAATACCTCCCATACACCATCGAGCTCGGACGTTCGTTCATTCAGCCCAACTACCAGACACTGAAGAATTTCCGTCGCGGACTTTTCGCACTCGACAACCTGTGGGACGGAGTTGTAGCCCTAACGTCGGAATACAAGCACATAAAATACTGGTTCGGAAAGTTCACCATGTACAAAAGCTACAATGTGCAGGCCAGAAACATTCTGCTCTCGTTCCTGAACCTATATTTCCCCGACAACGAATCGCTTGTGTCGCCAAAACTGCCGATCGACTTCGAATTTGAAAAGAACAAGGCAGAATTTTCGGGCAACAACTTTTCCGACGACTACAAGAAACTGAAATCGGAACTCAAAAACTTGAATTCCAAGATTCCACCACTCGTAAACGCCTACATGAACCTTTCGGACACCATGAAGACTTTCGGCACTGCCGACAATCCCGAATTCGGCGATGTGGAAGAAACAGGAATCCTGCTCAACATTGCCGACACCCACGAATCGCAACGTTCGCGACACCTGAAGAACTACAAGCCTCTCATCGACATAAGCAACATTTACCCGAGCAGCATCAAATAACATGCAGAGAATATTTGCCACCATATTGTCATGCTGCGTAGCGGTGCTTTTTTGCTTTATTGCCGAAGCGCAGAACCTTGTAAAAAACCATAGTTTCGAAAATGCGTGGTCGTGTCCCGAGGACTACAATGGATACGCCGTGAAATTTCCTTTCCCCGACTGGATAAATCCAAACAACGGCACACCCGACCTCATGCACTCATGCAGCGTAATGCGCGCAGGCGTTCCCGAAAACTTTGCTGGCTACATGTACCCATACGATGGTGGCGCATACGTAGGAATCATACTGCGCGAGATGTTCGACGATTCACTGAGTGTTTACAAAGGTGTATCGCGCGAATATCTGCAGACAAAACTTACAGAACCACTGAAAAAGAATACCCTATACTGCGTGAAGTTCTACTATGTAAACGCAAAGAAATCAATGTATTCAGTCGATGCTTTGGGCATAACGCTAACGGTAGAACAGATAAAGGCAAAGAATGCCGACCGAATTTTGCAGCGGCCACAAATCACCAACCGTCCCGGACACATAATGGACGACATGGACAACTGGACAGAATTCTGCGGCTACTACCGTGCTCGAGGCGGCGAACAGTACCTTACCATTGGCAATTTCTGGGACAACAGCACCACGCAGTACATAAACAAACATAACGAATATTCCGATTCGGCGTTTTTCTACGCCTACTACCTCATCGACGACGTGTCGGTTTTCGAAATCGAATCGGAGTTCGAATGCGGCTGCCTTAACGACCTAGCCTGGAGTTCCGACTGGAAATCGGACACTTTCGATCCTGCAACTGGCTACAACACAAAGAAGATCAGCGACAACGACCTTGCAAGCAATGGCAATTCCGACAGCAATAGCAACAACGGACAGGGTAACGGAAATGGCAATTCATCGTCATCTACTGACGGTGCAAACGGAAACGGACAAGGCGACAATGGTGGAAGCAACAGCACACAAACAGCCGATCCCAACGAAACCGATGCCACAGGCTTGAAGACGCAGATTACCAAGGCAGCCTTCGATGTAGCCGAAATCGGCGACCGTTTCCGACTGAACCAGATATACTTCGAGTTCAACTCGTCGGAACTGCTGACAATATCGTACATACAGCTCGATTCGTTGTACAACATTCTTGCAGAAAAGCCATCGTTGCGCATCGAAATCCGCGGTCACACCGACAACATAGGCAGCGAAGGCTACAACAAGAAACTCTCGGTCGAGCGTGCCGCTTCGGTTTACAACTATCTGTTGGAAAAAGGCATTCCAAAGACACGAATGAAATATCGTGGTTTTGGTCCTAATGTCCCCGTTGCCGACAACAGCACAGAGGAAGGTCGCGAACTGAACCGAAGGGTGGAGATATTTATCGTAGAAATATAAGGGGCAACGCCCGTTTCAAAGTTTCATGGGCTAAAGCCCGTTTCTGGTTTAACTTCGTTGAGGGCTTCGCCGTTCAAGTTTAACGTTCAAGGATTTAACGATTTGATGATTTGAAAATTTGAAGATTTGAAAGATTGAATCTGCAATCTTCAACATTTAGCTCAACGAAGTTAAATCAATCGTAAATCGTACTTCGTAAATCGTAAATTTTATTTATCTTTGTTTCCTAAAATTTTACACAATGAAGAAAGTATTTTTAGTATTGGCAGTATTGTCCATTTCGGTTTTTGCGATTGCGCAAAACATTGACATAGAGACAGTTTTGATAAAAGGAGGAAAATTCAACACTGGTAGCAACGAGATGAAATCGTCCAACCAGATTACCATCGAGGACTTCTACATTGGCAAATTTGAGATTACTCAGGAGCAATGGCGCGAAGTCATGGGTACAAATCCTAGCTATTTCAAGGACTGCGACTCGTGCCCGGTTGAGCGTGTAAGCGCCGAGGACGTGAACAAGTTCATCGAAACCTTGAACAAGAAAACCGGCAAGAAATACCGTCTGCCTTCCGAAGCAGAATGGGAATACGCTGCTCGCGGCGGTGTACTGAAACCTCAGAAAAACACCAAGTATGCCGGTAGCAACGACCTCAACGAAGTTGCATGGTACGACAAGAACAGCGACGGCAAGACCCATCAGGTGGGAACCAAGAAACCTAACGAACTCGGCATATACGATATGAGCGGAAATGTTTACGAATGGTGCCGCAACGAAATCAAGAACCAGCAGGGCGAAGTAATCGGTTACAGCTATGTGCTCCGTGGTGGAAGTTGCGCCGTTAATTCAAATTTCTGCATGATTTCATTCCGTAGCGATTTCTCGTTGGGCATCAAGTATTTCAACTATGGATTCAGGGTTGTTCTTGAAAAATAAGGAAGGATGAAAAACAGAAATCTTATTGTTGCGGTTATTGTTTGCGTAGCATTGGCCTGGGCTTGCAAAAGCGAGGATAAGTCTGCAAATGCCAACCACGAGATGAACCTTTGCGACACAGAATTCGCCTTTGTCGAAGGCGGAACATTCACTATGGGCTGCACCGAAGAGCAGGGCAACGACTGCTACAACGACGAGAAGCCAGCTCACGAAGAAACCGTAAAGGACTTCTACATTGGGAAATACGAAGTTACCGTTGAGCAGTTCGCAAAGTTTATCGAAGAAACAAACTACAAGACCGATGCAGAAAAATCGGATTCGAGCCTTATCTGCGCCGACGGTGTAAAGTCGTACAAGAAAGGCGTAAACTGGCGTTTCAACTCAGCAGGACAGGTTTACCAAAAACAGGAATACAACCACCCGGTTGCTCACGTAAGCTGGAACGATGCCAAGGAATACTGCAAATGGTTCAGCGAAAAGAGCGGAAAGGAAGTGCGTCTGCCATCCGAAACAGAATGGGAATATGCAGCACGTGGCGGAAACCTGTCGCGTGGCACAAAATATTCTGGTAGCAACGTGATAACAGAAGTTGCATGGTACGATGCCAACAGCGAATTCTCAACCCATCCGGTTGGCGGCAAGAAAGCCAACGAACTGGGCATTTTCGACATGAGCGGAAATGTTTACGAATGGTGCAGCACCTGGTACAGCAACTTTGGCAGCGAGGCTTCGGATGTAAACGACGAGATTGAAAACAAATACATTGTTGTCCGTGGCGGAAGCTCTTTCCTCAACGAAAAGTTCAGCCGCGTATCGTACCGTTATTCGCGTACTCCAAGCACTTGCGGAGGACCTTACGGATTCAGACTTGCAATGACAGCAGAATAAGATGACAGACACTCCTATCATATTCATGGGTACGCCCGAGTTTGCTGTTACCTCGCTGAAGAACCTGCTCGACAAGGGCTACAACATAAAAGCCGTGGTAACAACTCCCGACAAACCCGCAGGAAGAGGCAAGGCAATACAGTTTTCGGATGTAAAGAAATTTGCACTCGAACACAACCTGCCTATACTTCAGCCAGAAAAGCTGAAATCGCCAGAATTTCTTGCACAGCTCAAGGAAATAGATGCCGATTTGTTTGTCGTTGTGGCTTTCCGTATGCTTCCGAAGGAAGTGTGGGCAATGCCAAGGCTAGGCACTATAAACCTGCACGCGGCACTCCTACCCGACTACCGTGGCGCAGCACCTATAAACCATGCAATTATCAACGGTGAAACCGAAACAGGAATCACCACTTTCTACATCGACGAGGACATTGACACCGGTAAAATAATAATGCAGGAAAAATGCGCCATCGAACCCGAGGACAACATCGGAACTTTGTACGGCAAGCTGATGTTTATCGGTGCCGAAGCCGTCTGCAAAACCGTTGACATAATCGCTTCGGGCAACGTAAACGCCATCGAACAGGATTCAATCCGCACCGAAGGCCTGCACCCGGCACCAAAAATCACAAAGGAATTCTGCCAGATAAACTGGAATAGCAAAGCCGTAGACATACACAATCTTATACGCGGACTTTCGCCATATCCAGCAGCATGGTGCTACCTGAAGGACGACATTACTGCAAAGATTTTTACTTCGTCGTACAGCAACGAAAAACACGACCTTAAGCCAGGCACTTTCGTCACCGACAACAAGTCGTTCCTGAAAGTTGCCGTAGCAGACGGATTCGTATCAATCCACGAATTGCAGATGCAAGGAAAGAAGCGCATGGCTATCAAGGATTTCCTAAACGGATTCAAATTTAACACCGACAACTAATGGGACGCTACTTGGCATTGGACATAGGACGCAAAAAGACTGGCGTGGCAGTAACCGACACCAGCCGCATCATTGCCACAGCCTTGGAAACTGTTCCGTCGGGCGAATTGGAAAAGTTTCTCACCGACTACATTGCCAAGAACGAAGTCGAGAAAATAATCTACGGACTTCCAACACAGATGGACAATTCGCCTTCTGAATCAATGCAATACATAACGCCAATATTGAATCGACTAAAAAAGGTCTTTCAAAATATCACCTTCATACCTGTTGACGAGCGTTTCACATCGAAACTGGCATTTCAGGCAATGCTTGACGGCGGAACAACCCGCAAACAACGTCGCGACAAGACTATGGTCGATAAGATAAGCGCGACAATAATACTTCAATCGTACATGGAACAAGAAAAATTTTCAAAACTATGATACTTCCAATACTTTTATACGGAAACCCGATTCTCAGGAAAAAATCGGAAGACATCGACAAGAATTATCCCGACCTCAAGCAGTTGATCGACAACATGTTCGAGACAATGTACCACTCCAGCGGCGTAGGTCTTGCAGCACCGCAAATTGGCCTGAACATCAACCTGCTTGTTCTCGATGCCACTCCTTTTGCCGAGGACGACCCCATCTGCAAGGGTTTCAAGCGCGTAATGATAAATCCTGAAGTTACATTCGAAGGCACAAAGAAGATTGTCTTTGAGGAAGGTTGCCTAAGCGTGCCCAACATCCACGAGGAAGTTACACGCTACAACGACATCTCTGTCACCTACTTTAACGAAAACTTCGAAGAAGTAACCGAAAAGCTGTCGGGCAACAGGGCTGTAATTGTACAGCACGAGTTCGACCACCTGCAGGGCATCGTCTTCTGCGACAAGATAAACCCCATCCGCAAGCACTTCCTCAAGAACCGCTTGAGCGACATCTCGAAGGGAAAGGTTAAGACGAGCTATAGAGTTAAGGTGAATTGATTGACGATTTACGAAGTACGATTTACGATTGCGCTTCGCCCACTGAGCGTAGTCGAAGGGCAAGTCGAAGTGTCGAAGGGCAAAATAAACGTAGTCGAAGCATAAACTTAATCTACTCTCTACACCCACTCCACTATGGCACAATGGCGCAAGGACAAAATACGACTCGAAAATGGAGAATTGGCTGATGCCCAGTTCCCTGTAATTGTTTCCGCCAGCCGAAGTACCGACATACCCGCCTTCTATGCCGACTGGTTTTTCCATAGGCTGAAAGTAGGCTACTCGGCTTGGACAAATCCCTTCAACGGAGTGAAAAGCTATGTCTCGTTCGCCGACACGCGTTTCATTGTCCTCTGGTCGAAAAATCCCAAGCCATTGCTGCAACATCTTGATTACTTGCAAGAACGAGACATCAACTGCTACATACAATACACACTTAACGACTATGTTGCCGAAAGCTTGGAACGCGGAGTCCCCGAAGTAGCAGAACGGATTGAAACATTCAAGGCTTTGGTCAATAAACTGGGTAAAGGTCGCGTGGTGTGGCGTTTCGACCCGCTGATTCTAACTGACAAGATTAGCATTGACGACTTGATCCGCAAGATTGAAAACATCGGCAACCAGCTACTTGGCTACACCGAAAAACTAGTATTCAGTTTTGCCGACATTGCCGAATACAAGAAGGTAAAAACCAACCTTGAACGTAACAATGTCAATTACTCGGAGTGGACAAAGGAACAGATGCTTGAGTTTGCCCAGCGACTGGTCGCATTAAACAAGGCAAACGGATGGAACTACACTCTAGCAACCTGTGGCGAAGCTGCCGACCTCGACGGCATCGAGCACAACCGTTGCATCGACGACAATTTGATAATTCGCTTTGCATACAACGACGAGGCTCTGATGAAATTCCTTGGCGTTGAGATTCACCATATTGACAACTCTCTGTTCGGTACTAAAATTTCTGCCGATGCCATTATGCTTACCGAGAACCAGTACGCAATAAAGAAGAAAAACAATACCGACAAAGGACAGCGACAGTTCTGCGGATGCATCGTCAGCAAGGACATCGGCGAGTACAACACCTGCCCCCATCTATGCGAATACTGCTACGCAAACGCAAGCAAGGAAGTTGCGGTTAGGAACTGGAAACAGGCGAAAGAAACGAATTGGAAATCAGAAACGATAACGGGGAAATAATGGTTTATGCAAAAAACGATAAAAGCACGGATGCCCGTGCTTTTTTTATCTTACCAGTTCCTCAAACGCCTTTACCGTTTCGAAGAACTCTACTCCTTTGCCCGCATCGTAGCGTCCCATAATGAAGTCGATGCCGTTTGTGACAATAAAGAATGGAGCTTTTACCTCGTAATTGTAGTGCCATATCTGGTCGAAAACCTTCTGTGTGAGCTTTACGGTTGGTGCCTTGCACTCTATAATCATCAGAGGAGAAAACTCCCTGTCGTAGACCAAAGCATCGAAACGCAGATTCCGCTCAGCCACAACGACTTGCTTCTCCAAGGCTACCAAAGCCTGCGGATAGGCGCAATCCTGTACAAGAAAACGCACAAGGTTCTGACGCACCCACTCTTCGGGAGTGCAAACTATCCATTTCCTGCGTATCTCGTCGAAAATCCACGATTTGCCAGCCTCATTTTTCTGGCGAAACTCGTATGGTGGAAAACATAATCTGGGATTGCTCATTTCTAGCGTCTATACATTATAAAGTCCGAACATACATACGAATCGTTTCGTACCTCTGTCCACACATAAACCTCGTTGTCGCTTAATTTCTGATAATATATAGCCGATGGAGAATCGGATTCTGCACACTCAAATACCCACACTTCATCGGCAAGTCTTTTCCCTATGAAGTCGGCCATAAATCGCTTTCCGTCTTTCTCCCCATACATCTTTAGCACTACATTACCTTTCTCGATACTCATAGACATACTATCAAAATACATAGTATCATCACCAAATTTGCGATACGTCCTGCTTTCGAGATGATTCTTGGAAACTTCAATCCAGTCCTCGAACGAACTATCGGAAAACATCGACACCGAAGGGATCTCCCACTTACCAGCCAGCCACGAGGGGAACTTCTGCGCCTGCATAGCAACAGACAGCAGCACAAGGACGAGTATGACAATACATCTTTTCATACCACAAAAATAAAAAAAGCATCCCGAATCCGAGATGCTTTTTAAAACTTTATTTATAACTATTATTCCTCTTCGCCTTCCATAATCTTGAAAGTGTACTCGTAAGTACCCATCTTGTCGTCCTGCTTCTTTGCGCTTACTGTTGCAGCACCACGGGTGTTAACACCTGAGTTGCCAATGCCAAGTGCGCTTTCGAAGATGTTCGACGAATCACCTCTCGATGAGCTACCGTGCTGCATGATTGTAGCAGACAGGTTGAAAGGCTTGTCGGTAGCAATAACCTTGAAGACTTCGTTTCCGTATGGAGGGCCAAACATCACGATAGTATTCTTGAGGATTGCCGATTCGCCAGGTTCGAGGTAGTATTCACGTCCATCGCTGTCGTTTACGGTCGGGATAATCGGGTTGATGAAACCATCGGGCTGAATATCTATGATATTGAAGAAAGCCTTCTTGGTACCATTGTTTGTAACCTTGATTACTGCCATGTTCTCAGCGGTGAAACCAGGAACCTCGTTTACGATGAACTTATCCTTGTCAAGGTATTCAGTGATTTCAAATGTTCCGTCGTCATAGATGTCAGCTTCTACAGGAAGGAGTTCCATAACGATGTTGAAACGCTCGTCTGAGAAATCCAATGCCTTGATAATCTTGCCCTGTGCGAAGTTATTCAAAGTCGACATAACATCCGATTCGAGAGCAGATTCATCAATATTCGAAATCTTATGCAATTCCTTGTTGTACAATGCATTGTTTACCGAGATAACCTTTGCACCACGGGTACGTCCGTAATTCAATGTAATTTCTGGAGCATCGGTGGTAAGTTCAGCAAAGCTCGAGTGCGAAATTTCGTTGTCCAAAGCCTTCTTCAATGCCGGATCCATTTCTGGGTCAACACTTACCTTAATCTTCTGGTCGGTGAAAGTTCTTGCCTTTACGAATACCCATGCATCCTGAGCAGTTTTGAACTTAGTCTTGGTATCGAGAGCGACACGCGACTTGAAGTTTTCTGCGCTAATAACACGACCTGTAGTAATAACAGGAGTACCTTCTTCGAGACGAGAAGTACCGGGAGCAACGAATGCTACGGTAGTTCCAGGATTTACACCAACGAGACGACCTGCATTGATTGTGATAACTGAATCGTTCTTTACAGATGTCATGTTGAAGTATTCTGCCTGAGTTGTGAAGTCGCCACCAAAAACGGTGTAGTCAACATCACCTTCGATTGCTGGATTCTGGAAAGGAGCCTTAGCTGCCATTTCAGCCATAATCCTTGCAAATACCTGGCGGTAGGTGTCACCTTCCTTCATCTGCGAGAACGACTTGTACAAGCAGTACGACAACGAACCAACCGAATTGTTTTCATCGTCGAAAGTTTCGTAGTTCAACTCGTTTGCGCTAGCGCCCGAGAAAACAACGTACTTAGCGAGGTTGTTTACGTCAACTGCACCACGCGAACTGGTTGCGCCCATACCCATACCTATCTTTCCGTCGGTCTTAGGAGCACCGCTTGGAGCATGCCATCCTGCAGGAACCAAAGCCGGAGCTCCGCCTCTTACCTTAGCAGCACCACGAGTACCTGTTCCTGAATGGCAGGAGTCGAGGAAAAGAAGGATATGTCCATCTTTGCCTAACTTTATGCGGAATTTCTCAACTACAGCGCCGAGCTCATCGTCCCTGAAATGGAGGCTACCATCGTAACCTTCAGTCATTTTCATAGGAGCGTCGTAGCATACGAGGCATTCGTCGAGGCCATCGATTTCGTCGCCATTGTCGTCGAAAATCTGATGTCCGTGACCGCTATAATGTATAACGACCTCATCGCCTTCCGAAACCTTAGCAAGGAGTTCGTTGAAAGCGTTGACCATACCAGCCTTGGTTGCCTGTTCGTCCTTCAGGTACATGATATCCTCTTCCTTGAAACCAAGTCCAACCAATGTCTTCTGGATCAGAGGAACATCGTGGTCGGCACTGATAGGATACCAGCCGGTCTTGTTCTGGTCGTAGTTGCCGACTGCGATTATCAACGCATACTTGTGTGCGTTGGCGCAGGTTGCAGCAAGAACGAAAGCCACTATTAATATAATTATCTTTCTCATATTCTCTAAATTAAATTTAAAAAAATGATGAGCACTAGGCTCATCATTTTACCTTATTAACAATTTTTATTCGTCTTCTTCTGGAACCTGCAGAACAAACTGTTCGTTGCATTCTCCACTCGACTGCCACTGGTAGCTTTCACCCATTGTACGGCAGTAAACTTCGTTGAAACCTTCCGGAAGTATGAGCTGTGAGTTTTCCCAAGGATTCAATCTTCCCTTGTAGTTCTTGTCAACCCAAATATCAACGTAGTAACCTGTCCAGTTGTCGAGCTTTACTACGCATCCGCCTCTTGAGAGAACAGGTCTTTCAATTGCATTGTCGCCCTGTGGAACAACGTATTCTGACTGTGCACCTCTTGACTTTACAACTCTAGTTGCTGTTAAGATTTCCTGTGCTGAAACCTGGCTTGCGAAGAAGAACGCTACCATAACCATCAAAAATGTAACTTTTGCTTTCATGACTTTAAATTTTTTATTTAACAATTATTTTATTTTTATTTTACGTTTTATTCACATTCAAAATTCGTGCCAAAGTACGGCTGGCGATGAATTATTTTTTTCATCACCGATTTAGTATTATAACAAAATTTATGCCAAAGTACCTCTATAAAAATAAAAAAAAAGTCCGCCGTTTTTCTTCCGACAGACACCTATATATTATACGTACGTAATCAAATTATATTACTCCGTATCCTCCAAGATTTGCTTGAGCTTTGTCACCGCATGATGATACGAAGCCTTCAACGCGCCAACAGATGTTTCGAGTATATCCGACATCTCCTCGTATTTCAAACCATCGTAATACTTCATATTAAAAACGATTCGTTGTTTTGCCGGCAGCGTAGCGATTGCCTTTTCAAGCCTTTCCTGCAATTCTTCACCATCGAAATATTCGTCGGCAAGCATGTTTTCCACACCCGAATCCTCGCTCTGAGTAACTACCATCGACATTTCTTGATTCTGCCTGGTCATAAAAGTAAGCGTCTGGTTGGTAGCAATACGGAACAGCCACGTGAAAAGCGACGACTCGCCACGGAAATCGGAAATATTCTGGTATGCCTTCATGAAAGTATCCTGCAAAATATCATTTGCATCCTCCTGGTTTGCAACCAGTCGCTTGATATTTACATACAAACGGGCAGAGTATAGCTTGAAGAACTGACGAAAAGCCTCGTCGCGCGTATCCGGACTGGACAGGCGCTCAATAAACTCGGCTTCGTTAGGCTTGCTGCACATCGGTCTACTTGCGAGAAATAACCTTCTTCGCTGCCTTCACGATATTCTCGGCATCAAGACCATATTTCTTCATGAGTTCGGCAGGCGTACCGCTTTCGCCAAACGAATCACGGACAGCAACAGCTTCCATCGGAACAGGATTGTTCATTGCCATAACCTGTGCTACGGTGTCGAACAAACCGCCATTAAGTTCATGTTCCTCTGCTGTTACTATCGCCTTTGTCTTAGCGACCGACTTCAAAACCGTTTCGGCATCGAAAGGCTTAATGGTGTGGATATTGAACACATCGGCCTTAATGCCTTCGGCAAGAAGTTCCTCGGCAGCAGTTATGGCTTCCCATACAAGGTGTCCGCAAGCCAAAATTGTAACATCCGAACCTTCGTACAACTGCTGTGCCTTACCGATTTCAAATACCTGGTCGGGATCGGTGAAATTCGGAACCGACGGACGTCCGAAACGCAGATAAACAGGACCGTCGTACTTTGCAGCGGCGATTGTTGCAGCCTTGGTCTGGTTATAGTCGCACGGGCAGATAACCGTCATGTTCGGAAGCATCTTCATAAGACCTATGTCCTCGAGAATCTGGTGGGTAGCACCGTCTTCGCCAAGGGTTATACCAGCGTGCGAAGCACAAATCTTCACGTTCTTATTCGAATAAGCCACGCTCTGGCGGATCTGGTCGTAAACACGGCCTGTTGCAAAACCTGCGAAAGTTCCGCAGAACGGAATCATTCCACCGATTGTCAAACCTGCCGAAACGCCAATCATATTAGCCTCGGCTATACCAGCCTGAAAGAAACGCTGCGGAAATTCCTTCTGGAAATCGCCCATTTTCAACGAACCTGTAAGGTCTGCACACAATGCAACAACCTTATCATTCTGTCTGCCAGCTTCCAACAAACCAGCACCGAAACCCGAACGGGTATCCTTTTTCTCTGTGTACGAATATTTTGCCATTTTGAAATACTATCTAAAAAAACTGCACAAATTTACAATTAATCTTTCAGTCGGAGAAAAGTTTTTCGACCTAATTTAAAGTTTATATGGCTGGCGCCGTTTATAAGTTTCTAAGTTTGAATGGCTGCGCCGTTTGAAAGTTTCTAGGTTTGGATGGCTGCGCCGTTTCTAGGTTTGGCTTACAGGCTGACAGTCTTGCAGTCAAACAGTCCAACTGCCTTGCCGGCAGACTGACTGGTCTTCTGCTAGGCTTCAAGCCCTCTCTTCTGTTAGCCTTTTCGCCCAATAAATATTAAACATCCATTGTCAACATTTAGCGAACGTTTAAGGTGTGATCTTAAAAATTTTACCTATGTTTGCAAAAAATTTATACACAGAAAATGAAAAACGTATTCATATCATTAGCATTTGCAACATTGATGATTGCAACTTTTTCGTGCCAGCCAGCAAAGGACGACTTTGAAGCACGCGAAGAGAAGATTTCAAAGGAAATCGACAAGATAAACGTACAGTCGATCTACAGGGATATCATGATGTTGTACTTCGACATTATCGAAGACGTATACAATCAGGGCAAGGAAAGCGGCAACTACGATCTGAAGCGCCTCGAAAACTTCGAAGAAGGCCTGATAAAGGACTTCAACGACAAGCTCGACTTCAGCAGCAAGGATTTCTGGGACGAAATCGACGACAAGTACGACGAGTCGCTTGTCGACCGCATGGAAACCCTGCGTCCTATGATGGAGGAAATGATGGGCGAAGAATACGCCGGCAGCGAACCTGATGCACCTCAAATGCTCCCCGACAGCTCGTTCGTCATTGGCAACGACACCATCAAGGAACTCGAGAACGGCGACATCATTTTCAACCGCGACACTCTTACATACGAACAATTCATGCAGAGAATCGGTGCCAATGAATAGGGCTATACAATATATTATTGCCATACTGATGATGGCCGTTGCAATGACCTCGTGCGACAAGGACGGCGACAAGAAGACCACAATCGACCTCAACGAGTACGAGTCGGACTACGGCGAACTGGCCGAAAAGTATGCCACAATGGAATTCAGCAACTGCGACGAAGCCATTGCCGCCGGAAACGAAATAGCCTCCGTCTTCTACGCCACCGCTGACAAGGCCTTCAAGGGAAACGACGCCAAGGCAAAGTCGGACCTCGGACTTTTCGACGACCTTTTCACATCGTTAGATTCGGCAATAGAATCGCTCTATTCAAAATGCCCCGAAGAATTCGACAAGTGGGAAAAAGACAACCGTAAAAAAATCGACGCCATAATCCATAAGCGCGACAAGGTTTTCGACGGGCACAACGACACCACCTGGAGTGAAGATGTTTCGTCGGAAATAGAAGCCGTCAACGAACAGGTGGAACAGCTCATGATGGACATCCAAAAATTCGAAGAAGAAGATCTCGAAACCGACACTATGCGATGATAAGCATCTGCATTCCAACATATAACTACAATGTAGAAAAATTAGTCACCGACCTGTCGCTGCAATGCAAGGCAGCAGCTGTCGATTTCGAAATAATTGTCCTCGAAGACGGCTCCGACGAGAACCACGTCGCTGAAAACAAATCTATTGAAAACATTGCTGGCGCAAAGCACGTCATCAACAGCGAAAATTTCGGTCGCAGCATCACACGCAACACTTTGGCCGACATGGCAAAAGGCGACAAGCTCATCTTCATCGACTGCGATTCCGAAATTCCCGACAGCCAATACATTACCCGCTATCTCGAACACTCCGACTACGATGTTGTCTGCGGTGGAACCACATACAAGGAAACCCAGTATTCGCCCGAAATCTCGCTGCGCTACACATTCGGCACAAAGGTCGAAAAGACTCTCGGCTCGCAACGCAACCAAGCCCCCTACTCCGCCTTCACCACCAACAACATGATGGTATCGAAGAAAGTGTTCGAGAAAATACGCTTCTGTGAATCGCTCCGCAAATACGGACACGAGGACAGCCTTTTCGGTTTCGACCTACAGGAAAACCACATACAGATACTCCATATCGACAATCCCGTAATACACAAGGGAATAGAATCGAACGAAATTTTCCTTGCCAAAACGAAAGCCGGAATCGAAAATCTTGTAACAATAAGCAAACTCGAAAATATCAGTCCAAAATTCCTCGAAAACATACGTGTCTACAGGACATACACCAAGCTGAAAAGGATGAAAATTGCATGGACTGCACGTATTAACTTCCGCATTTTCAAACGCGTACTTGAAAAACATCTCATAAAATCTAAACGACCCAAACTATTGCTGTTCAACATCTACAAACTGGGATACCTATGTAATATTGCAACTGCAATAGAAAATCCGAACAAAAATTAGAGCAAAGCATTCCGTTACATTTTTTTTACTATCTTTGCGAATTGCATTAGCGTGCATTGGGTAAATGCACATTAAATTATGATTAGAAAATTGTCAAATATGAAGAATTTTATTTCAACAGTAGCAATGATTCTTCTGCTTTGCACCGTAGCATTGGCAGAAAATCATCAGACTTCGTACAGCAAAGTTGCTAACGAACATCAGATTACATTTACCTTGGGTGACTGGAATCTGGAAACATTAACATCAAACGGAACAACATTCCAGGTAATCGACGCAGGAATATCCGCAGTATCGAACAGAAAAGGCTGGGCAGAACTGCCAATGATGAGTGCAGCTATACAGCTTCCTGCCGACAAGAACGTAGGTCTCGAAGTAATTTCGTCGGACTACTACGAAATGAGGCTCGAATTCCCGGCATTGCCTTCGCGCGGAACTATCTACCGCAACCAAAATCCGTCGGAAATCCCTTATTGGGTTGACCCGGCTTCGGCAGTAAATGAGTTCTATCCTAGCGAAAACGTAATCCTCGACGAACCGTTCATCTTCAGGAACGTAAGAGGTACTACCGTAAGGTTCTACCCGTTCCAGTACAATGCTGCCACCCAGACATTAAGGGTTTACAACAGCATTACCATCGGACTTGCCGAAAACAACCAGCCGGCAATCAACCCGCTCACAATAAACACAGGCGTTGACTCGCGCGAAGTAGTAGGTATATACAGAAGCTTGTTCCTCAATTACGAGCCAAGCAGAACAAGCGCAAACCTTACCGCTGCAGAATTCGGTGACATCCTCGTGCTCACACCAAGCACTTACGAATCGACAATGCAGCCATACGTACAATGGAAACGCGAAATGGGTTACAATGTAACCGTGCAAACTGTAACTAGCGGAGCAAACGTTGTTTCCACAATTTCATCGGCATACTCGTCAAACCCCAACCTGCTTTACGTACAGTTGGTTGGCGACTGGGACGACATCAAATCAGCAACCCTCAATTCATCATCAACCTGCACAGATTGTCCTACCGACCCGAGAATGGGTTGCGTTGCTGGTAACGACGACTACCCCGACATTGCAATCGGACGTTTCTCCTGCTCAGGCACATCAGACCTCACTATCCAGATAAACAAAGCCATCAACTACGAAAAGAACCCCGACATGACCTCGGGATGGCGCGAAACTTTCATCGGTATCGGTTCTGAAGAAGGTTCTGGCGATGACAGCGAATACGACTACACCCAAGTTCAGAGAATTTATACCCAGAGGTTGGCTCAACTTGGAACATACACAACCCACAAGCAACACTATGCAAACTCTGGTACTGTTTCAGCATCTAATGTAGCAACTAGCGTTAACGCAGGTGCATCAACAATTGCATACTGCGGACACGGTGCCGAAACCTATTGGGTAACAAGTAACTATAGCACATCAAACATCAGCAGCGCAACAAACGGCAGCAAACTTCCTTTCATTGTTTCTGTTGCATGTGTAAACGGTGCTTTCCATAAATCGGCAGATTGTTTCGCCGAAGGTTGGCTTCGCAAGAGCAACGGCGGTGCGGTTGTAACCTTGATGTCAACCATCAACCAGCCATGGCAGCCACCTATGAGAGGTCAGGATTACTTCTACGATGTACTCACCGGCGGTTTCAACTACGACAACGACGGCATTTCGGCAACTACAGGCATCAACACCAGCGAACAGCGCACACACTGGGGTTCGATCGTCATCAACGCATTCACACTTATGCTTAAGGAATCTAGCACTACCGATGATATCGAAACCACAAAGACCTGGTCGACTTTCGGTGACGCTTCGTTGCAGCTCAGAACTAAGACTCCAGATGTTATCACGTCTTCGAACAACGAAATGGTAATGGGCGTTCCATACACCACTACAATAAAGATTGGTTCAACTCCCGTAGAAAACGCTCTTGTCTGCATATCGCAGAACGGAAATTACTACAGAGGCTTTACAGATGCCAGCGGTCAGGTAACAATAACCAACAACTTCTCTGTTGGCGAAGCTCTGCTCGTTGTTACCGCATTCAACACAACCACTATCTACCAGACTATTCCGGTAAATTCGGCTAACGAACCATACGTTTCGATACAGACTTACTCGCCACAGAGTGTAAGCTTCGGTACAACCAACAACCTCTCAATGACTCTCGTAAACATGGGCGGTGTTGCTACTACTGGAAACACTACAGTAAACCTCACAACTTCCGACCAGTACCTCACCCTCAACACTGCAAGTGCAACTTTCGGCACAATGGCAGCACAGGGCGGTACAGCATCGAGCAGCGCATTCAACTTTACCGTTGCCGAAAATACTCCCGACGGACACGTTGCAAC
>JAFZWY010000021.1 GCA_017617125.1 Bacteroidales bacterium
AAATAATCTCCATAGTTTCTTGTTTGGCTTACCCATAATATTTGGCTTTCGCTATTCATTTTCATCACAAAACCGTGAGATTCTTTATTATATGAATATATATGCTTATCATCAGCCAGTTCTACATCGTATGGATAACTAGGATTACTCGTCGTATCGTTTACTTTAATATAACCACATAGATATATATTATCTTCTGAGTCACATTTCATATCATATAAATGCATTTCCAATGACCAGTATGTAGAATGAACACATTCTGTAATTGGCTTGATGTACTGGAAATTGAAATTCGAATCAAATTTTAGTACATAATATCCCAAGTATGTATTAGACGTCATTGAATCTGTAATAGGGGCGTCATTATGTTTAATTAAAAAATTCTGAGTGCCATCAACACCAGTGTGTCCATGCATCATAAGTAAATAATAGCTGCCTTCGCTGTCGATTGCAAAAGGCAACTGCCTGTTATGTGCATCGCACCATAAATCCCAACGAAAACGATGACATAATTGTAATAGATTGCAATCAATAATATTACCATCGAGGTCAAGTTCCATAATGTATGTATAGTCGGAATATGGAATCCAAGGAAATGTAAGGCTATCAGGTTGATGTGCATAATAGTAGTCAAGAATGCTGCCATAAACCGTAGTGTCAAGGAAATAGGTATTATAATATTGGTCTATATGTACGGTTCCTTGAAGGTAAAGGTGATTATTCTTTAGTATCATATATTGGGCACGACAGTTATGTTGTCCGGCGCGCGCAATAGCTTTGTGCCATACTACATTACCGCTACAGTCGAACTTGGCGACAAATGCACCGCAATTATTGTCTGTGAAAATTGGCAAGTCTTCTCCATTGAATTGTGTTCCTCCTCCGTAGGTTCCATATAAGTAAGAATTTCCTTCTGCATCAAGAACAAGATTGTGTGGCTGGTTATTTATTATTGATTGACTACATGATCCTCCGAAACCTTTTGCCCACTGCCAATCTTGGGCAGTTGTGACGGAGATGAAAGTAATTGATAATAAGATGTATAAGATTAATTTTCTCATGATATAAAATTATTTAAAAATTCAAATATTTAACCTTTTAAAGTTCTACTTCCGATTCTGCTCAAGGGGCGGATTCGTCCGCTCCTTAAGCATCGTCAATATTTGTTTGAAATCATCGCTTTATTAGTTTTAAGTATTGTATATTACCATCAAGACTAATTATTTTTACAATATATTCACCATTGCTTAAAGAGGCTATACTGAACGTGGTGTCGTAGACCTCCATTACAATTCTACCGCTAGTGTCAATTATAGTTGCCTTACTGAAATTGTCTCCAGAAATACTGACAGAAGATGTCGCTGGGTTGGGGTACAGGCAGAAGTCAGTTGAGATAGATTCGTCTGTATTTGGAATCGATTCTGTTTCAGGTATATTTTCGTCAACGACTATCAGTTTGCCTTTTAATGCGAGAGCGTTTGCTGGCACACATATTTCTACACTGCAAATTTTATTATTATAACACCCATATAGTCTGAAGCACACACGACTGTTACTATTGAGAAGCTGCACAAATTGTGCACGCGTTATGAAAAATAATCCACTAATGTTTCCTGTACTGGGGTTGTAATTAAAGTCCACAATAGTGACATCGTCGCTGTACAATTGAACATTACTCATACCAGAAGAAGTGGAAAAATAATAATTATAATATAATATTCCATAAGGCGACAATGCATCATTATAATCAAAATATCCAAAAGTAATATTACACTCTTCTGTTATGCAGTTGCTCAGAATACCAGATAAATCAACATAAAAATGAGAAATACATGGTCTACCATTTTCATCGAAAAAGAATTCTAAATATAAGTCAGAAGGTTCATAGCTAGATAGTCCAATTTCAAAAAGATAAGAAGAGGATGTTCCTGGATTTATAGTTTGGGACATCGAGGGATAATACAGATTATTTATCATTGGAGAATGTACATTATATAAAGTAGCAGCATTTGTTCCTGCATTGTATATGCTTAATACAAATCTCACTCGAAGTTCACAGTTTATAACATCGCATTCAGCTTCTTTAAGCAGACTAATAATTATGTTGCATGAGTCACACACCTTTTTTTGAGAGACAACAAGATTGTCGGATGTAGATTGGCAAATAGTGGGGTAGCTTACGTTAAGGAAATACGTTCCAAAAGAAGGTACATTTAGGTTGGAAATATATCCCGAACCACCTTGTATGATATTGTTGTTTAAATTCCATTTCCACGCATCATAGCTCCCCAATGGTCCCAATATAGTTCTTGGCAGATCCTGTTCGCAGAATTCGAAACATCCTGTCATAAGCTCATTGAAATCGGGTGGCTTTGGAACATCAATTTCAGTGTTTTCCGAACGGCATCCAGTAGTAAGGTCGGTATAATATGCGGTATGGATGCCGGCATTGAAAGTTTCTGTCGCAGTACCGAATGTGCCTGTACTCCAGTTTAAGTTCTGGCTTGCCGTGCTGATTAGGTTTACTGGCGGAATGTGCAGGCATCTGTTAGCTCCGAAACCTATTGTTGGGGCTGTAGGAGCAGAATGTACTGATATAGATTTGCTGGCGGTACTATAGCATCCGTCGTTGCTCACTGTAAGAGTTACTGTATAATTGCCAGCAGACAGCCCATTTGAAGTAATGTCATAAGACAAATTGGGAGTTGTAATAGTAAGAGGGCCAAGTCCTGTCCACTCATAGGTGTTGTTGCCAGAATCTCCGATAAGGTTTATCACACCATCGGGACAATAGTTTGCCTCTCCTGAAATTTCGGCTATAGGAACAGACTTAAAGCAAATGTTTTCCCAGGAGCTTTGCGTTGCACAACCATTATTGTCGGTCACTTGCACATAATATGAGCCAGTTTCATAAAAATCATTATGGTCAACTGTTGTTGTTTGGTTGGTCTCGTACCAGTGATAAACAGGGTTTGTTAAAGGTGGAGGTAATATTGTATAATTAATCGTCCATGGATTGCCATAGCAGACTTGCGTTGGATCAGCATAAATACTTCCACTTAGGGTATTAGGATTAATCGTCAATGTTGTTGATGCCTGAGAGGCACAACCTATATTATCATTAGTAGTTAAGTTTATAGTATATTGCAAAGCGTTTGTTGAATTAATGATAAAACTTTGTTCGGGGCTCTGTGTCATATTTTCAGCATAGTACGAAGTAGGAAAGTTACTAAATTGCCAATACCATGATACCGCGTTTGTAGAATTATCAGTAAACTGTATTCCCGTTTCGCTACAATATGGTCCTGACGATACCATAAAGGCGGCAGAGCCTCTGGTATATGTTACTGTTTGTGATGTGGAACAAGAACCCGAACCTACACTGCCAGAGTAATTTACTGTCAAGGTAATGGTATGTGTGCCTGATGAGACAACGCAGTAGTTCGGGTTACTAACCGGAAGTCCATCAACATACCATGTTTCTGAATTTATTGTAGTTCCGACCATAAAGTCGCTGGTGTTTTCCAGTATAAGGCAAATGTCGGTTCCCGTTGCACATAAGTAGTTTATATTCATCCTCGCGATAAGCGGTATGGAGAACTCCAACTCTCTAAGATGAGAGCAGTTGTTGTTGTCAATATAATAAGAATATACCCTGTAATAGCCTGCATCTGTAAATGTTGCGTCACAAGTATTATTGTTGGCTCCTGATGTGGTGAACTGTGGTGAAGAAGCGTTCTGATCGAATCCCCAAAAAATATTGCCCGAGCTATTATTCACAAATGTACGGCTTGCACAATTGCCAGATATATAAACATCGCCTTCCCTAATAGTACATCCAACAGGCTGTGGACGCGATACAGTTTTGGAGTTAGAACAGCCAGTATTATTATCAACGACAGTGCAACTATAGGAGAATGTTGGTCCATTATGCTGAAACTGCTGTACTTGCAGACCATTGCTCCACGAATATGAGTATCCTACAGCATTAGGTTCAAGAATTGTTGCATTAAGTTCATATAAGGTATCTCTTGTAATTTCATGATAACTTAGAGAAAATTGTGGAGCAGCAATGATATTTACAGTTTCAACAGTTTCGTATGTATGTGTACAACCCACTGCAGAAAAACTTAGAGAAACAGGTATTGTTCCCGAATTGTTGAATGTGTAGTTCCATGTGGCCCCAGAGGGTAGTCCAGTATAAGTGTATGTATGACCTTCTATTTCAAGCGTCCATGTGCCAGAAACCTGTTCGATATTACCTGCACTTATTGCAATTGTAGAATACTGGCAGATATTTTTTTGCATTGAAATTTCAGGAATAATGTAAGGTTTTATGGTTACAGGAACAGTGTCGTATATATGCGAACTGCAAAATGTACGTTTCAATACTACATGGAATGTACCTGAATTCCCATTTGTCTGTATTGTCACCGTGTTTGTAAACCTGTCGCTTACAATGCTTGCCTTATTGGTTGGAACCAGACTCCATTCTAATAGTACACCATCTTCGGGTGTAACCGACATTGTAAATTCTTCGTTTGCACATTCATTGTATGTCGGCCATGTTATAGTTTGCGGAACAAACTGCGATAGTTGGTAGTTATATACTGGTGAGGGACAATTTGTCCTTCTGTCGATTTGTTGCAGGTTTATGCTGCACAATGGACTTTGAATAGTCACATTGTATTCGTTTCCATCGAATTGCGAAGGCAGACCGCAACTTGCACTCCAGTGTAGGTAATATTCGGGAGACGAAGGTTCTGCAATATATGTATATCCATTGCCAATACAAACGCGATTAATCCAGTCGGAAACGTCAGGATCTGGTGCCGACGGACTTTCGTTTATTTTTATTGAGGTGTAAGCTGAATGATTGCAAAAATTTGGATTCGATGCTTCGATTGTATAAGCACCAGCATTGCTAAAAGTATAGCTTATGCTACTTGCAGTCTGCGTATATATGGCTGTTCCGTTGCTGTAGATAGTCCAGTCGCAAATTTCGTTGGAGTTGTCTGTTGTGAATGTAATAGGATCGTTTTCACAGGCCTCATTTGGAGAAACTATTACAAACGGCTTTTTCACGATAACGGTTTTCGTTTGCGCCACGCCTCCACACTCCAGAAAAGCACAATTATAGTTGCAATTAATGGTGTATGTTCCTTGAGATTGGAAATTCACCAAAAATTTATGAGGATGTCCCGAAAACAATTGTCCCACACCGCTTGTTGGCGTAATACTCCAATTATATGCTGTAGAAGCCCACTGTGGAAGTTCGAAATATACAATATCGTCAACACAAACAATATCGGGTCCCTGTATTTCGGCATTGTCCGATATTACTGGTATGGGGAGATACGTAAGGTATGGGCAGGCCTGCTGTTCGCAAGCCGGACCATTAAGCGCAATGTAACCATAACCGTTATCAACGTCGTCCCACATCACGGTAAGCGAACTTGTGCCTTGTCCGTCTTGGATGTGTCCGCCTTCTACACACCAGAAATAGTTATTACATGTATTTATGGCATTATATGTTGCTGATGTATTTTCGCAAGCTGTTCCGAAACAATCAACTCTGAGTGTCGGGTATCTTGAAATGTTAACCACGTACATAGTTGAATCTTCGCAGCCGCACTCGTTCACAACCTTGTGAACTATGGTTGCAGAACTTCCATAAGTGTTGTAGTCGGCGATAAATGTGTAGTTTTGGGAAGATGACCGTTCGCTTCCAACGCTCCAATAGTAACCAACTATCGGTGAGTCAGATGATGATGTGGAGTTGTCGTAGAACTGGATTTCTTGATCGTCACAGACATTTATGACCTGAACGCCCGATAGGTTGTATTCCGTTTCGGTAGGATTTGAAATGATACCTGCGATGGGTTTCTCAATGAGATTTATGCAAAGTTGCTTTTCGCATAATAATTCATCATCCTCACCATAAACATAAAGAATTATAGCGCCTATTCCCGAGTGTTCCGACCAATTTACCGTAATAGTGTTGTTGTTGCTGTTTGAGGTGTATGAGTCAGAGCCAGAGACAGCCCAACTGTATGTTAAACCAGAAGCAAGCCCTATAATGCTATAGGTAACTTGTGAGCCACGACAAGCAACAAGGCACTGGTGCTCACCATAGTGTGGGTCGGGAGGGTCGCCTGGTTTGTAACTGGTGATGATACATTCGGAGTCGAAACCGCTCCTGATGTAAAAATTACAGAAATCACCGCTTTGAGCAAAAATACAATTCGTAATAGCAAGTTGCAATAACAGAATGAATAAACGTTTCATAATATCAGTTTTAAAAGATTAAAAAATTATTATCGCTACAAATATAATTATATCCGATAATACAAATATGCAAAAGATAGTTATTAGACAAAACGTTAAAAACAAAAGCATTAAAGTGTGAAATATTTAGACTAAACGATATATAATACAGATGTTAATTTTGTATTTGTTTGCCAACATATATATTTTGGGTGTAAAAGTACAGTTTGCTCATATAAATTTAAAACGATAATGGCTTAGAAAAATGAGAAGAGTTGGTTCTTGTATCTTCATCTTAAACTTTTTTCTTTTTTTATTCAAGTCAGTAGTTCTATTTAGTATCTTTGTACTTTTTCATTAATATGCTTCTAGAGAAAAAGGACATACGCGGACTTTCACGCACCGAAATCGAAGATTTTCTTGCCGGCATAGGCGAGAAGAAGTTCCGTGCTACACAAATTTACGAATGGGTGTGGAAAAAAGGTGCCGCAAGTTTCGACGAAATGAGCAATATTTCAAAGCCTCTGCGCGACAAACTGTCCGAAAATTTCCTGTTTGCAAATGTAAAATGCGTGTATTCGGTTGCCTCGGTTGACGGCACACGCAAATTCCTTTTCGAAACCAGCGACGGTTGTAAGTTCGAGGGCGTGCTCATTCCAAGTGCCGACCGTGTAACGGCTTGCATTTCAACGCAAATAGGCTGTCAGATGGGTTGCGCTTTTTGCGCTACCGGACAACTCGGTTTCAAGCGGAATCTTACTTCGGGCGAAATTTTCCATCAGGTGTTTTTGCTCAATGCAATGTCGGCCGAAATATTTGGAACGCCGTTGTCGAACATTGTAATAATGGGTATGGGCGAACCGCTTATGAACTACGAGAATACACTTGCAGCCATCGAAAAAATATGCTCCGAGCAGTCGATGGGAATGTCGCCGCAGCGCATAACCATGTCGACTTGCGGAATTGCTCCGCAAATCAAGCGCCTTGCCGACGACGGTATACGCTTCAACCTTTCAATTTCGCTGCATTCGGCAATAGATGCCAAGCGCAACCAGATAATGCCCATAAACCGCAAGTACAACCTTGCCGAATTGTCCGATGCAATAGCATATTTCCATGCAAAGACAGGTACACGCATTACTTACGAATACCTGATGCTCGGCGGTGTGAACGACAGTCTCGACGATGCACGCGCGCTTACCGAATTTACCAAAGTTTCGCCGTGCAAGATTAATATCATCGAGTACAATCCGCACCCGAATGATACGTTTAAACGAACTAACAGCGAAACGTTAGAAAATTTTATTAGGCATATTGAGGCTTGTAATATTGTGGTAACTATCAGAAAATCAAAGGGATTAGATATAGATGCCGCTTGCGGGCAACTTGCCAACAAGAAAAAATAATTGGCGAGTTTCAAAAAAACATATATCTTCGCAACTTATTTACGTAAATAACTTTTTGAGATGAAAAAAATATTTTTGTTTGTTCTAGTGCTTTGCATGTGCGTTGTAGTTAATGCACAGCAGAAGGCAGTGGCTAATTTCGGATACGACAAGGACATCGTGCTCGAAGAAGGCAACGACTACGTAAGAATGATTGGTGGCGACTCCGACGGATTCTTCGCAATTAGGATGGACGCCGAGGACAAGCTGTGGCTCGAATACTTCAACGCAGCATCGCTCGTAAGGGAAACTTCAGGACAGATAATCCTTCCGGTTGTTGATGGAAACCAGACCGAATATGTAGAAGCTTTCTACGTCGACGGACAGGTTGTTCTGTTTACGCAGGTCGAAGATTTCCTGAAGAAGGAAAAACTGTTGTATATACAGGAACTTGGACGTAGCGGACAGGTAATGGGCGAACCAAGAGTTATCGGTAAGCTTACCAACCAGAATATGTCTGCCGACTTCAACGTATGCCTCACACCAAACGGACAGAACATGTTCGTATGGTACAACCGTCCTTTCCAGACATACAACGAAGAGCCTTTCTATTTCAAGATGTACAACTCGAACTTGAGAGAAGTGTACAACAAGCAGGTTAAGCTTCCGCTTGTAGGTCAGGCATTTGCTGTAGAAAGCATGAAGATTACAAACAACGGTAGCGTATATATGCTCGTTCGTATTAGCCCAAGCGAAGCACAGTTGCAGAAGATGAAAATCATCACCTACGACTACAAGATGCTCGTTTTCAATCCTTCAATGGACGACGTTACCACTTTCGATGTTAAGGACAAAAAACTCGTGCTTGTTGACGCTATCTTCGGAATCGACGACAATGACAACATCGACGTTTACGGTTTCCTCGTACCTAAGGGCAAGACTACCTACCAGGCAATCTACCACCAGAAGTTCGACGTAAAGGAAAAGAAACCGATCAACGGTGATTCAAAGAAGGCCAACTATACTTTCCAGAAGACCGAAATTCCTGCTTTCAACGCCGATAGGTTGAACAAGATTATGGACCAGAAGTACGACTATCAGCTTCTCAATGTCCTTTATCTTACCGACGGTGGTTCGGTTGTTGTTGCCGAGCACAAGAACTACTGGAAGGACTCGATTTTCGATCCGCAGACTAGAGAAACCATCTACAACGAATACTATCGTTTCAACGATGTGCTCGTAGCATACTGCAACAACAAGAACTGCATGGAATGGATGGTTAGAATTCCAAAGAGCCAGTACAGCTGGAACGACTACGGAAAGTATTCGTCAGTTGCAACTTACGCAATCGGCGAAAAGGTATTCTTGTTCTACAACGACAATGCAAAGAACCTTACAAACCTCGAGGCTGGCGAATCGAAAGCCAACTTGAACGGCGACAAGTACAAAGAAGCAACTTCGCCCGACCGCAACGGTTTTGCAATGGCAGTGTCTATTTTCTCAGATGGTGCTGTTTCGGGACAGGCTTTGTTCCCAAAGAGCAACAAGAAGAGCAAGATCATTCCCGAACTTTTCCAGGAATACAACGGAACACACTACATGTTCACCCGTAATGCCAAGAAGGGTAAGTTCGCAATGTTCAACCCAGAATAGAAACAACATAATACCATATAAAATAAGGGCAAATAAGCCCTTATTTTTTTATAGGACATGATTATCGCTCTTGCCATAGTAACCATATTGTATTCGCTGCTGATTTTGGCGTTTTGCTATAATTGGCGCGATGAGGACAATATTGCTCCAAGCGTTCCTGTCGACAATGCACCGCTGGTAAGCGTAATCGTAGCTTTTCGCAACGAGGAAAAGAACCTACCAGCACTTATCGATAGTCTTATTGTACAAACATACAAAAAATGCGAGTTTATTCTGGTAAACGACCATAGCGACGACGGTTCATTGTCGGTTGCAAAATCGTATGACGATTCACGTATAAAACTCATTGATGCTCCCAATGAGGTTGTGGGGAAGAAGGCTGCATTGAGGTTAGGTTACGAAAATTCGACTGGCGAAATATTGTATTTTACCGATGCCGACTGTATCGTGAAAAACAAATGCATCGAAACTCTTGTATCGCGGATGCGTGCTGAAAATTGTGCAATGATGTGCGGACCTGTGCGCTATTCCGATACAAAAGGATTTTTTAGCGGTCTTGTCCAATTGGAATTTCTTTCGCTTACTGGCAGCGGTGCGGCTGGCTTCTTTATGAACAAGCCATTTATGTGTAATGGCGCCAACTTTGCCGTCGAGCGTAAGATCTATGCCGAAGCCGACCTTAACACAAAATACTCGTCTGGCGACGATGTTTTCCTGCTGCACTATGCCGACAAAAAATATAAGGTAGGGTTCGCTCAGGTTGCCGATTGCATTGTCGAAACCAAAGCACCCGGAAACCTTGCCGAGTTTTTCGCTCAGAGGGTAAGGTGGGCATCGAAGGCTGGCGGATACAAGAATCCGTTTGCAATCTTTGTGTCGTCGATAGTTTTCCTCATGGCCGTTGCCTTGTTGGTTTCGTTTGTCATGGGATGCATACAGCCGTTGTATTTCCTAGTGTTTGCCTGCCTGCTGTTTATGAAGAATGCCGTCGACATGTATTTTATAGTATATGTGTTGCACTTCTATCGTTGCGGCAGATTGTGGTGGGCAACAATACCGCTTACTATAGTTCATCCGCTATATATTGTTTCGGTGGCACTTGCAGCGCTGGTGTATAAGCCGATGTGGAAGGGCAGAAAAATAAAAGCATAAGGCACAAAAAAACAGCGTTCGTCATCCTGAACTTGTTTCAGGATCTGGAACGCTGTTTTTATATAACTACAATTATTTATTCGTTGTTTGCTTCCTTAAGTCTTTCAGCGTTTTCGGCCATGATAAGTTGGTCGATAAGTTCCTGAATGTCACCGAGCATAAAGTTCTGCAGGTTGTACATCGTGTAGTTGATGCGGTGGTCGGTAACACGGCCTTGCGGGAAGTTGTAGGTACGGATTTTTGCCGAGCGGTCGCCGGTAGAAACCATGGTCTTACGCTTCTTTGAAATTTCGTCTAGATATTTCTGATATTCAAGGTCGTACAGACGGGTACGAAGTTCCTTCATTGCCGATTCGATGTTTTTCAGCTTCGACTTTTCGTCCTGGCAGGTAACCACGATACCTGTAGGAATATGGGTAAGACGAATTGCCGAGTAGGTGGTGTTAACCGACTGTCCGCCAGGTCCCGACGAGCAGAACTCATCACGCTTGATATCGGCCGGGTTAATCTTGATGTCGACTTCGTCGGCTTCGGGCAATACTGCCACCGATGCTGCCGATGTGTGTACGCGGCCCTGTGTTTCGGTCTGCGGAACGCGCTGTACGCGGTGAACTCCCGATTCGTACTTCAATATTCCGTAAACGCCATGTCCGGTAACTGTGAAAACAACTTCCTTGTAGCCGCCAACTGTACCTTCGGTAGCACGGGTGATTTCGGTTTTCCAGCCCTTGGTTTCGCAGTATTTCATGTACATGCGCATAAGTTCGCCTGCAAACAAGCTGGCTTCGTCGCCACCAGCACCGCCACGAATTTCCACGATGGCATTCTTCTCATCTTCCGGATCTTTGGGGATAAGCAAAAGCTTAATCTTTTCTTCCAACGGGTCAATCTTGGCGCTAAGTTCGTCGATTTCCATCTTTGCCATCTCGCGCATTTCCTCGTCCTTCTCGGTAGAAAGTATCGACTTGGCATTGTCGATGTTGGAAATTATGTTGGTGTATTCGTCGTAAGCCTCGATTATAGGTTCAAGATCCTTGTATTCCTTGTTCAGTTTTACGTATTTGTCCATGTCGGACATTATCGACTGGTCGGTAAGCATTTTGCCTACTTCGATGAATCGAGCCTTTACGCCTTTGAGTTTTTCTAATATTAAGTTGTTTGCCATAAATGAAAGTTTCTAAGTTTAAAAGTTTCTGAGTTTCTAAGTTTGGGACGATGCATGCATCGTCCGTTAAATTAATAAGTAAATTCTCCCTTGTCCGACTTGATTGTCAGTTTCTTGCCGTCGTATTTCTCGCAGTGACCGATAATCTTAGCATCGACGCCCAAGCTCTTGCTTATCGAGATTATTCCTTCTGCAATGCTTTCGGGTACATACAGTTCCATGCGGTGTCCCATGTTGAATACCTTGTACATTTCGCGCCAGTCGGTACCGCTTTGTTCCTGTATCAACTTGAACAGCAATGGAGTTTCGAACATATTGTCCTTCACTACATGCAGGTTGTCAACGAAGTTGAGAATCTTGGTCTGAGCGCCGCCGCTGCAATGTATAATACCGTTAATCTGTGATCTGTAATGGTTCAAGATTTCGCGGATTACTGGAGCGTATGTGCGGGTAGGTGAGAGAACCAGTTTTCCTGCATCGCTGTATGGGTCTTCGAGTTTGTCGGTAAGGCGGCACTTGCCCGAATATACAAGATCCTGAGGTATGCCGTTGTCGTAGCTTTCGGGATACTTTTCTGCAAGGTATTTTGCAAATACGTCGTGGCGGGCAGATGTCAATCCGTTGCTACCCATACCGCCGTTGTAGAAGGTTTCGTATTTTGCCTGTCCGTACGATGCAAGACCTACGATTACATTTCCGTCACCGATTTTTTCGTTGGTTATCAAGTCGCTACGTTTCATGCGGCAGGTTACTGTGGAATCAACGATTACCGTTCTTACAAGGTCGCCGACATCGGCGGTTTCGCCACCGGTAAGCACAATGTTTACACCAAATTGGCGCATTGTGTCGCAAAATTCCTGAGTGCCGTTGATTATTGCCGAGATAACTTCGCCAGGAATGAGTCTCTTGTTGCGTCCTATGGTTGACGACAGCAAAATATTGTCGGTTGCACCTACGCAGAGCAAGTCGTCGGTGTTCATCACGATAGCATCTATGGCAATACCTTTCCATACCGAAAGGTCGCCAGTCTCGCGCCAGTACATGTAGGCGAGCGACGACTTTGTGCCGGCACCGTCGGCATGCATTATGTTGCAGTATTCATCGTCACCGCAGAGAATATCGGGTATTATCTTGCAGAACGACTTGGGATACAAGCCTTTATCAATGTTTTTTATTGCATTGTGGACATCTTCCTTCGAGGCCGAAACACCCCTTTGATTGTATCTGAAATTATCGGGCATAACCTTTTTGTTTTGAGGTTGCAAAATTAGATAAAATTTTTGATTCGTGAAATATGGATAAGGTAGATTCCTAAATCCAAATTATTGCATTAAATTCGCGCAAAATTTCACAGATGGTATCAATCGACAACATAACCATTCGTTTCGGAGGCTTCGAGTTGTTCTCCAACATCGGTTTTATGATAAACCGTCGCGACCGCATAGGTCTTGTCGGCAAAAACGGAGCTGGTAAGTCAACTTTGTTGAAAGTGATTTGCGGAATGGTGGTGCCAACCGAAGGAAGCGTGTCGAAGCCGTCGGGAATAAGCATTGGATATTTGCCTCAGCAAATGAATCTTGCATCGACCCACAACACCGTGATGGAGGAGACCAAAAAGGCTTTCGATTCCATTTCGGAAATCCAGGCCGAGATTGACCGACTTGCCGCCGAATTGGAGACCAGAACCGACTATACTTCCGAATCGTACATAAAAGCCGCCGAAAATCTGGCTCATCTCAACGAGCATCTGCAGATTGTCGGTGTAAACAACATGGAGTCCGAAATAGAAAGGATTCTGAAGGGTCTCGGCTTTTTGCGTAGCGACTTCAACCGTAAGATTTCGGAGTTCAGCGGAGGCTGGCGCATGAGGGTGGAACTTGCTAAGATTCTGCTTCAAAGTCCCGACTTAATACTACTCGATGAGCCTACCAACCATCTTGATATTGAGTCAATTCAGTGGCTCGAAGATTTTTTGCAGGCCTACAAGGGTGCAGTGTTGCTCATTTCGCACGACCGTGCTTTCCTTGATAATGTCACCACGCGTACCATCGAGATAAATTTGGGCAAGTTGTACGACTACAAGGTGTCGTATTCAAAGTTCAAAGTGTTGCAGCAGGAACGCTTGCAACAGCAACTTGCCGCCTACGAAAACCAGCAGAAACTGATAAAGGACACCGAAGAATTTATCGAGCGTTTCCGTTACAAGGCAACCAAGTCCAATCAGGTTCAGTCGCGTATAAAACAACTCGAAAAGCTGGATATTATCGAAGTCGATGACCTCGACAATGCCGCAATGCACATAAAGTTTGCCCCGGCACCGCGTTCGGGCGACATTGTTGTCGAAACCAAAGAACTTAGCAAAAGCTATGGCGACAACCTTATCCTCGATAAGATTGACCTTGTGATTGAGCGTGGCGAAAAGGTTGCTTTCGTCGGACGAAACGGCGAGGGCAAGACTACACTGTCGAAAATCATTGTCGGCGAAACCGAATATACAGGCGAATTGAAAATAGGACATAATATCAACATCGGCTATTTTGCTCAAAATCAAGATGAACTCCTTGACCCTGAACTCACAGTGTTTGACACACTCGACCGCATTGCCGTTGGCGATATTCGCACTAAGATCAGAGATATTCTCGGAGCATTCCTGTTTTCGGGCGAGGATATCGATAAGAAGGTTAAGGTTTTGTCGGGAGGCGAACATTCGCGACTGTCTCTTGCAAAATTGCTTTTGCAGCCATACAACCTGCTTGTTCTCGATGAGCCTACCAACCACCTTGACATTCGTTCCAAGGACATTCTTAAGCAGGCTCTTCAGAATTATGACGGTACATTGATAATAGTTTCGCACGACAGGTATTTCCTTGACGGACTTGTATCGAAGGTTTATGAATTCAAAAACAAGAAGATACGTTTGCATGTCGGTGGCATATACGATTTCTTGCGCAACAAGAAAATCGAGGATATGCGCGAGATTGAAATAAAAGACCGCAAGCTTGCCGAGGTAAAGTCGGAAATGCCGATGTCGGACAACAAGCAGCGTTACTTGGAAAACAAGGAGCTCAACAAGCGTCGTCGTGCTATACAAAACCGAATCGACAAGGCCGAAGCCGAAATCGAAAGGCTCGAATCGGAAATTGCTGGTCTTAACGAGCTTATGTCGAATCCTGCAATCGAGCAGCAGAAACTTGAGACTGCCTACAAGATGTCAGCCAAGCTCAACGAGGAACTCGAACAGCAGATGAGCGTGTGGGAGGAGGCAAGTATGGAGATGGAGGAGTTTGAAAAGGGCACAAAATAAGAACAATCCTATTATTGAGCAACGTTCATTTCCTCAATATAAGCCGTAATGTTGTTCTTTAGGATGTGAAGGTCATTTTCTATTACAGACATCACTTCATTTTTGTCCACCATATTATATCCGTGAACAATGAAATTGCGCATAGCTATTATTTCTCGCCATGGAGTTAATGGATGTTCGTTGCGAAAATCATTTGTCAGCATATTAGCAGCTTCTCCAATAACTACAAGTTGATATACAATTGCATAATAGCACATCTTATCTTGACATATCTGCTCAAAAGTCTTATTTTCAGCAAACTCAAAAATATTGTTTATACTTTCAAGGATATGCTCAAGTCGTCCTTTGTCTTTAATTGGTTCTCTCATAAATAAGAATTTTATCCTTTTCGGCAGTTTCCTGAGCAAAAGGAAGTAGTGTGCCTTCTGTAATTAGGTCAACTTTTTTGCCTAATAAATCCTCCAAATCAAGAGCTATTTTAATGTGTTTCAGCAAACTTATGCTTTTGCCGCCATCTTGATCGAATACTACTAAAATATCAATATCGCTGTCGTCGGTTTCCTCGCCACGGGCATACGAACCGAATAACCAAGCCTTCTGTATCGGCTGGGTTGCGAAATAACTGCTTATTGTATTTCTTAATTTTGCATCCACAACAAGATATTTTTGGCAAAGATAATAAAAAAGGTGAATCCAACAAATAAAAAAGAAATTCCTCAATTTTTACCATAGCTAACAATTTTTTATGTAAGTTTGCATTATGAAGACTTCGAAGGTAAAACTGGACTATATGCCAAGCGTCAACTTCCAGATCGTGGGGTTGGCGTCGTCGGAAATTGACTACAAGCTGGCGTATGGACTTACACGAGGCTTCGATACCGATTTTTACCTATTGCCCGAAATTGTTGTCGAAAAGGAACAGCCGGAAACTGCTACCTTATTCGACTTTGGTGCAAATGCAACTCCAAGCTATTATTCGGTTTACGGAAATTCTGACTCCGGATGCCGCAATTCAGAGTTGCTTCTGATATCGAACAAATGCGGAGCATCGTTTTTAGTTGACGAATTCCGTAGTTTCGACTATCTTTTCATCGTGCGCGACGATAGTTCCCTTGATAGTGACGATGCCTTGAATACATTGCGTGGCATATCGGGAATTTCGGGTGCATATCTTATGCCGTTTGATAAAATAAAATCGAAAAAAACAATCTACGATTTATGGGACTCATTGCAAAACAGACAATAAAGGGTTCGATTTATTCCTACCTCGGAGCGTTCATAGGTTTTGTGAATGTGGCCCTGCTTATGCCGCAGATTTTCACCACCGACGAGATAGGTCTTACCAACTTGCTTATTGCCCTGTCGTCGATTGTGGGACAGTTCGGTTGTTTTGGCTTTACCAATGTGATAGTCAGGTTTTTCCCATACTTCCGCAACCCCGAGAAAGGTCACAACGGCTTTCCGTTCCTGATTGTCGCGGTGGGAATATTCGGCTCGCTGGTATGCACCGCAGGCTACTTTGGTGCACGCGACTACCTTGTGGCACAAAACCTTGAGAAGTCGAAACTCTTTGCCGACTATGTTTTCCTGCTTCTGCCACTTATTTACATAACCATATTCTACCTGCTGAGCGATGTTTACAACCGAATGTTCTACAATTCGTCGTTCGGGTTGTTTGTCAAGGAGTTCCTTTTGCGCATACTTAATCTTATCGGCATCGGATTGTTCTATTTCGGTGTGCTCGACTTCAACGGATTTATAATCTATTATGTTGCCGCATACGGAGTTCCAACTGTTTTGTTGCTGATTTTGCTCATTGTGCAGGGAAATATGTCGCTGAAGCCGTCGAAGAAGCTGCTTACTCGTGAATTTGTGAGAGCAATGTGCTCGGTGGCGTTCTTTGGAGTGATTTCCAGTTTCAGCGGAGTGTTTGTAAACCAGATCGACCGTTATTTCATAAACCATTACTGCGACCTAAGTGCCACAGGTGTTTATTCCATCGCTTTCTATTTCGGCTCGATGATATTGTTGCCGGGGCGGTCGATAATAAGGATTTCGAGTACGGTGATTTCGGAGTCGTTCAAGAGTGGTGACGACGACATGGTGCTGAAAGTATATCGCAAGTGCACAACCAACATGCTGATTATAGGCGTAATACTGTTTGTGTTGGTGTGGGGCAACATCGGCAACATTTTGAAAATGCTTCCACCCGAGTATGCCGACGGACGGTTGGTAATTCTTTTCATTGCCATTTCACACCTCATACAGATGGCGGCAAGCGTGAGCGGCGAGATTATTCAGTACAGCAAATATTACCGTTATCATACGCTTATTATGTTGATGCTCATCGGGTTGATATTTGGATTCAATGTGTGGCTGTTGCCAATTTATGGCATTACAGGCGCAGCTGTTGCATCAATGCTTTCGTTCTTGGTGTATTCGGTGGTGAGGATAGCCTTTGTAAAACTGAAGTTTGGTTTTAATCCGTTCTGTCTTAAGCATTTGCTAGTGTTGCTTTTCGGTGCGGTGTCTTATATTTTGGCTTGGCTAATTCCTGAAATCGGCAACCTTATTGTTGACCTTGCTGTGCGTTCGGCTGTTATTTGCATAGTTTTCATCGTGCCGGCTTTGTATTTCAACCTGTCGGAAGATATGACTGCCATGTATAAGAGGGTAGTCGGTAAAGTTTTCAGAAGGAAATAATGAAAAACTTCCTGACTGGCATATTGTTTTGTGTATTAGCATTGGGTGGCTTTGCACAAGATGAGTATGTGGATAGTTTGAAGAATGAACTGGCGAAAACTGATGATGATTTAGAAAAAGCAGAAATATACGACCTCCTTTTTGAATACTATTATTATTCTCAAATTGACAATAATATCGCATATTGTTATGCTGATACCTTTCTGCTTTATTCTGAGAAATGCCAACTTTCTGGACTTCGTGCGTATGCATATTATTGTAAGGGATTGGCAAAATATAGCATAGGTGATTATGCGGCTTCCGCAAAATATTACGAATACGCAGAAAGAATAGCAGAAGGGAATGATTATGAGTCATTATCTTGGCGTATTAGTTTTGGATTGGGAGAAATTTGCCGAGAAAATAAGGATTACAAACATGCACACCTTTATTTCAACGATGCGTTAGAGCATATGAAAGAAATAGACGATTATGAATCGTATGCAGCTGTACTTGTTAATCTCGCTGATTTATATTATAAAGAAGAAATATATGATACGGCATTAATGTTATATGACAGTGTTTTGAATATTACCTCTGCCCTAAATACAAAAATAGCAATTTATAATAATATCGCAGAAATACAATATTATGTTATTGGGAATATAAAAGAGGCAAAGGGTAATTATTCTAAAATGTTGACTTTGCTTACTGAAGATATAGATTCATATACATTAGCATCAGCCTTTAATAATCTTTCGTCAATATATATAGAAGAAGGCGTGTATGATACTGCGTATATGTATTTGGCAAAAGTTGACAGCATTTGTAATTTAAACCCAATAGGCAATATTAGGCTCACGCTTTACCAAAACTATCATGATTTGTACATGAAAGTTGGAGATGATGATAAGGCAAACCACTATCTTGAACAATATTCGATGCTTAGCGATAGTATGTATAATACTAATTTGACAAAAATGTTAATAGAGCATCGCAATGAAGAGATTTCTCTCCAGAAAACACTGAATACAATATTGTTTTCCATAATCGCTATCGTTTTGGTATTCATTGCAGTAATTGCATTTTTGCTTGTGAAGAAAAACCGTCTAAACAAAGCCTTGAACAAACTCAACGCCGACCTCAAGCAGCGCGACGAGGAAATTTCCTCAAACCTCGACTATGCACGCGAAATTCAACTTGGTTGTATGAGCAATCGGCTGACAAAAAGCAATTTGCAGATGTTTGTCCTCGACCGGCCGAAAGTCGTCGTAGGTGGTGACTTTTACATTTCGCAGACCAAAGGAGATGCCTCGTATGTGGTTGTGGGCGACTGCACCGGGCACGGGATTTCGGGTGGATTTCTTTCGGTGCTGGGCATAAAGTCGGTGTATGCGGCAATCGAGAAATACGACACTTTGCCCGAAATGGCGTCTTTCATCAATAACGAGTTTTGCGAGATTGTTTCGTCTGCCGAAAACCTCAAGGGCGAGTCGTTGTGCCTTTCAATGGTTAGTATTTGTGGCAACGAGGTGCGTTTTCTTGGTTCCAAGCAGAAAATGTGGATAGTTTCTGTCGTCGGAAGCGACTGTTCGACTGTTAGCCCGTTAGCCTGTAAGCCTACAGTGCGAGAGTACAAGTCGGCAAATGCAATAATGGGAAGTGCTGTCGATGAGGAATTTACAGAAGAAATTATAAATGTAAAGTCTGGCGATGTAGTTTTCCTCTCGTCCGACGGTTATCCAGATCAATTTGGAGCAGAAGGGAAACTGAAATATTTGCGTTTCCGCAATCTTTTGCTGGAATGCTCGCAAATGAAACCAGATAGGGCAAAGGAATTTCTGTCAGCGAAACTTGACTCGTGGCGTGGTGACTTGGATCAGACGGATGATGTGATGGTGGTGGGGATGTATTTCTAATGATTAGTTTGCTAAATTTCAAATGCTATAGCAGAATTATGCCCAGCTTCATGGGCTAATACTTCCATAGGCGTAAGACTATCATTTATTTTTTTTATCATAAACAAAAGTAACATTCTTTTTATACTCAAAAATTTCCCCAGTTTGAAAATCTTGCAACTGCGTTTTGCTTATTTTTTTCAAAATCTTAGGTAAAAATTGATATTGTGCCAGTTTCAAATCTGTATAATAACCTATAATAACAATTTTATTAATGTTCTCAGGAATTGTAATACTAAATGCATCAAAGAAAAAATAATCATATTCAATTGTTTTCCCTCCTAAAACTTTACGTTCTATTTTGTATAAAGAGTCATTGTCCCATCTATATTCTGTTTCAATATTTTTATAAGCATTTTCTATCGTATCAAATACAATGAATGTCATATTAAGGAGAGGTAAGTCTAGCACTTCTCCAAAATAATCTTTTGTGACAAAATATAATGTGTCTTTCGACAACATAGTATCGTATTCGAAAAAAATCGTATCCATTAGGATGTCGTATTTTAGAAGGTAATAACTTTGTTTTTTTACATATTTGCCAGTCGCATAGGAAGTAGGATAGCCGCTTATAATACACTTATATTTGAAGTTGCCGTTATTTTTATTACCACAAAAATAATAGCAATCTTTACTAAAATCACTTACTTTTATATAATCTTTCCATTGAGCATTCAAATCAAATGTAGTAATAACTGCAATAACCAGCAATGCAAACAACTTTCTTCTCATTTCATAATCCTCATATTTTGCCTGTTTTCGGCATCGTTAATAATTCCTATTGTATTTTTTTCCGTAGGGAATACTCTTCCTTTTCCATTGCTTTGCAATCCAGTTTGGTAGTATTTGTAATTTCGTTCTGAATGAGAAAATGCAGCTTGCAGAATTATGTCCAGCTTCGTGGGCTAAAATCTCTATTCGCGTAATAAATTTGATATCTAAATTATTTTCTATTAATTTGTTTATAATCATAAAAACTACCCGTTTTTTTGTCATATACTTTATTGTCATCAACAATTTTTAAAACCTTAGGCATACGTTTGGTTGGAGCCACTTTTATATTAGGAAAGTAACCAATAATATTAACAATATTGACACTATCTGGAACTTCAATGTGAATGTATTCAGATGAATAATGATATTGCGGTTCGTGTAATATGAAATTCTCGCCAAGTATCTTACGTTCAATTTTACAAAAGTCACTACTTTTCTTTTCTTTTTTATCAAAACCAGTCCAATAAGCTTCAACCGTTTTATAGTCGTTAATAATTGTATCAAACACAATAAACTTCATTGAAAAAGATGGGGAAACTATGCCGAGATAATCTTTTTCTGCAAAGTATAAATTTTCATCTGGCAAGTCGTCATCATGTTCGAATTCTATTGTATCTGTTAATTCATCATAAGTGAGTAAATAACGATTGTTTTTTATTCTGTATTTACCTTTTGCTTGCACACTAACAAGATCATCGTAAGTAACCTCATAATTAAAAAGTCCAGATTCTAAATTGCCATAAAAATAAAAACAACCCAAATCTTCATATCTTCTTATATTTTGTCTGTTCTCATCCCCTTGATGTTCAATTACATTCGATACAAATATAGTAGAAAGCAGTAATATTATAATTTTATTAATCATATCACTGTCATTTTTAATCTATTCAAATTGTCATTTATTATTTCAATAGTATTATTTTTTGTTGGATATATTCTTCCATGTTCATTACTTTGCAAGCCAGTTTGATAGTATTTGTAATCTAGTTCTGAATGAGAAAAAATTTCTGCAGAATTGTGTCCTGCTTCATGGGCTAAAACTTCCATTTTAATAAAACTTAGTATCATTGTGGCAAATATAGGGATTTTATGTTTACGAGCAATAATATTTTTGTTTGACTGATAAAAAACCAACATTTGGAAGAAAAAGGCTTATGAATAGAAATTTTGGTTACTTTTGCAATTTGTTAAATGTTAGACTAATGTATTTCAAGATATTTGCATTTGCGATTTTACTTTTCTCGGTATCGCTGGCTAACGCTCAGGTCAACGGTGGCTTTACCGACGATTTTTCGGATGGCGATTTCACTGCAAATCCGCAGTGGGCTGGCGAAATGGCAAAATTCCAGGTTAACGGAGGAGAACTCCAGCTCAACGATTCCGAAGCCTCCACAGCAATGCTTTCGACCGAATGCCATGCAATTGATGGTGCCGAATGGATTTTTACTGTAAGATACGCCTTCAATCCTTCCTCCAACAACTTCTGCGATGTCTATATAGTTTCCGACAATGCCAATCCGTTTTCGTGCACTGCCGGTTATTTCGTCAGGGTGTGCGGCGTTTCTACTACCGACAATGTATGCCTGTATCGCAAAAATGCGTCATCGTCAAACAAAATCATTGATGGTCGCGCACTTACTCTTGGCACAAACAACACTTTCAAAATCAAGGTTACCCGTTCCGCCGATGGCGAGTGGAAACTTTATACCGACATAAACGACGAGGGAACATACACCCTCGAAGGTGAAACTACCGATTTGACGTACTCGGCATCAAGATATTTCGGTCTTGCTTGCAAATATACGGTTTCGAATGCTGCAAAAATGTGGTTCGACGATATTTCCGTTTCGGGAACATACACGGTTGATACAGAACCTCCTGCATTGGTTTCGGCACGCTTCACAAGCGAAAACAGCATTCTGCTCTCGTTCGATGAGGAAATTGACGAGGAAAGCATAAGTGCATCAAATTTCAGCATGGACAACGGCATTGGTCAGGCAACTTCTGCAACTTTGCAGGAAGGCGATGCCCGAAAGATTGTCTTGCAGTTTGCTGGCAGTTTCACAAACGGAACAACCTACACGCTTACATACGGCGGAATCTCCGACAGCGAAGGCAACACAGCCACAGCCGCCACCACGCAGATAACTTTCGTAGAAGCAGGAACTGGCTCTGTGGTTATCAACGAGATTATGGCCGACCCGACACCAGTTGTAGGACTTCCCGAAAGCGAATACCTTGAACTTTACAACAATTCGCCCGATGCAATAAACCTCGAAGGCTGGACTTTGAAAATTGGTAGCACTTCGAAAGTTCTAGGTGCTTATACGTTGTATCCGTCGGAATATGTTGTTATTTGCCGCGCAGGAAATGATACACTTTTCTACGATGTCACCAATATTCTGCCATTAAGTTTGTCGGCAACAGCGCTTACAAATGGAGGAACGACCATTACTCTTTACAACGAGTTTATGGCCGAGGTTGACAAGATTACCTACTCGTCGGCATGGTACAAAAACGCAAACAAGACCGACGGCGGTTGGTCGCTCGAACGTATCGACCCAAACAACCGTTGCGAACAATCGACAAACTGGCGTGCTTCCGAAAACGAGAACGGCGGTACTCCGGGATTCCAGAACTCAATCTATGGTCAGAATGTTGATGAAACTGCACCAACGATTATGGATATAAGCATAAATTCGGCAAACGAATTGCACCTTACATTCTCCGAAACTATTGATACTACGACGATTTCGCTCGACAACTTTTTGCTCGACAACGATTACGGAAATCCAGTTTACGCAGGCATCGACCCCAACAATTCCAATTTGCTAGTGCTTATGTTTGGCGTGTCGTTCGAGCAGAATCGCAACTACAACCTTACCGTCGAAAACATTGCCGACCTATGCGGAAACGTGATGGAAAGACAAACCTTGCAGTTCTCGACTGTACCTGTGGCATTCAATACAATAGTTGTAAGCGAGATAATGTCGAAGCCGTCGCCAGTGGTTGGTTTGCCCGATGCTAAGTATGTGGAGATTTACAACCGCAGCGACAATGCAATTAGTTTGTCGGGATGGAAAATCGCGCTTGGCTCTACAACCAAGCCTTTGCCATCGGTAATCATAAATGCACAATCGTATCTTGTGCTTACTTCTTCCGACAATGCCTTCCTTTTCGAAGGGTTTGAAAATGTTGTAGGTGTGGACGGTTTTCCTGCATTTGCACAAGGAGGAACACCCATTTCGCTATACGACAAGAACGAAAATATAATCCACACACTTACCTTCTCGTCGTCGTGGCACGACGACAATTTCAAGGCGCAGGGTGGCTATTCGCTCGAAATGGTTGATCTTAATAATCCTTGTGGCGGAGCAGAAAACTGGCGTTCCACTCTCGATAGTCGCGGAGGTACTCCGGGAGCGCAAAACTCTGTAAATACAACAAATCCCGACCGAATATTGCCATATCCTACCGATGCAGAAATTGTAAACGACACTGTGGTTGTGTACTTCAGCGAGGTTTTGTCGCCCGAAATGGTAAAGGTTGAGAATTTCAGTGTTGAGGAATTTGGAAATCCAACATTTGTTAAGATAGTAAAACCGCAACTTACAGTTGTAAAAATGAAATTCAATGCCGAATTCCAGATAGGTAAGGTTTATATGCTCAATGTCAGCGAAAATATTGTCGACTGCAGCGAAAACAATATTGAGATAAACACGCAGATAAGATTTGGAATCGGGCAGAAAGCCGAATACAACGATTTGGCAATAAACGAATTGCTTTTCAATCCATATTCTGGCGGAAGCGATTTTGTAGAACTATACAACCGTTCCAACAAGGTAATCGATTTGAAGGATTTGTGGATTTCGAACACCGACGACGAAGGGGCGGTAAAGGATTCCTACCAGATTACCAATATCAGTCGTCTGATGCTTCCGCAGGAATATTGCGCAATAAGTACCGACATCGAAAATCAGCATATACATTACAGCATTTTGCATCCCGAAAACTTGTACAAGGTTGCCAAGATGCCATCGATGCCCGACGATAAAGGAACAATAATAATTACAGGTCGTGCTTTCGATACCATCGACATTGTAAGTTACAGCAAATCGCAGCATTACAAGTTGTTGAGTTCACAGGACGGAGTTTCGCTCGAAAGGATAAACTACGATGTGCCGTCGTCGGACGAAAGCAACTGGCATTCGGCAGCGCAAGACGCAGGTTTTGCAACGCCGGGATATGTAAATTCGCAGTTCCACGAGATTGGCGAGATTGAATCGCAGATAACCTTGAGCAGCGATGTCTTCTCTCCTGACAACGATGGTTACGAAGACCAGCTTGTGATAACTTACAGCCTCGATGTGGCTGGTTACAGCGGCACTATTGCGGTGTATTCGTCGAACGGCAGGCTTGTGCAGACACTTGTAAACAACCGCAGCCTTGGCTCTGTCGGCAATATCGTTTGGGACGGCTTCGATGCGCAGAATAGGATTTGCCCAGCAGGAATATATGTTGTTTACGTCGAGCTTTTCAATCTCGAAGGCAATAAGATTGTGGAGAAGCATGTTGTTTCAATAAATTCGCGGGTAGACTAGATGCGAAAATTCCTGGCAATTATATTGGTAACTATTTCTATGCTTTTCGTGCAGTCGTGCGAGAACTCTTGTTCGCTAGGCAGGAAGACAAAGCTAATAACTGCGAATATGTGGCGAATAAACAGCTACATCGACTATTCCGTGAATCTCGAAATGAGCATTGTCCCCGAGGTATATAATTTCGATGCCGACGGTCATTACACCAAGGTCCGCGAGTGTGACACTCTGGCAGGCTCATGGAATTTTGTTGATTGCAATTATCTGAAATTAGGCACACAGACATTCAAGATTGCTGAGCTTTCGCGCAAAATTATGGTGTTAAGATATGGCGATGTCGATTTTGTGTATAGGAAGATTGAATGATTTTTAATAGCACGAACGTTTATTATGCAAAATTAATATATTTATACCCGATAGGGTATAAATAGTACACAAATTTATTAATATCGACAATAATCGTTTACAATGAAATATTACGGACAGCTCGATTCTCATCGGCTCACTTTTTGATATCGCCGTGAGACTCATAGCTTCCGAAATGACGGTAGGGGACTAGAATAGATATCCCATCTTCACATAGAAATTCAACATTTTGCCATTGTCCTGCTTGTTTAGTGCAGTTGCCCAGTCGACAGAAAGAATAAAATTCTCGTTCATGGCGACTTTTAATCCAACGCCTGCTGCTGAATGCGGCTTGTAGATTTCTTTGTTCGAGAGGTTGAAGTAGTCTTCGAACTTGTCGGTGCGGCCAGTTGCTATGTTGTTGGTAGAAATGGCTGTTCTTACTTCATTTTCGTCAAGTTTGTAAGGCTGGGTTACCATACCTATGTCGAAGAACGGATTCAAGCCGATATAGAAGTGCTGCTTGCCTATGTCGAAGGTTACAATTTTTGTCCTGAGTTCAACATTCGCGTAGGCAAAACCATTAGCTAGAATTCTGTTACGCATAATTCCACGCAACGAGTTTCCGCCACCAAGTCCTTCGTATATAACACGTTGTATAAAAAGTGTGTTTAGGTAGGTGTTCATGTAGAAAGGCGATTCGCCTACAATTGTGTTTTGCGTTCCGATTCGGTAGGCCAGAGTGATTCTGTCCTTGTATATCGGCACATAGTGTCTGAATGTGAAGTTGAACTTCAGGTTGTTGTATTCGGTTTGTTTGCCGAATGCCGCCGAGTAGGTGAAGAACGCATCTGTATAAATTCCTCGCGACGGGTTTGAGCGCTTGTCGCGGCTGTCGAAGGTGATGCCGCCACGTACGTACGGATGCCATCCTCCGTTGGCTTCGTCGGGCTTTATTATGCCCCAGTTGCGGTATAGCTCGTAAAGTCCCTGAACCGACGGGTCGAGATATTTGATGTCTGTCGGCTGGCGCTTGCCGTTGAGCATGGCAATGTCGCACTCGTCAATCATATATCCCAGTACGCCAAGGCCTGCATTCCATTTCCACGAACCAGAGATTGTTCCCTCGATGTCGGCGGCAACGCGTACAAGGTCGCGCTTGTACTTGTAGAATGCACGCGAAAGGTATTCGCTCGAGTCCTTCTTTGCATTGTGCCAGCCCATGTGGTACAATGTCGAGTAGCCGTTGTAGCCGTAGAAGTCGCACATTGCGTCGGGCAGGTACGATACGTCAATAGTTAGACGATGGTCGGGGATAAGGTATTTGGAGTCGTAGAAGAAACGGAAAAGTCCGTATCTTTTGGTTGTGTATGCGGCCTCCACATAGAACGAATGTATGTATTCGGGATATTGGCTTCCGTCACCGTAATAGTATATGTTCGACAAAGCACCGAACTGGAATCCGAGGTCGGCATCGTATGCGATGCTCGGCAATATGCCGAAGTTCCATCCAGTCTTGACCTTCGATGTGTCTTTTGCTTCTGTTGTTGCCATTGCGTTGATTGCGATGAGGGCAATAATGGCAAGTGTTATAAGTTTCCTCATGATGTTGATTTTTAGGCGTTTAGAATAATTTTAAGAGATAAGCGATGCCGACACCCATGTAAGTGCCGATTGCATATCCGATAAGTCCTATTACTATACCGCTGATAAGCACTTTCTTGTTGCCCATTGCACCTACTACCGGCGGAATAAATGGCGGCGAGCAGAAAAGCCCCACTTGTGCCACGGTGTATAGGTCGCCGTTGATTTTTGCAAAACGGCAGAATATAATGTGGACAATTACTGACACCAGCATTATGTACAGCACGAACAGTCCGAGCGAAACAGCCGACATGTCGATGTTGTACGGATTGAACTGCGATGCTACTACTATGCTGAATATCAAAATGAAAATCATGCCAAGTTCGAAAGTTTTCGGCAGTTCGCGGATTTTCTTCGAGAATGATGCTATAATCGATAGGGTGGTGATGGTAAGGATGATTACAAGTTCGTTGAGTTTGCCCGTGCCAGCTTCCTTGTCGCCTACGACGCCAAGGTTGTAGAGCAAGAGCGACAAACCTGCGCCAACGGCAAGGAATGCGATCGACAGGAGCAGACCGAGCATTGTCCTTGGGAAGACTTTCTTGTTGAGCATCTTGCCATAATTTTCTATGCCATGTTCTTCCATTTTCTTGCTGCCGTGGCTTACTATTGCCGACGATTCGTCTGGAAATGGCAGTATCTTTCTGAAAAATTTGTATCCGCCACCTGTTATGAATAGTATAAGTGGGAATGTAATGAGCATCTGGAAGGTAAGCACAAGTGTTATGGTTGTCGGGTCAACACCAAGTGCAGCGCCCAAAGCGTTGAAGTTCATGGTTCCGCCAGTGTATATGCCTGTCATCATTGCCGAAACGTTTGCAATGTCGTTTACGCCCGAATTGCGGAAGATGAAAAATCCGGTAATTACAGCAGTTGCGATTGCTATTATTCCACCCACAAGGGCAAGTATAGTTTTAGGCAGAGAACGTGTCCATAGCTTGAAGTCGCAGTTGAACAGCATAAGCGGAATGGCAATAGGAACCGAGATGTTCATTATCAGCTTCTGTATGCTTTCGAAGGTTGCTGCCTCGGCTGTGCAGGGGTCGAAAGTGACGAATCCGGTGAGGCTCATTATTATGCCTACAGCATAGGCCAATATAACTGTGCCTATTTTTTGTAGTATTTTCCATTTGTGGAATGCCGAAACTATAATTATTGGAAATAGCAGGTAGATTGATATTGCAATAATTGATCGCATAATATGTATTTTATGTTTCAGATGCAAAAATAAATGGTTTTTACACTGAAATTGTTGAAGAAAAAGGCATTTAATTAAACGTATGCTGTTAATACCATAAAAAAAGGGGGCGCCATAAAGACGCACCCCTTATCTTAAAAATATGAAAAAGCCGTTATTTTTCAGGTACAAGGCGAACCTTTACGTAGCTGTCGAACTTAAAGTATTTGCCGGCAGCCTTTGTCATCTGGTCTTTGTTGATGCCATTGATACGTGCATCTTCGCTCTTTGCCTCTTCGGGAGTAATGTCGCCCTCTACAAGGTCAATGATGAGGCCTCTCCAGTATCTGTTTTCCTTAACTTCGGTTTCGTGTTCGCGTCTCTTCTTCTCGATGGTCTTTGCGATTTCTTCATCGTTGATTTCACCGTTCTGGAGAGACTTGATAACGTTGAAAATCTTTTCCTTGAGTTCGGGTTCTCTTGCAGGGTCGCAGCTGTAGAAAATCTGGACTGCATATCTTCCTGTAGGCTTGTTTGAAGTCATAGGATATGCACCTATAGAATATACGCCGCTTTCCTTTTCGCGGATCTGTTCGAGGAGCTTGGTGGTGAGGATCTTGCAGACAGCATCGATTTCGGTGTTGTTCTCTGCATTGTATTCAAAATCACCGTGGAACATTATGATTTCGATGCACTTGTCGTCCTTACCTTTCTTAACATCCTTTTCGATACCACCCTTAGGAGGACGAATGCCGAGGTCGACGAAAGTTTCGGTGCGCTGAACAGTTTCGAGCGATGCCAGGTATTTTTCAATTATCGGCTTTGCCTTCTTGCTGTCGATATTGCCGACAAAGTAGAATGTGAAGTTGCATGGGTCGTTGAAGCGCTGCTTGTAGAACTTGCTCATGTTCTTGAAGTTAACTTCGTCGAGCATAGCTGGAGTCATAGGTTTGCGGTATTCGCTGTAGTTGGCCATGAGCCATCTCATCGAATCCTGCCATACGCTCTGCGGGTCGAGGCTTGCGTTTTCGAGCAGACCCTTCTGCTTTTCGATGTACGACTTGAAAGCATCTTCGTTGAACTTAGGCTGTGTGAAATAAGCGTATACAAGTTCGAGCATTGTTTCGAAACCTTCAACGTCGCATCCGCCGACGAAACCTTCTTCGGTTTCACCGATGTATGGCGATACGTGAGCATTCTTGCCAGAGAGGTATTTCTGAAGTTCGGTTGCATCGTAGTTACCGAGACCGCTTTCGTCCATTACGTCGGTAATGCATTGAATCGTGAGAGCGTCATTTGCATTGTATTTTGAGTAACCGCCTTCGCTCTTTGCTGTCATTGTGATTTCGTCGGCCTTGAAGTCGGTGTGCTTGATAACAACCTTAACACCGTTGCTCAAAGTCCAGGTTTCGTATCCGAAATCCTTGTTGGTAGCCTTTTTTGCAACCTTTCCCTTAGGTCCGAGAGCATCTACGAGAGGCTTGTCGGCAACCTTGTCGACGTAAGGTTCTGTGCTGGTCTGGTTTGCTTCCTCGAAAGCCTTTCTAATCTGTGCTTCGGTCGGGAGCTTTGAACCTGGCTTTTCGGGAGCCATAGCGAAAACAACACAGTTTTCGTCGGTAATCATTGTGGTAGCATAGTTGTTGACTTCGTCAAGTGTGATTTCTGGAATATACTTGTTGTAGAGCTGGTGTTCGTATTCGGCGCTCATGTATACTGAGTGAGGCGGCATGAAGTTAGCCTGGTATTCTTTTACATAGCTTTCAGATTTTTGCTTGTCGCGTTCGTTGTACTGCTTGTCAATCATTTTAAGCATGTCCTTCTTTGCGCGGTCAAGCTCGGTCTGGGTAAATCCATGCTGAATCATTCTCTGGTTTTCGGTTGCAAGAACTCTTACTGCGTTTTCGATCTTGTCGTTCTGAAGCATTGCGAAGTTCATGAATGCGTCCTTTCCGCCCATGAACGACGAGTAAGCTCCGGCAGCCTGTACGAAAGGAGGATTTGGCGACATGGCGATTTCGGCGAAACGTGCCGACAACATCTGCGACATAAGCATCGAAACCATATCGCGGCGAGCATCTGCTACTGTAACGGTCTTGGTCTGCGGGTGCTTATAGAGAATCTGGATCATAGTTTGAGGACATTCGGGATCGGTTGCAAACGAAACAATAGTTTCCTTGTTGTCAGGAATGATTTCTACTGGACGTGGCTTTGCATTTTCGGGAGCAGGAATCTGCGAGAAGAGTTTCTTTACGCGAGCTTCCATGTCGGCAACGTCGAAGTCGCCAACGATTATAACAGCCATAAGGTCTGGACGATACCATGTCTTGTAGAAGTCCTTTATTACCTTCGGGTCGAAGTTGTCGACAACTTCCATAAGGCCTATCGGGGTGCGTTCTGCATATTTCGAACCGTTGAACAATGCATTGAGCATTTTGGTCTGGATGCGTTCCTGTGCACCCTGGCTCAAACGCCATTCTTCGTGGATAACGCCTCTTTCGTCGTTAATCATATCGTCGTCGAACGAAAGTTCGTGAGCCCAGTCGTAAAGTACGAGCAAGCCCTTGTCGATGAATTCGCTGCTATCGGTCGGCACCTTGATGCCGTATACTGTTTCGTCGAACGAAGTATATGCGTTTACTTCGTGACCGAACTGCATACCTATCGATTCAAGGTAGTTTACAAGTTCGTTCTTGCTGAAGTGCGTACTTCCGTTGAATGCCATGTGCTCGGTAAAGTGAGCCAAACCGCGCTGTTCTTCGGTTTCGAGAACAGAACCTGCATATACGGCAAGTGTGAGTTCTGCACGATTTTCGGGAATTGAATTCTGTCTAATATAATAGGTAAGCCCGTTGTCGAGTTTGCCTACGATTACTTTAGGGTCGTTTGGCAACTTGTCGGAAAGTGCCATTCCCTGCGAAAATGCTGCTCCAATGCCTAATATCAAAGCGAACAGCAAGAGTGTGAATCTTTTCATTTGTATTTTTAATTTATAATTTTTCTGGTCGCAAAATTATGCCAAAGAAACGTACGTTAACGTGAAAGATTTCTTAAACTGTCAGGGGTGTTTATAAGTTGAACTTGTTCAATAACTTTACCCTTTTCGTAAATAACCTTCATGGCTTCGGTGCCGTCTTCGAGGTGGAATGTCCAGATGCCTTCGGCAGTATCGTTTACATACGACTTGTTGTACTGCACCTGTCCGTTTACGTAATATACCTTGTTGTCGCCGTGGCGCAGGCCGTGTTTGTAGTCGCCGACGCTCCATACTTTGCCGCATTCGTACCATGCAGTCCAGCGTCCGTCGCGAAGCCCATCGCTGTCGAGTGGACCTTCCATGCAGATGTTGCCGTTCTTGTAGTAGCGTTTTTCATATTTTGCCGTAGTGGTGTCGGCCTTGTCGAAGAATTTTATGCGACGTGTTTCACCGCTGTCGAAAGTGTCGGTTACGGAGTAGTCGTAAACGGTTGCAAGAGTGTCGGTTGTGAGTACTTCTGGAATTGGTTTTTCGGTTTCGCCTTTGCACGATAATAATGTGTAGGCTGTTGCGAATGCAAGAATTATGATGAGTTTTTTCATTTTTTTTATTGAGACGCAAGATTTTGCGTCTTTACCTATTTTAATAATTATTAATTGTCAATTATCAATTGTCCATTCGTTTATTCTGTTTTTTCTCCGAAGGCCAAGTCGCCGGCATCGCCCATTCCTGGGACTATGTACGATTTTACTGTAAGTTCGTCATCGATAGCTCCGGTCCATACGGTTATCGTGCTTTCGGGCAGAACCCTTTCGATGTAGTCGAGTCCTTCGCGGCTTGCGATGACGGCGGCCACGTGCACGTGCTTAGGCGTTCCGTATTCGAGCAGTCCCTTGTATGCCAATTCGATGCTGCTGCCACTAGCGAGCATCGGGTCACATATTATTACTTGTTTGTCGTCGATTGACGGCGATGTTATATAGTCGATTTTTACTTCGAACTTGCCGTTCTTTTTGTATTTGCGGTAGCCTGCAACGAAAGCGCTTTCGGCATGGTCGAAAAAGTTGAGGAATCCCTTGTACATCGGAAGTCCTGCGCGAAGGATAGTCGCTAGTACTGGCTGATCCTTGAGCGTTGGTACCGTGGCGATGCCGAGAGGTGTTATAACGTCTTCCTCTGCAAAAGGTAGGCGTTTGCTGATTTCGTATGCCATAATTTCGCCTATGCGCGTGAGGTTGTTGCGGAAACGCAATCTTTCCTGTTGAATCTGAACGTCCCTTACTTCCGACAGAAACTGGTCGAGTAAGCTTCCCTTGCCACCTAAATTAATTATCTTCATAATCCTATAGTTTATTATTAATAATCGGTTGTAAAATTAATCCTTTGATTTGTAATGGAGAAAATTTTTTTTTGGTTTTGTAGCAGATGTGAAATTTTCTGGTAATATACTGGCTGTCAGTATTTTGCAGTAAGTGCGAATTATAATACCATTAATGACTTGTGTTTTGTTTGGTAAAAAACCAAATAACTTTTTATCAGTAGGGAATAATTATTATTGCCTATTGATAAAAAATCTATATTTTTGTGTTCGAAAAAGCAAGTGCAGATGCCTGCTGTTGTTTTTTTGATGCTTATATGGCACTTCGTAGGGTACGAAAGGCTTTTTTTGACAAAAAAAGGAGAAGAGCGTATCTGAAAGTATATAAAAAGTGTGTCATATTGTAGATAAAAATATACTACTTGTCTAATATTGAAAAAATATGCTTGCCAGTATGTAATAAGTAGTTATTTTTGCATCACAATCAGACAGCGAAAGTAGTCTGGTTATTTAAATTGCCCTCATATTATCAAACTTTATTTTAACCTCCGTTAGAATCCCAAGCTTTCGGAGGTTTTTTTATTGTTCCCCCGATTTTATTTGTTAACTTTGCATTTCGTATTGTAATTATTGAGACAATGGAATATTCAGCAAAGGAAATTGCCGACATGCTAGGCGGCAAGGTCGAAGGCGACGGTTCGGTTATGATTTCGAAATTCGCAAGAATAGAATACGGAGAACCAGGAGCCATTTCGTTTTTAGCAAACCCCAAGTATGAGCAATATATATATACCAGCAAGGCTTCGGCTGTGATTGTAAACAACAGCTTTGAGCCTCATGATGAGATTTCCGCCACTTTGATTCGCGTCCCCGATGCCTACAAGTCGGTTGCCGATTTGCTCCACATCTACGCCGTAAAGCAGACTCCCAAAGGCCATGAAATGCGTAGCAAGATTCATCGCACAGCAAAGGTTGGCAAAGGTTGCTACATCGGCGGTTTTGCCTACATCGACAAGAATGCCGTGTTGGGCGACAATGTGCAGGTGCATCCGCTATGCTATGTCGGCAAGAATGTAAAAATCGGCGACAATACCATATTATATCCTGGCGTTAAGATTTACTACGATTGCGAAATCGGAAAGAACTGCATAATACACTCCAATACTGTCATAGGTGCCGACGGCTTCGGTTTTGCGCCAAATCCCGACGGTGAGTTCGAGAAGATTGAACAGATTGGAAATGTTGTCATCGAGGACAATGTGGAACTTGGTGCGCTTGTTACCATTGACCGTGCAATTGCCGGTTCCACCATAATCCGCCGTGGCGTAAAGCTCGACGACCACAACCACGTGGCTCACAATGTCGAGATTGGCAAGAATACCGTTATGGCAGCCCAGGGCGGAATCGCCGGTTCGGCAAAAATCGGTGAAAACTGTATGTTCGGCGGTCAGGTGGGAATAGGTCCGCATTCCAACATTGCCAACCGCACCAAGATGCAGGCCAAGGCAGGAATTGCTGGCACTGTGAAGGAAGAAAACACTGCCTTGATGGGTGCCCCAGCAATGGATGCCCGCAAGTATCAGCGTCTGTATGTGCGCTTCAAGCAGCTCGACGACATGGCAAAGAAGATTGAAATGCTGGAAAAGCAGATTGAAGAGTTGAAAAAGAAAGGGGAATAGAAACATTCGTCCTTTGTGATGAATGAGTTATAAATAGCTGATAATGAACTCACTCCTCTCGCGCATATCGCAGAATCCCAACTTCGACAAGCTGACAGGCCTGCTGGCAAACGGCGGACAGGCCAAGGTGCAGCTTTGCGGTCTTGCTGGTTCGGCAAAGTCGTATGCCGTGGCTGCTGCGTTTGCCGATATGGGCACAACTTTCTGCCTTGTGCTTCCCGACAAGGAAAGCGCTTCGTACTCGTACGACGACCTTGTTGGAATTCTTGGCGAAGAGGCGGTGATGTTCTACCCCAGTGCCTTCAAGCGTTCCATCGAGTACATGAAGGAGAACAAGTCGAACATCGTGATGCAGACCGAGGTGCTGTCGCGCCTTAATGCTACGCGCAAGGGATTCGTCATAGTCACCTACCCCGAGGCGGTGATGGAAAAGGTGATTCGCACTCGCGAACTTACGCGCAATACCTTCAATGTGGCTGTCGGCGACGAACTGTCGATGGAAAAGCTTATCGATGTGCTCAACGATTGGAATTTCAACCGCGACGACTTTGTGTTCGAACCTGGCAGTTTTGCCGTGCGCGGAAGCCTTATCGATGTGTTCTCGTATGGAGCCGAAAAGCCATACCGTATCGATTTCGACGACGACAAGGTTGAGAAAATCCGCGAGTTCGACCCCGAAACACAAGGCTCGACCGAAAAATTGCGCAAAGTGCGCATCATTCCGAACATCTACGACAAGCAGACCGTAGAGGACAGAATTTCGATTTTCGAATTTATAAATCGCGATTTTGTGCTCTGGGTGGATTCTCCCGACTATGTAATCGACAGTATAGAAAAGAATTACAAGCTTGCCGAGACACGCTACAGTGAAATTTCGGAAAAAGAAATCCTCGACGAGGATACCTATATAATAAATCCGCAGTCGAACCTTATCGGCAAGGAACAGTTTGTCGCTGAGGCGAAAGCGCGTGCCGTAGTGGAGATGTCGTCGCGGTCGTTTTTTGCAGCTACCGACGAGATACATTTTTCCACCGAGCCGCAGCCTGCTTTCAGCAAGCAGTTCGACCTGCTCATTTCCAACCTAAAGCAGAATTCAGAAAACGGTTTCACGACCTATATCTTCAGCAACAACGACAAGCAGTTGCAGCGTCTGCGCGACATTTTTGCCGACAAGGGCGAAAATCCCGACTTTGTTGGCGTAAACGCTTCGTTGCACGAGGGCTTTGTCGATAGCGACACTCGCACTTGCGTCTATACCGACCATCAGATTTTCGAGCGTTACCACCGATATTCCACCAAGAGCATTTCGAAGGCGAACGCACTTACCTTACAAGAAATCAAGGAGTTGCATCCTGGCGACTACATCGTTCACGTTGATAACGGCATCGGACGTTTCGTGGGTTTGCAGAAGATAAACCACAACGGGCGTATGCAGGAGGTTGTCACGCTGGCTTACGGCGAAAACGACTTGCTCTATGTGAACATCCACTCTCTGCACCGTATTTCAAAATACCGCGACAAGGATGGCGAACCGCCTGTTATACATCGTCTTGGCTCGGGACACTGGAAGCGCCTGAAGGAACGTACCAAGAAGAATATCAAGGATATAGCGCGCGATTTGATTTTGCTTTACGCAAAACGACGTGAGCAGAAGGGCTTTGCATTTTCGCCCGACTCGTATATGCAGGTCGAGTTGGAATCGTCGTTCATGTACGAGGATACGCCCGACCAGAGCAAAACCAACGAGCTGATAAAGGCCGATATGGAATCGGAAGTACCGATGGATCGCCTTATCTGTGGCGACGTAGGCTTTGGCAAGACCGAACTTGCAATCCGTGCGGCTTTCAAGGCCGTGGTCGATGGAAAGCAAGTGGCTGTGCTTGTGCCTACAACGATTCTCGCCTTGCAGCACTACCAGACATTTTCGGAACGACTGAAGAATCTTCCAGTGACGGTTTCCTACATCAGCCGTCTAAAGTCGGCTAAGGAAATCCGCGAGACGCTTGCCGACCTAAAATCAGGCAAGATAGATATTATTATAGGTACTCATAAGCTTGTCGGCAAGTCGGTTGAGTTTAAGGACTTGGGCTTGCTGGTAGTCGATGAGGAACAGAAGTTCGGCGTTTCGGTAAAGGAAAAGATCAAGCAGATGAAGGTCAACATCGACACGCTCACGCTTACCGCCACACCTATTCCGCGAACCTTGCAGTTTTCGCTCATGGGTGCCCGCGACTTGTCGGTGATAACAACGCCACCGCCCAACCGCCAGCCGATTGCAACAGAGCTTCACGCATTCAACAACGATGTTATCCGCGATGCCATCTACTACGAGGTGGGACGCAACGGACAGGTTTTCTTCGTTCACAACCGCATACAGAACATCTACGAGGTTCAGAACCAGATAGCCAAGATTTGTCCCGAGGTGAAAACCGTCGTTGCTCACGGGCAGATGGACGGCGAGGAGCTGGAGAAGATTATCCTTGACTTTATGCGTGGCGACTACGATGTGCTAATCAGTACCTCGATTGTCGAAAACGGAGTTGACATTCCCAACGCCAATACCATTATAATAAATAACGCCAACAATTTCGGTCTCAGTGACTTGCATCAGCTTCGCGGGCGTGTTGGCCGAAGCAACCGCAAGGCTTTCTGCTATCTGCTCACCCCGCCACTCGACCTGCTTACTCCCGATGCACGACGTCGTCTGAAGGCAATCGAGGAGTTTTGCGAACTTGGTAGCGGAATAAACATCGCCTTGCAGGATTTGGACATTCGCGGAGCAGGAAATATCCTCGGAAGCGAGCAATCGGGCTTCATTGCCGACATCGGCTTCGAGACCTACAACAAGATTCTGAACGAGGCTATCGACGAGCTGAAAGAGACTGAATTCCACGATGTTTTCAAGGACGAGGAAGGTGAGCACACACCCGTTTTGCGCGACTGCTATATGGAAACAGACCTCGACCTGATGATTCCCGATTATTACATATCGAGCACCTCGGAGCGCATAAAGTTGTACCGCCAGATGGACGAGCTGAAGGACATGCAGGAGCTGGAAAAGTTCCGCGATATGCTTGTTGACCGCTTTGGCAAGATTCCTGATGAGACCGAGAAGATGTTCGATATGGTAAAGTTACGTTGGATGGCGGTAAGGCTTGGTTTCCAGAAGATTGCCATTAAGAATGGCGTTTTCCTCGGCTATTTCCCGCAGGACCAGAAGTCGGACTATTATTCGTCGAAGCTATTCATTTCTATTCTGCAATTTGCCCAGAACAATCCCCGCAACCTTACCATCAAGCAGCACAACGAACGTTTGATAATGCGTCTCGAAGGCATCAGCAGTCTATCGCAGATTGTCGATTTTGTGAAAAGAATGGAAGACGCGGTAATCCTGTAGCGACGCAATGATTTGCGTCGAATGCAATGATCCACCAAATTAATGATATAACGAATTGATAATTTGAAGGTTTACAGCGATGTAATTTTTTTGCATCGTTTTCTTTTTTTGTCGTTTTTACTTTTATTGCACTGATATATAAGACGATAAATAGTTATTATTTAGTCTCGGAATAATTAGATTGGTATGCTAAATAACATATTTTATCCTTTGCTATAATAACCTTAATATAAATACTAGATTAGAATAACAATGATTATTAAATAATTATTAACTTTGAAGGTCGTTATTTTATTGAGGATTGATATATGATGTTAGGTTTTGATAATCATGATATTATTATGTGCAGTAGTGCGCATTTGTCCGATATAAGATATTTATTGTATTGTCATCAGCGGTTTCCATATGAAATTAGAAGTATAGGACAAAGTTGGTGATATTAAGAGTGTTGTGAAATAAAAAAAGGTGGTATTTATGGGGAAACAGCAATTAAAATACGGAATTTATAATTCGAAAGCCGAAAATTATACAAATTGCATAAATATTCAAACAAATATATTTTCAGGATCTTCGTCCCCCGAACTATGCACCAGATCTGACGAAGTCTCGAAAAGTGCGGCTTTGTCAACCATAAATTCTGCGAAGCTAACCTTCAGCTCGGCGAAGCCAATCGTAAATCGTACTTTGTACTTCCTAAATACATTTGCCTTATTAATTGTTTTCTGTTTGTTTTTTGGCAATATTGCTTTTACACAAACCACGGTTACCATAGGCACAGGTACCAGCACCAATTATTATCCAATGCCTGGTTTTTGGGGTTATCAATATGATGTTTATCTCTACACCCCTAGTGCAGCATCATTCTTGAACAATGCTTGCACCATCTCCAGCATCGCCTGGAACATTTCCAGTGGAAGCACGAGCAGCGCCCCAATGACCATCTGGGTAAAGGACGTGGACGCTTCCACCACTTTGAGCTCAAGCACTACATTTTCAAGTTTCACATCGGGAGCTACTCAAGTGTATAGCGGATCCCGTTCAACAACTACCGGCTGGAACACTTATAATTTCTCGACAAACTTTTCACACCAAGCCGGCAAGGCATTGCTTGTGGCGGTGAAAGGAATAGGTTGCACCACTTCTGGTGGATGCTCTCGTAATTGCTACTATACTTCAGTTACAGATACACATTGGTATAAGCATTCAGATTCTTCAGACCCTGGCACAGGTGTTACAGGTACTGTTGATGGGAGTCGTAGCAACATACAAGTTACCTACGCCTCCGGTCCCGCAAACTCAACCTGTTCCACCGCCACCACTCTTGATTGCGGTACAACACTCAACGGCACAACGGTAGGAACAGCTGGCGTGGCACACGGATTGCCGAGTAGTGCTTCTACTTCAAATTATGGTGTCTGGTATAAGTTTACAGGCAATGGTGGCTCGACGACAATCACGGTCAATGCCACGAATTATGATAGTGAGATATCAATTGTCAGTGGTTCATGCGGAAATTTCACTTGGATTGGTTATAATGATAGTGGTAATGGTACTACATCTAACGACACATACACCTTTACGACAACGGCTGGCACCACCTATTATGTTTATGTTGCATATTATAGTAGTAGTGGAACAAGTTCTAATACCGGTGCATTCACAATCTCGCGAACTTGTCCGCCACCAGCAAATGCTACTTGTGCAAATGCAACATCGCTTCCTTGTGGAACTTCCAATCTAGTAGGGACAACCGTTGGAACCACAGGAGTGGCGCACGGCATATCAGGAGCTACCATTTCAAATTATGGTGTTTGGTACACCTTTGTAGGAAATGGCGCTTCAACAGATATAACTGTTGTTGCTGCATCGGGTTATGATCATAAAATAGTTTTAGCGGAAGGTTCTTGTGGTAATTTAACGCAAGTCGCTTATAAAGACGGTACAACAGGTACGTCAGAAACACTTACTTATACCACGCATGCGGGGACAACATATTATGTTTATGTGGCACACTATTCAAGCACCAATACATCTACGGCAGGTTTCACTATTTCTAGGACTTGTGCGGCGCCTCCCGACATTACTATGCAGTGCGGCGTCACCTACGAAGGTTCGTTGTCTTCATCAGGTGGTAACTGGAGTAGTTATTCAGGCTCTTGTGGCTGGTCGGAACCAGGTGAGGAAAATATCTATGTATACACTGCACCAGTGACTGGCAATTATACGTTCTCTGCTATGCAAACATCAGGAGATCCCGACTTTTTCCTTATGGAATCGCGTAGCAATACTGGTACTAGTGTTGCTTGTTGGAGTTCAGGTACCCAAACAGTCACACTTACTGGAGGCCATACATATTACCTTATAGCGGATTATTGTTCTGGAACCAGTCCCGTTACTTACACTGTCAGCGTTTCCTGTCCTTGTACTCCTCGTACCCTTTCTTTTGGTAGCAGTCCGACCACAGTAACCATAGGTTCAACCATAAATTGCATTGCAACACCTTCGGTAGGAAGCGGAACGGTAACATACACTTCTTCTAATACCAATGTAGCAACTGTTGTTAATGGTGTTGTAACTGCTGTTGGCGTTGGTAGTGCAACAATAACTGCCACAATTTCCGAAAATGATGGATATTGCTCCGCAACGGCAACGCATACTGTCAATGTGGTTTTACCTACGCCCACCATTGCACAGCAAAATACAAATCCTCTACCACGTTGCGGTACCGAAAATGCAATACTTGTTGCAAGTATCTCTGGCTTTATGCCATCGGGATGCGAATATCATTGGTACTCAGATGCTGCCTGTACAGCAGAAATTACAAGCGGAATTTCGGGTACAAATAATAATACTCTAAGCTATCCAACTATAAGTGGTACAACTGTATATTGCAGGTTGGAAAAAAGGGTGGCAAGTACAAGTTCTCCATCGCAAACCTTTTCTTATAACGGTGGCGTTCAGACATATACCGTACCAGAGGGAGCAACCTCGCTCCTGTTGGAAGTATGGGGCGCACAGGGCGGTTCATATAGTTCAACATACTATGGCGGTTATGGAGGTTATTCTAAAGGAACATTGTCTTCTCCAACTGCAGGCAGTATATTGTATGTAGTTGTTGGACAACAGCCAACTGCAAATACGACGACACCGACTAGTGGTGGAACTTCCATTGCTGGCGGTTATAATGGTGGCGGTAGTTCAGTGGTTCATTATTATAGTGGAGGCTGGTCTTTGCCTCAGGGTGGTGGCGGTGCCACGCATATAGCGACAGTTTCCGGTGTACTAAGTTCTTTGTCTTCGCAACAAGACAATGTGCTTATTGTGGCTGGTGGCGGCAGCGGTAGCGGTTATTATTTAAATAATGGAACTAGTACTAATGGTGGTTATGTAGGATATGCTGGTGGTGGCTCAACATCATCTGGATATACTGGAGGTTCATATACTTATACTGCCAATCAAACCACAGCAGGAAACGGAGGTTCATTCGGACAAGGTGCCTCATATACTGGTAAAACTAATTATAGATATGGTCCTTCTGGCGGCGGAGGCGGCTGGTATGGCGGTGGAAACAGACAAGATGCTCAGGATACATATTCCGCTGAATTGGTTCAAGGTCATGGAGGCGGTTCCGGTTATATAAAATCCACTTTAACCAATACATCTTCGAGCAATGGTTCTAAGTCAGGCAATGGACAGGCAAAGATTACTGCTACAATCCCAACACTAACGGTTGAATCTGCCAGTTCTGCTGCTAGCATACAGATACAATGCTTCACCTGCAACAACCCTTCTGGTACATTTGCTATAAACGGCTCGGCAGCACAATCACTTGGCACGAATCAGACTGCTATACTAAATGTTAACAATACAACAGGTTATACTGTATCATGGGCATCTGCCAATACTTCAATTGTAACGGTGGCAGGCAATGGTAATTCTGCTACAATTACTGGTAGTGGTTTGGGTTCTACTACAGTAACGGCTTCAATTACACCAAGCAACCAAGACATTTGCCCGTTGCAGCTTACATATACCATAACGGTCAATCCGACAATTACATACGACATTTCAACTAACTGTACAGGTACAGCATCGGGACAACCAGCTTCGCAGACGGTGGCTAATGGTACAAGTGTCACCGTGCCTTGGGGTGGTATAACTTGTAGTAACGGTAATATGTTTGCAGGTTGGAATACAAATAGCAATGGTTCGGGTACTGCTTATTCTAATGGAAGTACAGTAACGGTGTCGTCTAATATGACATTGTATGCCATTTATATGCCCAATCCTTGCAATAGCATCGCTGATATTCAGTTAGGTGTGAACTATGAGGGAGAGCTTGGTTATATGGGTTTGTGGAATACATATAACGACGGTGATGATTGTGGCTGGGACGAGCCAGGCGAAGAACACGTGTATTCATTTACTCCGTACCAAAGTGGAACCTATCTGTTTACTTTAAATGGTATTTCTGGTGATCCTGACTTTTATATAAGCACTTCGTGTAGCAATACCACAGCGACATTATATTGTACATCGGAGGAGGATGACTACGAAATGGATTTGACTAGTGGGAATACATATTATATCATTGTTGACAATTTTGCTGATGATGAAACTGCCGATTATCTTATAAGGATTGATTTGCAGGAATCTTCGGGAGGATCAAATTCTAATTGTGGTACTAAGATAATATATTGTGCAACAAGTGGTAACGATTCAAATTCAGGAACGAGTACCCAGCCGGTAAAGACTCTTGCCAAGGCTCTCACTCTTGCAACAGGCGGAACTGCTAGTAACCCAGCAATTGTCCGTATGGCAAGCGGTAATTACAATATTTCCGCCCCTGTAAATCTTATCAGCAATGTGATAATCGACGGACAATGGACGGCAAATACCGCAAGTGGAGTGTGGACAAAGGGCCCAGCAACTACAACCATAAAAAGACAGAATAGTAACTTGCAGGTTGACAATAACGCTCCGAGGTTGGTGGCGGTAGAAGGAAAAGATGTAAGTGGCTTTAAGTTGCAAGACATTATTGTATCAACCGAAGCTGCTCCATCCTCTTCAAGTACTATCTACTATTCGGAAGGCTTTGAGGGTACTACTGCTGTTACATCATATAGTACCAATGGTTCTGTTCCTACAAATTGGTTAAGCTATGTAAATGGTACAAATGGTAATATTGTAAAACCGCAAGTAGTTACTGGAACGGGCAGTTATATATATATACATTCTGGCAACAATTCTCTGCATATGGAGGCTGGTAATGCCACGGATAATGGAGACAAGGCGTACGCTGTGGTTCCTTATAATACTTCATTGAGCACTAAATTGCTTTCTTTTTGGTCAAAAATGGAAAGTAGCACTGCTGGTAAACTCAGAGTCGGTTATGTTACAGCAAAGACAGAAGCCGCTTGTGCAAATTTCGTTGAACTGGAGGTGATTACTTCTACAACATCATATACTGAGCATACGGTCGATCTAAGCAGTGTTCCTTCTGGTGCTTATGTATGTTTCTACTGGAATTACAACACTTCGTTTTATGCTTGTTGTATTGATGATGTGAAAATCAGTGGAAATCCTTATGGCGTTTCCACTTATGCAGTACATTTAAGCCGTTGTAGTAGCTATGAGTTTATACGCTGCCAGTTGAAACCAGGAAATGCTAGTGCAGGACAGGCTGGGGCAACAGGTACAGCAGGAACTGCTGGCGGTAATGGAACTAATGGTAGAGGTGGAGACAGTGATAACAACACTACTTATGGTGGTAGCGGAGGAACAAACTCTTCTTGCTCTGGCGCTAATGGGACATCTGGCGGTAGTGGGGGAAGAGATGGGTCTAATGGATCTGCAGGCTATAACGGAGGCGGTTCTGGTGGAGGAAAAAGAAGCAATGGTGGTAATGGCAGTGCAGGCAGTGCAGGTAGTGCAGGAACATCTTATGCTGGGCAGCAGGCATCAGTAAGTAATAATTCAACATACTTCGGGGAATATTTTAAGGGAACAACAGCTAGAAGTGGCGGTGAGGGAACTTATGGTACCGGCGGAAAAGGCGGTGGTGGCGGTGGCGGCACAGATGCTACATTTGGCGGCTGCGAAAGGAGTGGAGGCTCCGGTGGCGGTGGTGGTGCTGGCGGCTGTGGTGGCTGTGGCGGTGCCGGTGGATATAGCGGCGGTTCTTCGTTCGGAGCTTATCTGTACGACGACAGATCATCGGAAACATTAGCCAACAGGTTCATAAATTGTAATATTGTTACTGGCACTGTTGGCACAGGTGGTACTGGCGGCGCAGGAGGTTCTGGTGGCGCAGGTGGTTCAGGTGGTTCAGGTGGCACAGGTGGCACGAATAGTAGTGTATGCGGTGCTGATATTATTAGTGGCGAACATAGTGGCTCCGGTGGCTCCGGTGGTCGAGGCGGCAATGGCGGCAATGGCGGACAAGGAGAACAAGGTGCCAATGGCGTATCGTACAAGATTGCCACGGTAACAACAGCAGGTGCTTGTACACCAACTACAACTGGCTATGCGACAACTCTTAGCAATTATGTAGCCTCTATTGACTATGGATCTTCGTCGAAACAGGGTTGTACCAACTCGCAGATTATTGTAACTAAGAATAGCGGTACTTTCAATTCTAGCTATATTGTAAACGATAAGACCCCTACATCATCATCTTCTTCTGGCAATAATGCTGTAATGGCATTCCCATTGGGCTTGCATAATACATCTCTTACAAATACAACACAATACAATCCGTATATATTCATTACACAGGAACGTACGCTTGGTTCTATAGATGGTGATGATGGAATTTGTTTTGGTTCATCCGAGACATATACATATAACGGAACATTAGTTTCTGGTGATATATTATTGTGGTACTTGGTTTCTACTGATGGCAATACTCAGTACACTTCTTATGTGGAAGTGTATAGTTCTTCGCAGAGTGGATTTATCGTAGATCCGGAAAGTTTGGGTCTAGATGCGGGTACATATTATATAAAGCTCTTAATAAAGAGCGACTGCTGTGGTGTTTCTATACCGATTTGGAAACTGATAACCATAAACGATAGACCTACTGGTACAATTGCCCTTTCGGGATCTTCGGCTATATGCAATGGCTCAAATTCATCGGTAAGGCTAACATTTACAGGTTCTGCACCATTTAATTATACATTGAGCGACGGTACAAGCGGTACAGCAAATAGCAGTCCTGCAACAGTATCTGTTTCGCCAACAACTACAACAACATACACATTAACAGCACTTACCGATGCTTCTGGATGTTCGGCATCAGATTTGACAGGAAATGCGGTGGTAATCGTCAACAACCCTGCAGTCGGCACGGTGACGGCATCTGCTAGCCCAGCAACGGTATGCTTCGGCAGTTCATCAACACTCACCGCTGGCGCAAGCGGCAACAACGGCACAATGAGCTACGCATGGAGCAACGGCGGTGCGGGCGCAACAATAAGCGTTAGCCCGACTGTCAACACGACCTACACGGTAACAGCCACAGCAACGGTAGGTGGCTGCATCGCAACTACGACCAAGCAGGTGTCGGTAGCTGTCAACAGCCCTGCAGTCGGCACGGTTACGGCATCTGCTAGTCCTGCAACGATATGCCTCGGCAGTTCGTCAACTCTCACCGCTGGTGCAAGCGGCAACAGCGGCACAATGAGCTACGCATGGAGCAACGGCGGCACTGGCGCATCAATAAGCGTTAGCCCGACGGTCAACACGACCTACACCGTAACAGCCACGGCAACGGTAGGCGGCTGTACAGCGGCTACGACCAAACAGGTATCGGTAGCTGTCAACAATCCAGCAGTCGGCACGGTGACGGCATCTGCTAGTCCTGCAACGATATGCCTCGGCAGTTCGTCAACTCTCACCGCTGGTGCAAGCGGCAACAGCGGCACAATGAGCTACGCATGGAGCAACGGCGGCACTGGCGCATCAATAAGCGTCAGCCCGACTGTCAACACGACCTACACGGTAACAGCCACAGCAACGGTAGGTGGCTGCATCGCAACTACGACCAAGCAGGTGTCGGTAGCT